>NZ_CP102951.1:2765000-3065000 GCF_024741815.1 Pseudomonas sp. LS1212
TGTCGTCGCGGATCGCGGCCGTCATCAAGCCTTTTGCGTCATAGGCGTTGCTCGGCACTACCACTTTCATGCCCGGCAAGTGCGCGAAGGTGCCGTACAGGCATTGCGAATGCTGGGCAGCGTCCGAGTAGCCGGCGCCTGTGGAAGCCATCAGCACCATTGGTACTGGAATTTTTCCGCCGGAAAAATAGGTGTTCTTCGCCATCAGGTTGTAGATGGCATCCATGCACACGCCGAAAAAGTCGACGAACATCAGTTCGACGATGGGGCGCATGCCATCGGATGCGGCGCCCACTGCGGCACCGATAAAGGCGGTTTCCGAGATCGGCGTATCGCGGATCCGCTCACCGCCGAATTCTTCGTGCAGGCCGCGGGTATTACCGAATACGCCACCAAGCTGGCCGATATCCTCGCCCATCACAAATACTCGGGGGTCCAGGCGCATTTCTTGAGCTATCGCTTCGGCCATTGCACGGGCGACGGTCAGTTTCCTTTCTTTGATTACTGTGGACATGAAATCACTCCTGCGTAATTAGGGCTCAGCTGAAGATTGCCTCGGCCTTGCATTGGCAATGCCGGGCGGCAAGCTTCTGGCGATTAAACGAATACATATTCGAGGGCTTCTTCTGGCGCCGGGTAGGCGCTGTCGCGGGCGAACTGCACAGCCTCTTCGATCAATCCTTTGGCGCGCGCGTCGATTTCAGCGGCAAGGAGCTCGGTCAACACGCCCGTGTCGAGCAATTGCTGGCGGTAGCGCGGTATCGGGTCTCTCTTGAGCAGCGCGGCTTTCTCGCCTTCGGGGCGGTATTGCTCGCCGTCGCCCATGAAATGGCCTGCCAGGCGATGGGTCTCGATCTCGATCAAGGTGGGCCCTTCACCGGCGCGGGCGCGGACGATGGCCTGGGCGGCAGCGGCGAAGACGGCGTCTACATCATTGTCGGCCACGTACACACCGGGCATCCCATAGGCTGCAGCGCGCACATAGTGATGTTTAATCGGGGTGGCGCTGCACTTGGCCACCGAGATGCCCCAGGCGTTGTCCTCGATCACAAATACCACCGGCAGCTTCCACAGTGCCGCTAGGTTCAGGGTTTCATGGAAGGCGCCCTGGTTTGCAGCACCGTCGCCGAGGAAGGCGACTGCGACACCGGGTTTGCCTTGCATATGCCGCGACAGTGCTGCGCCAACCGCCGGGCCCATGCCTTCGGCGATGATCCCGGAGCAGGAAAAGTTCACCCGTCCATCGAACAGATGCATATGGCCGCCGCGGCCGCCACTAAGGCCAGTTTTCTTGCCGAAGATCTCGGCCATCATCTCGTTCAGATTCACACCCTTGGCCACGGCGATGTGATGCGGCCGGTGAGTGGCGGTCACGATGTCCTCGGCGTTAAGGTGTGCGCAAACGCCGACGGCACAGGGTTCCTGGCCGTTGGACAGATGCATCTCGCCGGGAATCGGGCCTTTGGCCATATTGAAGACGGGTGTCTTGCCTTCCATGTAAATGCGCTCGATGGCTTCCTCCATATGGCGGCTGACGAGCATCTGCTCGAACATCCAAAGGCGCTGCGCGTTGCTCGGTACGGTCATGAGGTCGACTCCATGAGTGGGGTTGGGAGGCATCACAATGCGCGCTGACTGAGCAGCGTGCCGATGTGGTTGGCCTGGCGCAGGGCCAGGGCAACAATGGTCAGGGTCGGGTTCTGCCCGCCGCTGGTCGTGAATTGGCTGCCGTCGGAAATGAACAGGTTGGGAATGTCATGGCTCTGCCCCCACTTGTTCACCACGCCGTCACGCGCCTTGGCGCTCATGCGGTTGGTGCCCATGTTGTGGCTGGCTGGGTAGGGAGGCAGTTCGATTACCTCGGTCGCACCGGCCGCTTCATAGCATTTGGCGGTCTGTGCCACGCCATGCACACGCATCGCCGCGTCGTTGACGTGATCGCCCTTGTACACACGCGGGATCGGCAGCCCGTATTGATCTTTTTCACTGGGATGCAAGGTGATGCGGTTGCTCTCCACCGGCATATCCTCGCCGCACAGCCAGACGCCGGACATGTAGTCGTACTTCTCCATCTGGGCGGCGAAACGACGTCCCCAACCCTTGCTAGTGGGGTCGAGGAACGCGGAAAGAAACGGCAGGCCCAAGGAGAGAATCTCCATTCGATAGCCGCCGATGAAGCCGCGCGAGGGGTTGTTGTAAGACTCGTCGGAAACCACCCCGGCGCAGGTGGTGCCGCGGTACATGTGAACCTTCTTGGGCATCACGCCGAAGATGCCCGCAGTGGTATGGGTCATGTAGTTGCGCCCGACCTGGCCAGAGGAATTTGCCAGGCCATCGGGAAACATCGATGAGGCGGAGTTGAGCAGCAAGCGCGGCGATTCGATGGAATTACCGGCCACGCATACCACTCGCGCCTTCTGCCTCTGGATATTGCCCTTGGCGTCTGCATACACAACGGCATTCACCTTGCCCTGGGCGTCGTGCTCGATCTTCAGCACCATGGCTTCAGAGCGCACTTCGCAATGGCCGCTGGCCTCAGCGCGGGGAATGTCGGTGTAGAGCGTCGACCACTTGGCCCCCATGCGGCAGCCTTGCATGCAGAAGCCGATCTGCACGCAGGGCGCGCGGTCGTCATAGGGCTGTGTATTGATTGCCATGGGCCCGGCGAGGATTTCCTTGTAACCCACGCGCTTGGCACCGGTGGCGAGCACCTTGAAGGAGTTGTGCCATTGGTGGTACGGCATTCCGGTGCTCTGCCCGGTGACGCCCATATGCTGCTCGGCCTTGACGTACCAGGGCTCCAGCTCCTCAAGAGTGAGCGGCCAATCCAGCAAGTTGGCTCCCTGCAACTCGCCGTTGACACTGCGCATCTTGAATTCGAAATCACGAAAACGCAGAGAAATGCCGGCCCAATGCACGGTACTGCCACCCACGCCCTTGACGATCCAGGCCGGCAATTGCGGGTTGTCTTTGCTCAGGTGCCAGGGCCCTGCAGCTTCACGTTTGTCCAGCCAGGAGATTTTCTTGAACATCGCCCATTCGTCGTTCTCGAAATCGCCAATGCCGTAGCGCTTGCCTGCTTCCAGTACCACCAAATTGATGCCCTGTTTGGCCAGGGCATTGGCCAGCGTGCCGCCACCGGCGCCCGAGCCGACGATGACCACGACGCTGTCGTCGTCATGCGCAAAAGTTGTCATTGTCTGTACCTCATATTGTTCTTGTTGTACTGCGAGCGTGCGTGTGCGATGCGCCGATTCAGAGCCAGTCGATATCGTTGTAACCTCGATTGAGATACCCACCTTTTTCCCAAGAGGAGCCCTCGTAGCCGAACAGCGGAAACAGTGTCTTGTTGTCATAAAGGCCGAACATCAGCGCGGTGCGCACGGCGCTGAAGAACGGTGTTTCTTCGATGGCTTCCAGCAATGCGACACGCTGGGCTTCTTCAAGGCGGTCGAATGACATGTCATAGGTTTTCATCGAGCGCTTTTGTAAATCACCGAGCCCCTGATCGATCAGCGTGGGCTGTTCTTTAATCAGCGTCGCCAGCGGGCGAATGTAGTACTCGTCGGTGATGCGATCATGGGGGTAAACGTCTCGTCCCATGCGCAGCAGGCCGGCGGGTAGCTCAGGTGCAGTCTCATCGGCCAAAAGCTTTACCGGGATCAGTTGTGCGACCACGGCGGTTGCGCCCAATGCAAGCAGTGATTGACCGGACAGAGACATGAAACGCCTGCGACTGAATCCAGTGTTGGGGCGCAAAGAATCATGCATGGCAGAGCTCCAGGCTTTTGCCGGCACATCTGCAGGGTGGGAACAGGTGTGACCAGCACTTTTTGTTATGGTTTCGAGGCGTTTATTTTTGCCCCTCATACGCCTATTTGCAGTTTGTATGCCAATATCTTGGATGTTCTTTAACCTAATGATTTAAATGGATTTTTTATTTAAATAGAATCCAATTAACACGTGTGATAGATCAGCTGTAAAGCAATGCCCATTACAGCTGTAAAGCGACTGTAATCTGGTTTACAGCGTCGGTCGGTTCAGCGTGGGGGGGATAGAGAACAGGTAGCGTAATGAACTGAGCACGTCCGGGATGTGCTCAGTACCTGGTTCACTTATTGGGTGTGCGAGGATCCCACAGTAGACGGCTGTGATTTTTTTCGTAGTTAAGGCCGGCAGGGAAACTGACCAGCTCCATCTGCAATCCCCACGGGGCAAGGAAATATACCCATGTCAGGCCAGCCGCAGGACCTTCAGTAAAGGTACTCGGCGTGCCGAGAACGCTCACATTTCTAGACTTCAGGTAGGACACTGCCATGTCCATATCATCGACATAAAACGCCAAGTGGTGACCACCAATATCGCTATTTCTAGGCGGGCGGTGGTTTTGCTCCGGCGCTGTATATTCAAATACTTCCAGGTTAGTGCCGTTGCCACAGCGTATCATTTGGAAGTCTTTGATCGTGGCGCGAGGGTGCACATTCAAATGCCGCTCCATCCAATCGTCCTCGAACTTGAACGCGCCAAAGTTGAAATAAGCTTCGCAGCCGAGTACCTCTACAAAAAAAGCCGTCGCTTCACGCAGGTTCGGTACGGTTATGCCTAAATGCTGCATTCCTCTCATGCCTGGTAGCGTACCGGGCTGCGCGGGTGATGTATTAACTGGGCTCATGGATCACTCCTGGTAGGAATAGAAATTGATTTGGCATGGCGCGTGCTAGGGCAACTGCCAACCTTGTTACAGTTGTAATGCGGCCGATTGTTGTGACGCAGACATCGTTATGCTCGGAAATCATTAACATCGCTTTTAATCGCCTGAGTTAAGACGACAGGTGTTTTGATTTTCGTGCCTAGGGGCCAAGAGTGAGTTCTGTTCGAGAAAGATGTTGCCGGTAGCAAGCGTAGAGCTTGCCTGCCATGGACCAGGCACCTGCAACTACCTCATCCAGTGCCACGTGGCTATCCTGGCGACAGCTGATCTGGATGCCGCACTGTAGGTAGAACGTGTTAACCACCTCCACCATCGATTGCCGCTGATTCTCCATAAGCACCGCCGCATGCGCCAACACCACACAGCGCCCGTCGCTTTGGCGACGACGCCAACGCTGGGCGGTACCCACCAGTTTGCGGTGCTCAAGGTTGACGTTGTAACGCCCGTCGCAGAACGCGCCTGCGACTTCGCCGAGGTTCGAGCAAAGGTCAAGGCGATGCAACCAGTGCTGCAATGGCTTGCACAGACGCAAATAGGCGGTCTCAATGCGAGTCGCTTCGTCCTCCCATACAGGCAGGGCATAAGCCAATGCGATATTGAGAACGGCGGCAGACTGCGGCACGGGTTCACCACCGGTATCACGCAATGCGACTGGCCAGCCTCGTGCTGCACACTCGTGTCGAGCGGCATCGAAGTCCGCCTGACGGCTCAAGCGGCGCGGCATAACCAGCGCTGAATCGAGTGGGCGCCAGAGCAGCAATGCACATTCGAGCGATCCGGCAGAAACCCGCTCCAGCAACAGACGTTCCGCATCCAAACCCTCTTCAACCGACAGCCGTTGTATTGGGGATTGATCAGGCAGGGACATGAAATGCTCGTGACGCCATCCTGCGTTAGGGCGCAAATAATCATGCATGGATGAACTCCAGGCTATGGCCGGCACATCTGCAGGATTACAGGCAGGCGTGGCCAGCACTTATTGTTATGGTTTTCTATTCATCAAATATGACTCTGGTAGTGTCATAGGCAGCATGCGTGCCAATTGCAGGATGGATCTGTAAGTTATTGTTTTTTATATGTTTATTTATTCTGCTGTAGGAAAAAATTATTTGCCTGGAAAAGCACTGTAAAGCGTTTGTGTATTGAATGTGTAACATCGCTGCCGGCTCTTTACACAGTCGATCTACCGATGAGTAGGGTGGGCGGCCAGGGATTCATTGGCGTAGTGTTCCTGTGGGAAGTTCAGCGTGTTGGCCTGGGCCTTGCTTACTGAGTGACGACTACCACTCTCGCCTGCAGCAAGTCACCTCCAGTTCGTTCTCGAGTATGGGTTCATCCTGGCGTTGGCTGGCTCGCGCTCATCGTAACGGAGCATCTCGTGAACACTCAGCAAACTACCGACAAACCGCTAAAAGTAGAAGCCGGCATAAAGCTGCGCGGTGCCGAAAAGGTCGCCCGTATTCCGGTCAAGATCATCCCGACCGAAGAACTGCCGAAGAAGCCGGACTGGATTCGCGTGCGCATCCCGGTTTCCCCGGAGGTCGACCGCATCAAGCAACTGCTGCGCAAACACAAGTTGCACAGCGTCTGCGAAGAAGCCTCCTGCCCGAACTTGGGCGAGTGTTTCTCCGGAGGCACCGCGACCTTCATGATCATGGGCGACATCTGCACCCGTCGCTGCCCGTTCTGTGATGTTGGCCATGGCCGGCCAAAACCCCTGGATGTCGATGAGCCGATAAACCTCGCCGCGGCCATTGCCGACCTGCGCCTGAAGTACGTGGTCATCACCTCGGTCGACCGTGACGACCTGCGCGACGGTGGTGCCCAGCACTTTGCCGATTGCTTGCGGGAAATTCGCTTGCTGTCGTCGGGTGTACAGCTGGAGACCCTGGTCCCGGACTATCGTGGGCGCATGGACGTGGCGTTGGCCATCACTGCGCAAGAGCCGCCAGATGTCTTCAACCACAACCTGGAAACCGTGCCGCGCCTGTACAAGGCTGCGCGTCCAGGTTCGGACTACCAGTGGTCGCTGACCCTGCTGCAGAAATTCAAGGAACTGGTGCCTCACGTGCCGACTAAGTCCGGGCTGATGCTGGGGCTGGGTGAAACCGACGAAGAAGTCATCGAAGTGATGCAGCGCATGCGCGAGCACAACATTGACATGCTGACCCTGGGCCAGTACCTGCAGCCATCGCGCAGCCACTTGCCAGTGCAGCGCTTCGTGCACCCGGACACCTTTGCCTGGTTCGCCGAAGAAGGCTACAAGATGGGCTTCAAGAACGTCGCTTCCGGCCCGCTAGTGCGTTCGTCTTACCACGCCGACCAGCAGGCCCATAGCGCGGAGGGCTGAGTTGTAGTCACTGCACCTAGCACCCAGGCAGATGCTCTCAACGACATCGCGATCAATAGTAATGCCTTTCACAAGGGCATGGGCGGGAGCCTTAACCATGTGGGCAGTGCTGTGAATCGCCACAGACGGTAACCTTCGGCCTTGATCAATGCGAAGAGCGCCTTGGCGCTCCTACGGCTCTGCTTTGCTCGAAACGAATCGGCTTTGAGTGCCTGCTCGAGTATTTCGTGAAAGGGACTGAGCTTGTTGAAGGTCGCGCGCCGCTGGTAGACCGGCTGAATTGCTTCGGGGGCTCTGACCCATTTTCGGATGGTATTGCGCGACAACCCCGTACGTTTGGCTATCTGATGCAGCGACAGCTTGTCGCGAAAATACATCCGCCGAATTTTCCCCATCATTTCCATGCTAATCACCCTGTGCTCTCCTGCTCAAAAATTGAGTAGGAGCAGTTGAACACCTGGGTCAGTTTTCGGTCAGCGGCAACACCCTTGTGCGGCCCAAGTCTCGAAATCCAGCGGGTTGCCACGATTAAAAATCATGGCGTTAATCGATGAGCTGCCGCCAAGGACTTTGCCAGGTTTTCGTCGATCACCCGGTTGTTCAAGTGCGGTTCCGGGCCAGACTCGCATTGCCAACCCAAGCGTTTGCTGCCGTAGGCGAAGGGCAGGGCGGCAGGCATATCGATGATTAACGAGCGGTCACGCCCGCCGGCTTCCACCAGCAATACCTTAAGTTTCGGGTTTTCGCTCAGTCGCGAGGCAATGATGCATCCCGCTGAGCCGGCCCTACCTTGAAAAACGCCGGTGTGGTAAAGCCGCTGTCAAAAGGAACGGACGCCACGGTTTTATTCTTTGTCGCGACCAGTGTTGCCCTCTGGGTAAAATATTTTCTTAGCGACTATAGCCTTGCAAACGTGCAGCCCATAGCAGCTTTGGAATTGGTGGTAGCAGCTACGCTAATGGCATTGGGGTACATCGGTTGGAATAGAGGGTTGCTGACTGGCAACTTGCTTTTTTTGGCAGCTGTTTCCTACTCGGCGCCCGTTCTCTCGTCATTGATGAGCATTATCATTCTGAGCACAGGGTTGCAGATATATTTTTGGCAAGGGGCTGCGTTAGTAACATTCGGCTCGCTGTGCTGCTGGTGGGCAACTCGACGCTGATGTACCTTGGTGCAGGGAAGGATTACCAGCCAACGCAAGGAATCCAATGAGTATGGATCCCGACTTGCTCGCATACGCATTGGTTGTCGCCGGGTAAAAAATATGGACGTCGCCTAAGGGAATCATTTGCGATAGCTGCCGGTCACTGGCGGTTTTGGACGTACTGCATGGCCGCCAATTGGCGGCCTGGTTAGAGACGCTAGCGGTGCAAACAGCTATGCACTCTGGCGCGGATCACACGGCAGGAGTTTTAGTGGATCGCCTTTAGCCTGTTTTATAGATCGATAACTAAGTCCGACGTGGGCTTGCTACAACAAAGCAAGCGCAGACCTTTGTCGATCTCACGTTGCCTGATACCACCGTTGTGGTTCATTTCTACCGTGCCCTTCAACAGTGCGGTTTTGCATGTTCCACAGACTCCTTGGCTGCAGGAGGATGGAACGATGGCGCCCGCTTTTTTTGCAGCCGACAAGACCGTCTGATTACTTGGCATAGTGAAGGTTTTGCCGGATCGTGACAGGGTCACGGTGAAAAGCTCCTCCGGGTTAAGCGAAGGAGCTCGCTCAATTAGCGGTTCTTCATTCAATACAGCAATGTCGAAGCTTTCCTGGTGATAATGGCCGAAATCGAATTCTGCCTCCCTGAGCAGCGATTTGACCGCGTCCATGTACCCCTGAGGCCCACACGTAAAGACCTCGCGTTCCTTAAAGTCGGGCACCTGTTGGTGTAACAGAGACAAATCCAGCCTGCCGATCGGTTGCTGCCATCCCGCGTTATCGCCGCGTCCTTCGCAAATGTTGATAACTCGTAAACTAGGCATGCTGGTTTGCATGCTCATCAACTCCTCATAGTAGATGATGTCTACGGGCGTACGAGCGCTATGGACGAAGACAATGTCGAGGTTTCCTGCCATATCGAAGACAGCTCGGGTCATTGACATCAATGGTGTTACGCCAGAACCTGCGGACAGGTACAACAATTTAGTCGCAGGATGGCCAACAGGTGTAAAGCTCCCCGCAGGGCCCGAAGCCCGCAGGTTATCTCCGGGGTTTAGATTGTCATGCAACCAGTTGGACACGGCTCCGCCAGGCACGCGCTTGACGGTAATGGAGAATGCGAAGGGCCGAGTAGGGGATGACGACACGGTATAACACCGAGCTACAGTCTGACCCGCGATGACTGGCGAAATGGTGATGAATTGCCCCGGTTCGAAACTCAGCGCGCTGAAGTCAGCACACCGAAAAATAAACGTCTTTACATCATGCGTTTCCTGTCGCACAGCGCAACACTGCAATGTTTTCTGTTCGCCGCTGTTCCATTGTGAGCCAAACGCGCCCCAAGTCTCTGGGTCTGTAAATCGTTGAGTTGCATTAGCGGTTTCAGGGGGCACTAATCTTTCATAAGTAGTCATGTTCATGACTCACACGCCATGCGCGGTCAAGCGCGCGGCATACCAGCGAGAGAACTGGTCGACATAGGATTCGGTGAACGCCGAGAACGGCCCAGGCGTGTAAGCAGGGTCTTGAGTGCCGCTATGGGTAATTCCAACGAGGTTGGCATCTTGGAGATTTGTTGCAGCCCATACTTCGGTCAATTTATCCACTTGGTAGTCGACGCCCTCGATGGCATCCGCATGCACGAGCCACTTAGTCCGCACCAACGTTTTGTCAGGAGCCAGCGGAATAATGTAGGAGACTACTGCATGGTCACTCATGATGTGAGTCCACGAGTTGTGCGTCCAGAGATGCATGTCGCCCAAACCACGGCGGGTGAGCTCACCAAACAGGCGGGTGCACGCCACACGGGTATCAAGCGTTTGGGATTCGCCGTTGCCTGCAATCACCAATCGCTGAGAGCGGAATTGAGTCACCGCTTCTTCACCCAAGTGTTCGATGGCGTCACAGATATAGCCTTCGCTCTCCCAATTCTCCTTGGTTTCAGCGTTACGGCGATGATATTCCTCCAATGCCTGAAGTGAATCCTCACCGAGCCCATCTGTGCAAAATCCGAAATCTTCAGGCAAGAAAGAAGCTGTCAGTTCAGGATGGGTGCCGGCACAATGATAACATTCGCGGTTATTCTCCATTACCAGCTTCCAATTGCCGTTCTCGATGATTTCCGATTCGTGAGCAATCTTTGAACGGGTGATGTCATATTGAGCGAAGCGCGGCGTCATCATTTGGTCAAGGTACAGAATGTCTTCTGGCGGCTCGTCGCCCAAGCAGACGAAGATATGTGTGCCGATAACCTTGGTATGGACAGGGATCAGGCTTTTGCATTTAGGATCAAAGCTCTGACCCATGTGGGCCGCATGTTTTAAGCTTCCATCTAAATCGTAGCTCCACTGATGATAGGGGCAAACCAACATGCCCACCGTCGATTTGCCTGCCTGTTTCAAGCGAGCCCCGCGGTGACGACATACATTACGAAAAGCCTGCACATGCTCGTCATCATCGCGTACCAGTATGATGGATGACTTTCCGATATCAATTGTAGAAACATCACCGGGTTCGGGAATGTCGCCTGTGACTCCAACCAAGATCCAATGTTTGGTGAAAAAAATGTCTACGTCGGTCTCAAAAATATCTTGGCGACCAAACAAGTCGCCAGGCATACCATGTCCGGGCGTGCGGTCGGCTAGAAGTTCGCGATGCGTTTTCACGGTAGTAATAGTCATCATCGGTCTCGCTCAAGCTAATAGTCAATAAGTGGCGGCAGATACAATATCGAAAGAGAGGGTTACCCCGTCAACGTGCTTTATTCTCACATTCGCATGCCTCAGGGTTATGCGAAAAGCGGTATTCAAAGCTTATAAGAATTATCAATGCTTTAGCTGGCTATCGTCCCGTAGCCAATCGACTAACGTATGCACCGTAGGGCCAAGTTCTCGACCGTTTGGAACTACTACGTAGTAAGCATCTTTGGGCTTAACGACGTATGGCGTTATTCTTACTAATTCGCCATTGTTGAGCAAGTGCGCGACTAGCCGGCTCCAGCCAAGTGCAATACCATGGCTTTGAATTGCAGCCTGAATCGTGTCGTTGTAAGAGCTACAGCGAAGTGAATAATTGAGTTTAGGGCGCATGTCGCCGAGTTCCCGGCACCAGCTATTCCAAGTCATCCATCCTTCAAGGGTCGCATCTGAATCAATGAGCTCCATGTGAAAAAAATCATCTATTGATGTCGGCGCCGAGTGTGCCGCCAGCCATGACGGAGAGCAAACTGGAAACACCTCTTCATCGAATAAAAAAAGAGAGTTTCCATCCTCCCATTTCCCATTGCCGAAACGGATTGCCAGGTCGATGTCATCACGATATGCATCCGGGGTCAACAACTGTGTAATCAATCGTAACTGTAGTTTCGGTTGAGTCATGCGGAGCGTGACTAATCTCGGGAGTATTCTCAAATGAGAAAAGGCCCCGGTGCATGCCAGAACTATCTCCTGATCACCGATTCCTTCAGAAATTTTGTCGAATACGCTTGCCATCCTATAAATGGATTCTGCAATGACCGAATGAAGTATGTAGCCTTCGCCAGTTAATTTAATAGCACGATGAAGTCGATGAAATAGCCTTGTTTCTAAAGCTTCCTCCAGCAGCTTAACTTGTTTGCTAACCGCCGCCTGAGTCACGCCTAGCTCTTGAGCTGCCAGTGTAAAGCTACCGAGTCGTGCCACTGCTTCGAACTCCAGCAAAGCAGTCATGGATGGTATTAGCCGGCGATAGCCTTTGACTTTTTTATCTATTTCGCTGGGTTGCATGTGCACGCTCCAGGGCTAATACCTAATTAATAGCGGTTGCGGCTTTGCGCGGCGACGCTCAGTAGAGTGTCGCCGCTCAATCATGCGACCGATGACTCTTTCACTGTTTCGGAAGGAATGGGGGGCGATACGTTATGCCCTAGTAAGGCGCGATACAGTTCCCTGTCGCCCAGTACACCTACAACAGTATTGGTCTCATCCTGTACGATTAGTGGATTGCCAGTCTCGTAGCGAATCTGAAGCGCGTCTCTCATGCTGGTGTCTGGTGGTACCAAAGTCACCTGTCGGCGTAGGGTGTCGATCCGCTTAGTGGGATTCCATGTTTGCGTCTCTGCGGCCATTGCACCCCGTCGGATGCTGGCCAATCGACGTGATTGGCTCATTACCATCCAGAGATTTTGAATGGAATCCAAGCAATACTCATCACGAGCGAAAACGCACTGATCCAGCTCGGTCATCAAACTCTTCGCACACAGCACATTCAATGGGTTGGTATGAGCGACGAAGTTGCGTACGTAGTCATCGGCCGGGTTCAGCACGATCTCTTCGGGCCTGCTGTATTGAATGATCTTGCCGTCTTTCATGATGGCAATGCGCGTTCCTAGCTTCAGTGCTTCGTCCAGGTCATGACTAACGAACACGATTGTCTTGTGCAGTTTGCGCTGCAGATCGAGCAGTTCGTCCTGCAGACCCTGGCGAATCAGCGGATCGAGAGCAGAGAAAGGCTCGTCCATCAGCAGAATATCTGCATCCATCGCCAGTGCGCGAGCTAGTCCTACACGCTGCTGCATGCCCCCTGATAGCTCATCTGGCTTCTTGTTGCGCCATTGGGTCAATCCCACCAGCTCAAGTTTCTCATCTACCAGCTTGCGTCGTTCCTTCTCTGGACGACCTTGCATCTCCAGGCCGAAGCTGATGTTCTCGCGCACCGTGAGCCAGGGCATCAGGGCGAACTTCTGAAACACCATAGCGATTCGCTTGGTGCGCATCATCTTCAGTTCAGCAGGGGTGCAGGATGCGATGTTGATCTGCGAGCCTTCGTGCTCGACGAACAGCTTGCCGCGGCTGACGGTGTTCAGGCCGTTGATGCACCGCAACAGGCTTGATTTGCCGGAGCCTGATAGGCCCATTAGCACGCAGATCTCACCCTTGTTGATTTCCAGGTTGGCCTTTTCCACGCCCACAACCAAGCCAGTCTTTTTGAGGATGTCTGGGCGCGAAAGGCCTTGGTCAAGCAATTCCAGAGCGGGTTTCGGGCGGGCCGAGAAGATGACGTCGACATCTTCAAAACGGATGATGCTCATACGTCACCTCCTTTCATATTTTCACGTTGCTTGCAGATACGGTCGAGCATGATAGCTAGCAGCACAATAGCTAGGCCTGCTTCGAAGCCCAGCGCGATATCGGCGGTGTTCAGCGCATTCACCACGGGTTTGCCGAGACCATCGGCACCGACCAGGGCAGCGATTACTACCATGGACAGTGACAACATGATGCATTGAGTGATGCCAGCAGCAATGCTGGGCATGGCGTGAGGCAGTTCGATGCGCGCCAACAACTGGCGGTGTGAACAGCCGAAGGCCTTACCGGCATCCATCAACTCTTCTGGAACATCACAGATACCGAGATAGGTAAGGCGGATCGGTGCGGCAATGGCGAATACCACCGTGGATATCAATCCTGGAACTACTCCCAGGCCGAAAAGAGTGAGGGTTGGGATCAGATAAACGAAGGTGGGCACGGTTTGCATTAGGTCGAGTATCGGTCGAAGGGCCGCGTAAAACCAAGGGCGATGAGCCGCGACGATGCCTAGTGGGACGCCGATGATCACGCACACAAGAGTGGCAAATGTAACTTGGGCAAGGGTCTCCATGGTTTCTTGCCAGTAGCCAAGATTTAATATCAGCAAGAATGAGCAGGCGACAAAGAGTGTGAGGCTTACCTTGCGCTGGATGTAATAAGCCAAGAGTGCGAATAAAGCTATCAACGCTACGGGGTTGAACCAAAGGAGCGCTTGAGTAAAAACAGTTATGACTCCAGACAGTGCGAGCGATATGGAGTCGAATACTCCTGCACCATGCTGAGTTAACCAATCGACAAACTGGGCAATATGCTCGCCCAACGGAATTTTATCTTGTGTAATCCACATATCGTTAATCCGGCTGATGGAAGAAATTATCCGCGAACACAGCCGTCCGGGAATAGGGCTCTACAGCTGATCCTATCGCGCGGTGTGCTCGAAACTCAGTTGTCACTGGACAACGTCTGGCTATCTAGCGATTTTTCGATTTTTATCTGGCTTGAGCATCTATTGCCTCGTTTCAAACGGTTGATACTTGTGCGCCAAGGTCTCAGGCAGCACGAAGAGACTCCGCGATTAATTCGCGATAGCAGTCATCAAGGTTTGGGCAGTGGATGGATAACAGGTGGAAGGACTGACAAAGGCAATAGCCCTGGCATTCTTTGGCCAGTTGTCAAACGGCTTCGAGAGGATTTTAATCTATGGTTCATGATGGCGGCTCGCTGTTGTTTTAGTTTGGAGTCCTTGCCTGTAGGAGATGGTTATACAAACGCACCTCGCTGACAAACGATTTTATGTCAATATCCTATGAGTTTTTGTAATTAATGAATCCGGTTTGTTGCATTAGCCATTCTTGAAACCTGCTCACAATGTATTGGCTGCCGCCCCGGTCTGCGCGCTCCAAAAGACAAAACTTTACCTCGGTTTTGTATAGTTCAATCACGCAGGAAGCTGTCATCAAAGGGGTAATGAGTCAGCAATTCGTAGCCGTCCTCAGTCACTAACAGCTGGTTCTCCAGCTTGATCCCGTCGTGTCCGCCCACCTCACCGACATATGCTTCGACACACAGGGCCATGCCCACTTGCAACTCGCCTTCGTAACCATACGTTTCCAAGTCTTCCGGATAGCGGATGCAGGGGTACTCGTCGCATAAACCCACACCATGGAAAAGCACGCCGTAACGCTGGGCGCGGCACGGCTCGGGCAATCGATGGGCCCTGGTGGTCAGCTCGGTAAAACGAGCGCCTGGCTTGATCAGTTCGATGTTGCGTGTGACATGCTCATGGGCAATTCGATATAGGCGCTTCTGCTCAGCGGTTGGCTCAAGGCCCCCGCAGATCCAGCTGCGCGACATGTCGACGCACATGCCATATGTTCCGATCAGGTCAGTGTCGAACGACAACAGGTCGCCGTCGCTCAATACCCTTGGGCCGGACTCCTGATACCACGGGTTGGTGCGCGGGCCGGAGCTGAGGATGCGTGTCTCGATCCACTCGCCGCCACGGCGGATGTTGCCAGAGTGTAAAACAGCCCAGATGTCATTTTCAGTGGCACCGGCGCGCAGAGCTTGGTGCATTTCGGCCACGGAAGCTTCGCAAGACGCGACAGCGCAGCGCATGGCCTTGATCTCTTCAGGGCCTTTTATCATTCGGGCAAATTCCGTCACCTCTTGGCCACTGCAGATATCCACACCCAATGCATCAAGCGCCCGCACCCCAGCGACCTCTATGCGGTCTACCGCAAGACGACGATTGGTTCCGGCGTGCTGACGCAAGAGATCCTCAAGCTCGGCGGCGAAATGCCGTGCGTGCTCCTCCGTATGCTCGCCGGTTTCGAAATAAAAGAAAGACGCACCACTACGTAGCTCGCTGACCAGCGGCAGATGAGCGGAAAGGTGATCACAACCGTGGAAATCCCACAGCACCACGTACCCACTGGCCGCAATGAAACATGCGCGCGCGGGATTGTGGGAAGTCCATAGTTGCATGTTTGTAGTGTCAGTGGCGTAGCGAATGTTCAGTGGGTCGAACAGCAAAATACCGCCCAAATCACGAGATACCAGTTGTTCGCAAATGCGCTGCAGACGATATTCGCGCATGGTCGGCAAGTGTGGCGGTTGCAACCCTAGACGCGCCCATTCGGCGAAAGCCAGGGGCGTGGGGCCGATCTCAACGCGGTCGTTGTCTTCGACGGAGCCGTCGGCCTTCAGCGCGAAGGCACGCCGTCGGGCTGGGTCGATGCGACGTGCGTTAGGGGGAATGGAATAAGGCAACGTCATCATCGTATCAGTTGTCCTGGTTTTATTGTGATGAACGGCCGCGCTCGACTCGATTGGGAGGCGCTTAGCTGCCTGGCGGTTTTTTGATTCTTATTTGTCTTGGACATATATTGCCTCTTTTCAAACGGTTGATAGTTTTGTGCCAACGGCTCGGACACAAGGAAGTCTGTGCGAGGTTTTCGCGGCAGCAGTTATCAAGGTTTGGGCAGGGGAGATGGAGTAAGTGGAGGTTTTGAAAGGGAGAGTTGCCCGGCATTCTTTGGACGGGTGTCAACGGCTTCAAGAGGAGACGGATCTATAGTTCATGATGGCGGCCCGCTGTTGTTTTAGTTGGCTGGTTCCTGCCTCAAGGAAATAATTATATAAATATGCTTCTGTGACAAACTATTTTATCTCATTAGTTTATGAGGTTTTGTCATCAGTGGGTGCGGCCTGTTGGATCAGCCATTCTCGAAACCTGCTCACGATGTATTGGTTGCCGACCCGGCCTTTGTGCTCCAAGAGACAAAACTTTGCCTCGGTTTGCAATACTTCGTCGACCGGCTTGACTAAGTCACCAGTTTCTAGATGGTTTCCAACCAAATGTGACCAGGCTAACGCAATACCCTGTCCGGTCAAGGCAGACTGAATCAGCATCGAATAGTTGTTGATGTTCACCCTGTGGCGAGGGGCTCGAGCCTCGTAGCCAAGCCGCTCAAACCATTCTGGCCAACCTATCCAGTCTCGTTGAGGATCATCGAGCCATAACCACGTTGCGGAGTCTAGCTGATCGATATGCCTTATATGAGGGTGTTTGTCTAAATACTCTCTGCTGCAGACTGGGAAAACCTCCTCTGAAAACAGTGGGGTAGCGGTCATCCGCGAGGGTGGGGTGCGGCAGTAGTACAGCGCAATATCGCAATCGAGGCGAGAGTGGTCTTTGACACGGTCATAAGCCACGATTCGAAGGTCGACGTCCTCGTTCAGGCGTTGAAAGTCTCCAACCTTTGGAAGCAACCAGAATGAGGCCATGGCTGAGCTGGTCATGACTGTAATTTGCCGCCCACCTTGCCAGCGTCGGATTTCTTCGGTGCCTCTGGCAAGTTCCTGCAACATCAAATGCACAGTCCCATAGTAACGGCTACCCACCGGGTTTAGGCTGACTTCACGGGTGTTTCGTTCAAACAAGCTTTCGCCAAGGTATTCCTCCAACAGCCTTATCTGCCTGCTGATAGCCCCCTGAGTTACGTTCAGCTCCTTAGCGGCGCAAGTGAAGCTCAGATGGCGTGCGACAGCCTCGAAAACAACCAAGCTATTGAGAGGAGGCAGCGGTTGGATTTTCATGGTGTTTGATCTCTCGACGCCGAGGCGGGAAGTCAATCAAATGTACTTTAGTGTACATTTGGATGACATCATAGTACAGTAAAATCACGCATATTTGAAGAAGGTGAAACGACATGTCCCAGATAGGGAAGGGTCGTGGTAAGGCCCAGGATACAGGTTGGCGCGGGTCGCCGGAGGGGTGGCTGGAAGCTGCCTATGACGCTCTCAAGGAGTCGGGCATCGATGCTGTTCGGGTCATGCCGCTAGCCAAGCGCCTTGGCTTATCACGAACCAGCTTCTATTGGTTCTTTGAGGATCGCGAGCAATTGCTAGCTGCCTTATTGCTACGCTGGCGAGATACAAATACTGGTGGGTTGATCCGGCAGTGCGAAAGCTATGCGGAAAGTATTTCCGAGGCGATCCTGAATGTCTTTGAATGTTGGCTCAATCCAGAACTATTCGACTCGCAATTCGAGTTTGCAGTGCGCAGTTGGGCGCTTCAGTCAGATGAGGTTGCTGAAGAGGTCTCGACCGTAGACGAACAACGAATGAGCGCTTTGGCCAGCATGTTCAAGCGCTTTGGCTATGACAGCCAAGGTGCTGATGCCCGGGCCCGAACGATTTATCTTACTCAAATCGGCTATATCACTATGAAGACGAATGAGGGGATCGTAGAGCGTTTTCACCGTATACCTCATTACGTAAGCATTTTTACTGGCAAAGCACCCCAAAAACGCGAATTGGATCGCTTCTATGGCAAATTCGGTTATGCCGAAAAGGAACCTGGGGTCTTCGTCGCTTTAACCGACACCTTTGAGGAGGCGGCTGCAAATGACTAATGAAACCCTTGGGATCATTGGCGGAACGGGTTGGTTGGGCGGATCGATCGCCAAAGCAGTGCTTGCGAAGGCACTATTACCGGCTGGCAACTTGATCATTTCTAACCGTTCAGGCAGCCACCCGCTGGCGCAAAGCGGCGCCTCCTTGGCCACTGATAACCAAGACTTAGTGGATCGCTGCGACCTGGTCATAATCGCGGTTCGTCCTGATCATTTCGCTAGCTTGAACATCAGCGCGGAAGGCAAAACGGTCGTATCGTTGATGGCTGGGATAACGGCACAAGCTATTGCAGAAGCTACCTCAGCTACGACAGTTGTACGGGCAATGCCCAACGCGGCGGTGGAAATTGAACAGTCCTTTACGCCTTGGTATTGCTTCGGAAGGATAGATGCATCAATGAGGAGTTTGGTGCAGCGCTTATTCGAGTGCGTGGGTGTTGCAGCGGAGGTTCAAGATGAGGACTCCATTGATTACCTCTCTGCGCTCTCTGGCACTGGCCCTGCGTTCCCTGCGTTGTTGATGACGGCCCTGGTCAGTCAGGCAATTGCCGCGGGCATACCTGCCGATATCGCGCAACTTGCCGCGAAAAACGTGGTGGTAAATAGCAGCCAGCTGTTGGTCAGCCACGATGCTCAGGAGATGATAGATGCCTTGGTGGCGTACCGAGGTGTGACTGCCGCCGCTTTGCAAACGATGATTGATGGGCAGTTCGAGGAACAAATTGGTAGGGCGCTGCAAGAAGGGGCTGCCGTCGCCCGTAATGGGCTTCAATCTTAATAAGCCGAAGCCCCCATTTAGGGGGCTTCGGGTAGCATCTAGTTACTCCGCCTTGAAACAGTAAACAGCCAGCTTGTTCCCATCCAAATCACGAGCGTAAGCGGCATAGGCATTTTCAGCCCAGCCACGAGGGCCTGGCTGGCCTTCGCTAACGCCACCGTTTGCTAATGCAACTTCATGGAAAGCTTGAACAGCAGCACGGTTAGGGGCTTCAAAGCTTACTGTGACACCGTTGCCGATAGTGGCAGGATTTCCGTTAGCCGGTTTGAGCACAAAGAACGAAGGCTTATCGACGCCCCAGATCGATCCGGCCTCGTCGAGATCGGCAACGCGATTCAGGCCGATCTCCTTCAAAACAACGTCATAGAATGCGCGTGCTTTTTTCAGATCGTTGGTGCCGACGGTAACGTGAGTAAAAACGGACATCTTTGTTTCCTTTCTATTGGTGGTGATTGGAGTGTCGACCGGATCGAATGCCGGCTGAATCTCAGTAATGGATGACGGTGCGAATGCTTTGCCCGGTATGCATCAGGTCGAATGCTTTGTTGATTTCTTCAAGAGGCATGTTGTGGGTGATAAACGTTTCCAACGGGATCTCTCCACGGCTGGCCTTCTCGACATAGCTGGGGAGTTCTGTACGGCCCTTCACGCCACCGAACGCGCTACCGCGCCACACGCGGCCGGTAACCAGCTGGAATGGGCGAGTACTGATTTCTTGTCCTGCGCCGGCAACGCCGATGATGGTCGATTCACCCCAACCCTTGTGACAGCATTCCAGTGCCGCCCGCATCAACTGAACGTTGCCTACGCACTCGAAGGAATAATCCACACCGCCATCGGTGAGTTCGACGATGACGTCCTGGATAGGCTTTTCGTGTTCCTTGGGATTGATGAAATCTGTCGCGCCCAACGACACCGCAACGTCCCGCTTGGCTGGGTTGATATCGACTGCAATGATGCGCCCGGCGTTGGCCATCTTTGCGCCAATGATCGCGGCGA
The DNA here is from genome assembly GCF_024741815.1 of Pseudomonas sp. LS1212. Classification (NCBI taxonomy): domain Bacteria; kingdom Pseudomonadati; phylum Pseudomonadota; class Gammaproteobacteria; order Pseudomonadales; family Pseudomonadaceae; genus Pseudomonas; species Pseudomonas sp. LS1212. The sequence continues at coordinate 2,784,982 of NZ_CP102951.1, forward strand.
GGCCGATACCCCCGAGCCCAAAGATCGCGACGCTAGCACCAGCCTCAACCTTAGCGGTATTGAGTACAGCGCCAATACCTGTGGTCACCCCGCAGCCGAGCAGGCAAACCTGATCCAGCGGAGCGTCCTTAGGAATCTTCGCCAGAGAAATTTCGGGCAACACGGTGTATTCGGAGAATGTCGAGCAGCCCATGTAGTGGAACAGTGGCTTACCTTCATATGAAAAACGTGAGGTGCCGTCGGGCATCAAGCCTTTGCCTTGGGTCGCGCGGACTGCCTGGCAGAGGTTAGTCTTGCCGGACAGGCAAAACTTGCACTGCTTACATTCAGCGGTATAGAGCGGAATTACATGGTCGCCGACTTGCAGTGAAGTTACGCCTTCGCCAATGGCTTCGATGACGCCACCGCCTTCATGCCCCAACACGCTGGGGAAAATTCCTTCAGGATCGCTTCCCGAAAGAGTAAAGGCATCGGTGTGACAGACACCCGTGGCGACGATGCGAACGCGTACTTCCCCGGCCTTCGGAGGGGCTACATCGATAGTAACTAACTGCAACGGTTCATTGGGTGCAAACGCGACCGCAGCCCTGGACTTCAAGGTCTGTGCTGACATGGAAGAGCCTTGTGACTAAGTGTGAAAATTGCCCCTGGTGTATGAAGCCAGGGGCATGGTGTTAGATGTCTTTCAGCAGCCGCAATGCATCGTAGATGGCGGCATGTGTATTACGCGCTGAGACTGCATCCCCAATCCGGAATAGCTGAAAACGGCCTTCAGGGTGGGTAACAATGTTCTGGGCTTTTCCAGCGATCAGATTGTGCTGCTCGACCGCGCCGCCATTGCTCGAATGGGGACGTAGATCGAAGTACAAATCGTCCAAAGGAATTGTGCCGTGGTTGATCACGACCTGATCGACCATCCTTTGCTTATTCACTCGGCCATAATCACTGCCGAAATTGACTGCCAGCTTACCGTCGCGTTTTTCCACAGAATCGACCCGATACGTGACGGTGAAGGTAACGTCCAGGTCTTGCAGGCTGCGCATGTAAGGCACCAGGTTCATGGCCATCACCTCCGGCGAAAACGCGCGGTCAGGTGTAACGATTTCCAGCGTTGCACCGCTCTTGGCAATGACTTCCGCAGCCTGCAACGCGGCATGATCACCAGCGTCATCGAAGATCAGTACATTCTTGCCTGGCTTGACGTCGCCCGAAATGATGTCCCAAGTCGACACCACCAGTTCGTTGCCCTGTTGGAGCACCTCTGTGTGCGGCAAGCCACCTGTGGCAACAATCACCACATCTGGTTCTTCAGCAAGCACGGTCTCGGCCTCGACCCAAGTGTTGAAGTGGAACTTCACACCGAGGCGTTCGCACTGAGTCATGCGCCAGTCGATGATGCTGATCATCTCCCGGCGACGCTCGCTAAGAGAGGTCAACCGGATCTGTCCGCCGGGCTGGTCAGCAGCTTCGAACACCGTAACGTCGTGGCCGCGTTCACCGGCGACACGGGCTGCCTCCAGGCCCGCCGGGCCGGTTCCGATCACTACCACCTTTCGCTTGGCCGGTGCTTTGGGAATTTCATGGGGCATGGTGGTTTCACGCCCGGTCGCAGCATTGTGGATGCAATACGCCGCGCCGCCCTGATAGATGCGATCCAGGCAGTAGTTGGCACCTACGCAGGGGCGGATTTCCTCTTCGCGCTTTTCGATGATCTTGCGCACGATGTGCGGATCGGTCATGTGTGCTCGGGTCATACCGATCATGTCCACCTTCCCTGAGGCGATGGCATGTCGCGCCGTTGCTACATCCGGGATCTTGGCTGCATGGAAGGTAGGGAAACCGGTAGCAGAGCGGATTTCGCCGGCAAAATCGAGGTGCGGAGCGTTACGCATGCCTTGAATCGGGATCACATCGGTCAGGCCGGCGTCGGTATCAATGTGTCCACGAACTACGTTAAGGAAGTCGACCAGACCACTGTTTTTGAGCATGTGTGAGATCTGGATACCGTCTTGGGCACCGAAACCACCGGGCAGATCTTCATCGCCGGTGTAGCGAACCCCGAGCAGGAAATCTTCGCCGCAGCGCTGACGGATGCCGCGCAGAATGTCAAAGGTAAAGCGCAGACGGTTTTCCAGCGAGCCGCCGTAAGGGCCGTCGAGATCGTTGGTCAGTGGAGACCAGAACTGATCCATCAGGTGGCCATAAGCCTGCAGCTCCAGACCATCCAGGCCTGCAGCCTTCATGCGTTCGGCGGCATCCACGTAATCCTTGATGATGCGATCAATGTCCCAGTCTTCCATCTTTTTCGGGAAGGCTCGGTGAGACGCCTCACGCCGATGAGAAGGCGATACGACCGGAAGCCAGTCAGCCTTGTCCCAGCGCGTACGCCGCCCCAAGTGGGTAAGTTGAATCATCACCGCCGCACCGTGTTCGTGGCATTCGTCGGTTAGATCCTTCATCCATTTAACCACCTCGTCCTTGTACGCCAGCACATTGTTGAACACAGGCGGGCTGTCGCGGGAAACAGCGGCGGAGCCAGCGGTCATGGTCAGCGCTACACCGGCCTTTGCGCGCTCAACGTGATAAGCCCGGTACAGATCCTTGGGCATGCCGTCGACAGGGTAGGCCGGCTCATGGGAGGTAGTCATGATCCGGTTTCTGAGGGTCAGGTGTTTGATCTTGTAGGGCTGCAGCAAGGGATCGCTGGACATTGTGTTGTGCTCCTGGACAGAACATCAGGCTTGGTTTTGACAACAAGGTATGTTGAATGTACATGTGTGTCAATGATAAAGACGTAGGTGTACATTTTGCTTGCATGACAAAAAAAACGGGGCTAACATCCGGTCGAAACAGCAGATGATCTGGCTCGTTCGCGCCAGTCATTCAATGCACCGATTCAGGAGTGCCCAAGGACTATGAAAGTGCTCGTAGCGGTAAAACGCGCCATCGACCCGAACGTGAAGGTTCGAGTGAAAGCTGACGGTTCAGGCGTAGACCTGAATGGCGTGAAAATGGCCTTGAACCCGTTCTGCGAAATCGCTGTGGAGGAGGCAATTCGCCTCAAGGAAAAAGGAGTGGCGTCCGAGGTGGTGGTGGTTTCTGTAGGCACCTCTGCTGCGCAAGAACAATTACGCACGGCATTGGCGCTCGGTGCGGATCGAGCAGTCCTGGTCGAAACTAGCGCGGTGCAAGAGCCGCTCAATGTGGCCAAATACCTGAGCAAAGTTATCGATAACGAAAAGCCGCAATTGATCCTTTTCGGCAAACAGGCGATCGACCAGGAGAACAACCAGACCGGGCAGATGGTTGCGCAGTTGATAGGTAGCGGTCAGGCCACCTATGCGTCAGCTGTCAACTATGCCGATGGTCAATGGGTCGTCGAGCGCGAGGTCGATGGCGGTAGCCAGGTTGTGGCCCTCTCAGCGCCTGCAGTTGTCACCTGCGATCTGCGCCTGAATGAACCGCGCTATGCCTCGTTGCCGAACATCATGAAAGCCAAGAAAAAACCGCTTGAGGTGATTGCCGCTGACAGTTTGGGCGCGAGCGTGAAGGAACACACTCGGCTGCTAGAGGTGGCGCCACCGCCAGTTCGTAAAGCCGGTATCAAAGTCGGTTCGGTATCCGAACTGGTGGAAAAACTTAAATATGTTGCGGGGGTGATTTGATGCGCACATTGGTTATGGCCGAACACGCAGCTGGTCAACTTACTGCAGGCACCCTGAGCGCCGTTACTGCCGCTATCGATCTAGGTCTTGAAACTGATCTGCTTGTAATCGGCGGGCAAGACGCGGCGGCAGCGGCGGAACAAGCGGCACATACGAAGGGAGTACGTCGGGTATTGCTCGTTCAGGTGGCGATGTTCGAGAAGCCGTTGGCGGAGAACGTTCAACCGCTGATCACCCGGCTGGTGGCTGAGGAATATACGCATGTTCTTGCCGATGCAAGCAGCATGGGCCGTAATGTGCTGCCTCGGGTAGCGGCGAGCTTGGATGTAGGCATGCTTTCGGACGTGACGAAAGTTTTGTCAGAAGACACTTTCCTGCGTCCTATTTATGCAGGTAACGCTCTCGCCACGGTTCAATCGCTTGACCCAATTAAATTACTTACCATCCGCGCTTCCGCGTTTGCCCCAGCTACGTCACGCCCGGATCGCTGCAATGTGGTGGTCGTTGACGGCGGGCAAAACGCGACCAATGTTCGTTTTGTAAGCGAACAGCTAACGGTTAGCGAAAGGCCCGAACTTTCGAACGCTCGCGTTGTGGTTTCCGGCGGCCGCGGAATGCAAAGCAAAGAAAACTTTGCATTGATCAAGCGTGTGGCAGACAAGCTTGGCGGAGCCGTAGGTGCATCGCGCGCAGCTGTGGATTCTGGTTTCGCCCCGAACGACCTGCAGGTAGGGCAAACGGGCAAAATCGTGGCACCGGATTTGTATATCGCCGCTGGTATCAGTGGAGCCATTCAACACCTGGCGGGTATGAGTGGTTCAAAAGTGATTGTTGCGATCAACCAGGATGCTGAGGCTCCGATCGCCCAAGTGGCGGATTACATGTTGGTGGCAGACCTTTTTGAAGCGTTACCGGCGCTTGAAAAGTCGCTGTGAGTGGTGCCCGGTGATAGTGCTGGGCGCCAAATTTATAACAGCCTGATGATAGCTAGGGTGAGCCCGTGCAGCGCGACCAAATGGAGTTCGATGTAGTGATCGTGGGGGGCGGGCCTGCTGGCCTAGCGACCGCTTGCCGTCTCAAACAACTGGCCGCTGCCTACGGTCAAGACCTAAGCGTATGCATAGTCGAAAAAGGCTCTGAAATCGGTGCACATATCCTGTCAGGAGCAGTATTCGAGACCCGCGCGCTCGATGAGCTGTTCCCGGACTGGCAAGCCCAGGGTGCACCGGTGCATACAAAAGTTCTTCGGGATGATATCTACTGGCTTTCCGGGCCCGAAAAGTTTCGCAGAGTCCCAGGTTGGATGGCACCTAAAACCCTGCACAATGAAGGCAACTACATTATTTCGCTAGGCAATCTATGCAGATGGCTTGCGGAACAGGCCGAAGCTTTGGGCGTGGAGGTCTACCCAGGCTTTGCAGCGAGTGACCTGATCATGGAACAGGGCATAGTCAAAGGTATTATTACTGGCGATATGGGGCTGGATCGAAACGGCCAGGAGCGTGCTGGCTACTTCACGCCCGGAATGGAGTTACGGGCTCGCTACACGGTATTGGCAGAAGGGTGTCGTGGCCATTTGGGTAAACGCGTCATCCAGAATTTCGCCTTGGATAAAGACTCAGATCCTCAGCACTATGCGATTGGCCTCAAAGAAATTTGGGATGTCGATCCTTCGGTTCACGAAGAGGGGCTGGTCGTACACGCGACTGGATGGCCCCTAGACGATGACAACCCTGGGGGTTCCTTTCTGTATCACACGGCCAATCACCAGATCGTTGTTGGGCTGATTGTGGATCTTTGCTACCAGAACCCGCACCTTTCCCCCTTCGAAGAGTTCCAGCGTTACAAGCACCACCCGATCATTCAGCGTTACCTAAAGGGTGGGAAAAGAGTGAGCTACGGCGCACGAGCTATCGCCAAGGGGGGCCACAACTCACTTCCCAAAATGGCGTTTCCAGGTGGGTTGCTTGTGGGGTGCGACGCAGGAACCCTCAATTTCGCTAAAATCAAAGGTACCCACGCTGCAATGAAGTCTGGGATGCTGGCGGCCCAGGCGATATTCGAGGCTGTGAAATCAGGAGCAAATTCGACACAACCGCTGGATGTGTACGAAGAGCTTTTTTCCAGCAGTTGGCTCGGAGAGGAGTTAAAGCGCACCAGAAACTTTGGGCCTGCAATGCACAAACTCGGATCTGTACTTGGCGGAGCGTTCAACCTCTTAGATCAGAACGTTTTTAACGGGCGATTACCATTCACTCTGCGCGACAAGGCTCGGGATCATGAAAAAATGAAATCCGTGTCTGACTCTCCATCGCGGGCTTATTCTAAGCCAGATGGAGTAATAAGTTTCGATCGGTTGTCATCGGTATTTTTGTCTAATACGTACCATGAAGAAGATCAGCCAGTCCACCTCAAATTGGGGGCTGGCAGCATACCGATAGAACTAAATTTGCCGGTTTATGATGAGCCCGCGCAGCGGTACTGCCCAGCGGGAGTATACGAAATCATAAAAACTTCAGGAGCTGAAAAAGCGTTGCAGATCAATGCACAAAATTGCATTCATTGTAAAACCTGCGACATTAAGGATCCTACTCAAAATATTACGTGGGTTCCGCCCGAGGGCGGAGGAGGGCCAAACTATCCAAATATGTGATAGAAATTTTCGCATAACTTAAGCTCATGTCGATATGAGATTAATTGCCTTGTGACTGCGGTCTCATTTTGCTCTCATAAGGAAGGTTGAATTATCTGCTGCCCTGCCAATAACCATTAATACAGTACGCGGAGATACACCATGGTTAGTCATTCGTTTTTCAGTAAAACTGTTTTCGGCTCGCTTGCAGGGGTGGCGATGGCCTTCTGCAGTCTTGTTGCTCAAGCCGAAGATCCCGCGCCTATTCGTATAGGCTGGGTTAATTGGTCGGATACGGAAATTGCTGTAAAGCTAGCAAATACCGCAATACAAGACCACCTGAAGCAGCCGGTGAAATTGGTTCTGGCCGATATTGGTATCCAATTTCAAGCGTTGGCTAACGGCAATATCGACCTGATCCCGATGGTCTGGCTGCCGAGCACTCACAAGGCATTCTATGATAAATACCGCGACAAGCTTGAAGATCTCGGCGTGCTTTATGAGGGGCGAATCGGCATGGCGGTGCCTACTTCTATTCCAACCAGTGAGATCGCCAGTGTCGAAGACCTTAACAAGCCAGAGGTAAGACAAAAACTCGGCGGCAAAATCTTGACTTCCGAAGTAGGTAATGGTCAATATAAGCTGACGGAGAAGGCCATCAAAGAATATAATCTTGATGGCTATAAAATGGTTGCCTCTTCAGAATCTGGAATGTTGAGCGAGTTGGATCGTAACCTGAAGCGTGACAAGTGGTCTTTGATTAACGCATGGAGCCCGCACTGGATGTTCTCTAAGTGGTCGCTGCGTTATTTGGACGATCCCAAGCAGATTTTCGGCGGTGCTGAGAAAATCCATGCTGTTGCCCGCAAAGGTTTTAGCGCGGAGCACCCCGAAGTTGCTCGATTCTTCGCCAACTATACGATTCCTCAAGCTGACCTTGAGAAACTGATGTTTACTGCGCGTGACAGCTCGGCAGACCAGGTTGTTGCAGCCTACTACGCAGCTAACAAGCCCCGCTTTGAGGCAATGTTTGACGCCAACACCGCATCCACGACGGCGGTTCAGCAATAACAGCCGCTTTCCTGTAGCTATTTTGCAGTTTGGTGCCCTTGACGGAGAGTGAAGGGCACCGGCTGCATCGAATGAAACGTTAAGGCGATATCCCTTGAAAACTACAGCCTATCGTAGCTTTACAATCGATGAAGCTGTCGATTGGGTGAAGCGACTCTGCGAATCAAAAGGTTGTTCACCGGCAGTGGCCGAATCATTAGCCCGCGCCACAGTGGCTGCACAAACCCGCGGTAATGAAGCAGTTGGTTTTCGTCATCTTGCTGATTACTTGTCCGGCTTTTCATCTGGTCGAATAGATCCGCGTGCCGAGCCAAGAATCTCATCTTCCAGCCCGATTATCTTCAAATCTGATGCGAGAGGCGGGATAGCACAGCTGGGCGTAGATCGGTGTTTCGATTCGTTGTGCCATGCCGCATACGAAAATGGTATGGCCACACTGAGCCAGTGCAATAGCTTTACAAGCGGTGAACTGGGTGACTATACAATTCGTCTTGCCAAGGCCGGCCTGATTGCGTTGGCGGTCGCCAATGGCCCAGCGCTCGTTGCAGTTCCTGGATCTAAGGGCAAGACCTATTCTACAAATCCGCTCTCATTTGCAGCGCCGTCGGCGGATGGCATACCTCTGATGTTTGACCAGGCGTGCAGCGCTACTGCATTCGTAAATATCGCTCATGCCGCGTCGACGGGTAGCGACCTTCCTGATGGATGGGCGGTGGATCAGCATGGGAATGGAACACGTAACGCCTTGGAGGCGTTGGGCGGTGCACTTCTTCCTTTCGGTGGTTACCGTGGGGCTAATCTGATACTCATGGTTGAGGTTTTGGCCGCAGGTCTAACTGGCGCTAATTGGTCGATTGATTCGCCGGCTTTCCACCAAGGGGCTCAGACACCAGGATGTGGTCTACTGATTCTAGCCCTCGCTCCGGATTTCTTTTCATCAGGGCTCGAGCACCGACTAGCAAGTCAGTTGGCCCGATTGACTGAAATGGGAGTCCATAGGCCAGGATGGGAGCGCCAACGTTCAACGGTTAGTTCGGAGATCAATGGGATCAGACTTCCTATTGATCTGCTGGATAAGCTAAGCAATATGTAATTTTCTTTAGAGCTGCGTACATGCTCTTTAATCCATATCTCTAGAAAGGGATCGATAGCGATGAAAAGTGGCGCTGACGTGTTATCTGCGGATCATGAGTTGATTAAGAGCGGACGGCTACTTCAGCGATCACTTCAGAAAATCCTGTCGAGCAATATAGGCGGTGCTACCGTAGCGCTAGATACGGCTGAGGCGTGTGCTACAGCTCTAAGTTCTGCGCAATGGAGTATTGCAAAGGCATCGGAGGCCCCACATGAATTTCCCGCATCGCTGGAGTCCTATTTGTCTCACGCGCTTAACTCTGCGCCGAGGACGAACGAATATTTGGGTGCAGTGCTGGATGCGTTAGGCATTATTTTGCCTCGCGCTTCCTGGATGAAACGAGAGGCCAAGCTTGGCCAGGACGATTCGTTCGTGGAGAGGCATCGCCATGCGATGATTACAGGCGCGGGGGGGATATTCGAATGTCCTACCTTAACATTGGGATTAGCGCTGATGGCGCCTTTTAACTGCTATCCATTTCATAATCACCCCCCGGCTGAATTCTATCTCGTGCTTTCGCCGGGCGAATGGTACCGAGAGGGCTCGGATTGGTGGAGTCCTGGAGCTGGCGGGCTGGTATTCAACCCTCCCTCATGCATCCATGCAATGAAATCAACGGATGTTCCTCTTTTGGCGCTGTGGGGTTTGTTTCATTAGTAGCCTATTTATAGTGGACGAGAATGGATAATTAGGCAGTTGCGTAGCTATATCCGCATGCGGCATTTGGCTTGTTATTCGAGAAAAAAACATGTCGTTTAATATTCGTGCGTGACGTTGACGTCCAAGCGGAGGGGGCAATATTTCTTGGGTTGATGGTTTCGGGGGGGCTGCAGCATTTCAATAGCAATTGCGTACCGCATTTGCACTTAGTTCAGTTCACAAGCATGGGCCAAGCCATCATGCCTCAGCCGTGGACTATATCAATCGAGAGTGGGTAGTCGAGCGAGAAGTTGATTACAGCGCGTAGCGCAGCTGAATTTCAAGGATTCGAACCCTGAGGCACCGACAGCACTATTAGTTTGCACCAGCTTTAGCCCGAGGAGATAAAATGAATAATATAGGCAGTTTTGACAGCATGCCGATCATGCGAAGAGTAAAAGGTCGAGTGCTGGTCGGTGGTAGTGCCCAAGCAGGCATCTGCGCTACCAGGAACATGTTGAGTTTCTGGGGCGGATACGATCCGGCAACTGGAGAGATCGTTGATCGACACCATCCATTGAGTGAAGAAAACTTGACCGGAAGGATCTTTGCGCTGCCCAAGGGCAAAGGGTCGAGCACCGGAAGCGCAGTGCTACTCGATGCGCTGCATTCGGGCCATGCTCCAGCGGGAATCATACTCAACAAAGTTGACGAGATCATTGTGCTCGGCGTGGTGGTGTTCGAGGAGTTCTTCGATCGGAAGATTCCAGTGGTGCAACTGGACGACCTTGACTTCGAAGCGATCTTCTTGGCCAGCGGCGCAAGTATTTCTGATGACGGAACGGTAACTCTCTATGAATGACTTCATGCATGATATCGAACTTTCCGAACGTGATCAGGCCATGCTCGCAGGCGAGGAAGGGCGGGCGGCCCAGATTGCCCTGCGCATCATCATCAGGATCGCAGCCGTCCAGGGCGCGAAGAAGCTGTTGGACATTTCCAACGTCCACGTCGGTGGCAGCATTTACACAGGGCAGGCGAGTTTAAATGTGATTGAGACCCTTGCCGAATGGGGGGCACAGGTACGGGTACCGACGTCCATTAACGCAATTTCCATCGACCGTCTGCGCTGGAGAGATCAGAATGTCGATCCTGAATTTGCCAGCTATGCCGACCGTCTGGCCACAGCGTTTGAGAAGATGGGCGCCAAGCCCATTTTCTCATGTACCCCCTACGTCTTTCCGGATAGTCCAAAGCTTGGAGATGACATTGTATGGGCGGAGTCAAATGCCATCGTCTATTCCAACAGCGTGCTGGGCGCCAGGACTAACCGACATGGTGACTTTCTCGACATCTGCGCGGCCATCACCGGCAGGGCACCTTATTGCGGGCTGCACCTGGATGAAAACCGCAAAGGCAACTTCCTCATTAATGTTCCACACCTGACAAATCTGGACAGCTCCTTCTACACGGTGCTGGGCTACCTGATCGGCAAGCATGCTGGCTCGGATATACCGGTAATCAACGGCTTGCACGAAAAGCCGAGCGTCGAAGATCTCAAGTACCTCAGTTCGACTTTGGCCACCTCCGGCGCAGTGGGAATGTTTCATATGGTTGGTGTCACACCAGAAGCGCTGACGCTCGAACAAGCGCTTGGAGGGGGCCAAGCATCACGCACCCTGGACGTTACCCGCGAAGACCTTCTGTCGGTGTTCGCCAAGCTTTCCACCGCCCATGATGAAAAGCTCGATCTCGTGCTACTGGGCAGTCCGCATTTCACCCTAGGTGACTTCAAGGAGTTGGCTGAACTCGTGGATGGAAAGCAAGCGAGCGGGAAGTGCGATGTCTTGATCACTACCAGCCAGTTCGTCTACAAGCAGGCCCAGGATACCGGTTATGTCGAGCGCATCGAGCGATTTGGAGCTAGGGTCAGCACCGACCTATGCCTGTGCATGCTGAACGCGTCGATGTTCCCGCCCGCCACGAAAACTGCCATGACCAATTCCGGAAAGTTCGCCCACTACGGCCCTGGATTGATTGGCAAAGGGGTGTATTTCGGGAGTCTTCAGGACTGTGTCAACTCTGCCATAGCTGGCAAGCGAGTCATCGAAAATCCCCGCTGGTTACAGTGAAGAGCCTGATTCCGTAGCTTTCCAAGCCATGCCAGATGCTACCGCTGAGGCCGGCGGCTGGTATAGGCCCAATTACTGCAACTTAGAGAGGGGCCGTTCAATTCAGATCATTTCTGCCGAACAGATAAATGCCGTGCTCGACTGGAGTGGCGTGCTTGTGGTGCTTCTTCGCGCCCACATGGGGCCGCGTCCAATCAACGATGACTATTTCATCGGCGATACCGATTACGGACTTTTCAGACGCGGGGATATTTGCCAGAGGCGTTCCCAAGTCCGTTGTTGGGCCAGAAAGCTAGCTGCCCCCGGGTTCCCAAGGCCATCCAACCGTTGCAGGTTCAATGCGAGGTCTGCCGAGGAAAGTTATAAGGCTGGAATCGAGTCCGGGTTGGGCATCGAGGTGCCGAAGCACCTCAATCGCAAATTGGTGCTCGATGACAAGGTCCTGGATCTGCATTTCCGGACCGTAATGCTGGCTCATGATCTGTTCCCGGGATTGACCCATGCCAACTTGTGTGAAGATCTGACTGCCGATACGCTGCGTCAGCCTGGATGGATGGACCACCCAAATGGTGTCGTGGGGTTCGGCAGGTTGGTGGGTGTCGTCAGTGACTTCGACGCCGCTCGGGTTGCTTACGACCGATTGCTCGGTCCGGAGCGCGTGTGCTGTCAAACCGATCGCCTCCTGCTTGGTTTTGGTGAGGGTGCGGACATCGAGCTGATTTCCCCTGCCGAAGCCCAGGCACGTGGAGATGCCAACCCAGCACGCGGTGAGGCCTATCTCGCCGCTGCCACGTTACTGGTAAGAGACATCGAGGAGACTTCCAAGTTGTTCGAAAGGAACGATGTCAGCTTCCACAGCACTGCTGACGGTTTGCTTCGAGTGGATCCCGCTCACGCTTGTGGTGCTCGCCTGTACTTCAAGCAGATTTGAAGGTTAATCTCAGTCCCAGTAGCGCCTATCGCCTGGGGCTTCTTTCTAGGGCGAAAAGCGTCTGTCGACTTCAAGCAGCCGGGCATCTCGGCTGAAGGCTTTGAAATGACACCTTTGGAATACCAACAGCTCGACGCCCTGAGCCTTGCCGCTGCGCTGCGAAATGGCGAAACCACACCCTTCGAGTTGATGAGTATCGCTGTCCAACTTGCACAGAGCCGAGCTGAGCCGTTGAATGCGATTGTTGAACCTCGCTATGATCAAGCGTTGGAAGATGCCCGCAAGTCATGCCTAATCGGTTGTTTTGCCGGGTTGCCGTTCCTGCTTAAGGATTCCGGACTACCATCAACACGCCTGCCTTCGTCGATGGGCTCACGTCTTTTCCACGACACCCGATTCGATGTGGATAGCACCTTGGTCCAGCGGTTCGAAGCGGCGGGGCTGATCAGCTTTGCCCGGACAGCGGTGCCTGAACTGTGCATGGCGCCCACCACAGAGGCCGTGGCCAACGGCGGTCCGACGCTCAATCCTTGGGATCCAGCACGGTCGGCCGGCGGTTCCAGTGGTGGGTCCGCCGTGACGGTTGCCTTGGGTGTGGTGCCAATGGCCCATGGCAGTGATGGCGGTGGGTCCATCCGGGGGCCGGCGTCCTGTTGCGGCGTTTTTGGATTCAAGCCTTCGCGAGGGCTCTTGCCCATGGGGCCAACCCGAGGCGAGGGCTGGGGAGGGCTCTCCACAGATGGCGTTCTGACGCGTACCGTAAGGGATACCGCGGCTGTGCTTGACGCAATCAAGCAGCCAGAACCTGGTGCTCCTTATGCCGGGCCGGCTTCGCCAATTTCCTTTTTGGCAAACCTACAGCGCCCGTTCGACCGCCGCTTGCGTATAGCCAAGTGGGCAGATGGATGGGAGGGGATTGACGTTGACCCTGAGTGCAGGGCTGCTGTCGACACAACAGAATCGCTGCTCGTTGCGCAAGGGCACACTGTGGTGGAAATCAGTCCTCCACCTCTTTCATTTGAACGGTTTTTCACGTCCTTCATCGACGTGATTGCCGCAAATGCGGTGGTTAGCATCGATGCCCAGGTGAAGGGCAAATCAGTTAGTGAGTGGAGCGCCTTGGTCGAGCCGGCGATCCTGGGGGCATACCAGCATGGTAAAGGGATCGCCGCAGCGGACTACATAACGGCGATCAACTTCTTTCACCAGGTCTCTCGGGTGATGGCGCATCATATGCGCGGCTTCGACTTGATGCTAACGCCTGCCTTGAGCGAATTGCCTATCAAATTGGGCGTTTTGACGATGCAGGAAGACTTTCGAACCTTCAGGCTCAAGTGTGCACGCTTTGCTCAATTCTTGGCCATCATCAACGCATCTGGTCAGCCTGCAGCTAGCGTGCCGGTTCATTGGACCGGAAAGGGAGTGCCTGTGGGTATTCAATTGGTAGGCCATTTCGGTGATGACAATACAGTCCTCAGCGTATCTAAACAGTTGGAGCATGCGGCTCCTTGGTTTGGACGGTACGCCAAATAGGCGGCAGACGTTTTGCGAAAGGTAGCTGGTGAAGTATCCGGTTGCTCTTTGCCAGACAGATGACTTGGCTATACTGAATTGAAGAAATACGAGCGGGCCTTAGCGTCTAAACATTATTCAAGTTTAGTAACACAACTGACCACCGCGGAGGAGTGGCCCTTAACTCATTGATATCTCGGTTTATTTTTAATCATCAGTTTTATCATTTTTCATTAACGGTCACAGCTCATGGACATATCTGACATAGCACCAGATTTAACATAATATACATTATGCGAAGTATCCTATGCGGGGCTGGGGGCGGAGTGAAGTGCTTTTCACCTGGTGATCAGGTTGTGGCCCCCCCTTAAAGATGGCGCCTTAAGTGGCGCCATCTTTAAGGGGGGGCCACAAAAATTCGTATCGGCGCAGATGAAGAAGCACAGAAGCCATCGTCATGCTCGTGACGGCTTTTTTCTCGCATGCGAGAAGTTCGGCCTGGCCAACCTGTGTGCAACAACGGCCATCGCCTCGGCAATATAAGCAGCGTCACCGGTGTCGTAAGCATCAGACAAAAAGACAGTTACGGCCTCCGAATCAACCAGCGAGTCCGCAGGATCATAATCATGAATCGGCTCTGTCATTTGATCACCTGGGAAAAAATTTGAACCCAACATGTGGCTCTGAAAATAAACGCTGGATAATCACCTGCCAAGACGCTGCTGACGGAACTGGCGACCTGATCGTACCTTTGCCTGACGAACTTCTGGCGGCTATCGGTTTGAACTGCGGTGACAAGCTGGACATGGAAAAACAACCAGACGGCACGATAACCCTGACGCCAGTTCATTCGCAGGATTGATTCTGCCATTCAAAGCCTACACGTCTGAACGCTGAATGCGGGAGTTTCGCAGGCGCGAAAATGGCGGCGTGGGAGTTCTTCATCACACTCCCGCCTCTTTTTGATAAACTTCAGGAATAACTCAACTAAATGACTATTTAGTTGAGTTATATGTGGTCGCGTCCGAACTGCTATTGCCACACCGTCACGGCACATCCTCGCGCTGATGCGCTGCGGGCGTACCGCTCCTTGTGTAGCGTAGCTTCAATGCCCTGCCCTTCAGATCTTCATCAACTGAATGACTAAAAGTATTTCTGACTTACTCGATTCGCTAACCTTGGAACGAAACATCGAAGGCAAGAAAGACAAACCAGTCTGAGCCCCCGTGGTTTTTTCCTCCGTCAAACCACCCAAAATTACCACTTCACCACTACGCATCTGCACGTCAGTGGTCAATTGACGCTTAGTCAATGTCGGGCTGTTGTTCACGCCGGTCGTGGTGGCCACGAAGTTAGAAACCTGTTGATCGATAGTCAGATCCAGCACCCCCACCGCAGGCCGTCCCGGCCTGCCGCCAATGATTTAGCTGCTAAATCGGCTACCAACTAAGGATTTTTTTCGCGCACGCGAAAATGAGGTACCCAGCACCCTCCCTCAACCACTGCTACCGAAACATTTTGCGGATATAATGTCCCGCTCGCTTTTTGATTAGGACTGCGGCTACGTGCGCTCCTCCGGCAGCCATGCGCTTGTGCTACGCAGCGGGCGCGGTGGCCGTTGGTGCTAAGGGAGATCGCCAGGTCTCCATTGTTGTTTTTGTTCACATGGCGAAGGTTACCGGAGATAGCGCCAGACCAATATCCGATTTCCGGACATCGCTCTCCGTTCCAGGAGTGCGTCTCAGTACTTTGGAGGGGAAATCGCCCAGCGCCGGCCAAAACAGCTCCGGCGCTCTTGTGGCCGATGGACCGCCCCTCAAGGCCCCGGATTGGCCTTGGCGACTTCCATCGCAGGTTTGCCTTCGCGGCTGCTGACACCCACCAGCCAGTTTTCAAGCACCTGCGGGTTGGCCTTGATCCACGCCTTGGCGGCGTCGCGCGGCTTCTGGTTGTCGTTGAGGACCGCGTCCATCAACTGGTTTTCCATCTTCAGTGTGAATACCATGTTCTGCAGCAGCTTTCCGACGTTGCCACATTCCTGCAGATAACCTTTGCGCACGTTGGTGTAGACGGTTGCCTGGCCCAGGTTCGGGCCGAAATAATCGTCGCCACCGATGAGGTATTTCATGTCGTTACGGGTATTCATCGGGTGTGGTTCCCACCCCAGGAACACCATCCATTCGTTCTTGCGGGCGGCCCGTTTGAGTTGCGAGAGCATCCCCGCCTCGCTGGACTCGACCAGCTTGAAGTCCTTGAGCCCAAAGGCATTCTTGTCGATCATGGCCTGGATCAGCCGGTTGCCGTCGTTGCCGGGTTCGATGCCGTAGATCCTGCCGTCCAGTTGCTGCTTGAAGCGGGCGATATCGGCAAAGCTTTTCAGCCCCGCATCATAGGCATAGCCCGGCACGGCAAGGGTGTACTTGGCGCCTTCAAGGTTGGCCCGGACGGTTTCCACGGTGCCCGCTTCGCGATACGTCCTGATGTCGCTTTCCGTGGTCGGCATCCAGTTGCCGAGGAAGACATCGATGTCCTTGCCCCCGGCCAGGGATTTATAGGTCACCGGTATCGAGAGCAGCGTGGTCCGGGTGGTGTAACCCAGCAATTCGAGCACCTCGCTGGCCAGGGCGGTGGTGACCGTGATATCGGTCCAGCCGACATCGGAAAAACGCACGGTGCTGCACGACTCGGGCTCTTGCGCGTAGGCCAGCAGCGGCAAGTTCAGTGCAGCGGTCAACAGCAGCGATGTACAGGCTTTCATGGGACATGACTCCTTCAGGTTGTCGTCGGCAGCGTGCGACCGGCAAGTGCCGGCTGGTGTTGAGATTTTTTTGTTTTTATCGGTCTTGTGATACACCAAACCAATGCAAGGCTGCAGGGGTGGTATTGAGGTAGACATGCTTGAGTTCAGTGAACTCATCGAGCCCCGCACGCGACAGTTCCCGGCCAATGCCGCTGGATTTGTAGCCGCCCCAGGGCGCTTGGGGAAATGCTGCGTTGTAATCGTTGATCCATAACGTACCCACCCGCAAACGCCGGGCCATTCGATAGGCCTTGCCGAGGTCCTGGGTCCAGACCCCGGCTGCCAGTCCATACGGCGTGTCATTGGCCAGCTGGAGCGCTTGCTCCTCGCCGCTGAAGCGTTCGACGGTGATGACCGGGCCGAAAATTTCTTCCCGGGCAATGCGCATGGCCCGGCAATCATGGTCAGCACCAGGTCTCGCTGGCTCGCGGAAATCACCGGTCCCATCTGGGTCGACGGGTCCAGCCCGTTGCCCAGGCGGATACGGGCAATGCGCTGCTGCAATGCGTGTATGAAACGATCATGGATCGGGTCTTCCACCAGCAGCCGCGAACCCGCTGAGCAGATTTGTCCCGCATTGAAAAACACAGCATTGAGCGCTTGGTCCAGGGCCACTTCGAAGTCGGCGTCGGCGAACACGATATTGGGATTTTCCCTCCCCATTGCCCGTCGATAAACAGCTGCATGTCCGACATTTGCATCTCCTGGCTGACGACTCGATAGCGTCAATATCGGCCAGGCACGTTGCGAGTGATTGATCAAAAGCGGCAAATCGCTGCCGCTTTGGCACCGGCGCGCTCCCCCACATGCGGCGCACGCTGGCAGCAATAACGTCAGCAAAAGTCGCTTCGCATCAAGCCCATGAAATCTGCCCTCCTACACTCGCAGGACAAAAGCGCAGCATCGAATGCCGCGCCACCTGCCAGCCTGACAAGGGGAAAAACCATGATAAAAGCCGCCGAGCGCTCCGACATGAACCTGGACCATTGGCAGCAGCGAACCGATCTGGCCTGTGCCTTTCGTTGGGCTGCCAGGCTCGGCATGCACGAGTCGATCGCCAATCATTTCAGCGTGGCGGTCTCAAGCGACGGGCGTCAGTTTCTGATCAACCCGTATGGCAAGCACTTCTCGCGCCTCAGGGCCAGCGACTTGATAGTGGTCGATGCCGACGATCCGAGCACCCTGGATCGCCCCGATGCCCCCGACATCACCGCCTGGGCCTTACACAGTGCCCTGCACCGCAACCAGCCGCAGGCGCGCTGCATTCTGCACACGCACTCCAGGTATGCAACGGTGCTGGCGTGCCTGGCCGACTCGCGATTGCCGCCAATCGAGCAGAATTCAATGCGTTTTTTCGAGCGGGTGGCCATCGACGAAGGCTTCGACGGCATGGGCCTGGGTGACGAGGCGCAACGGGTCAGTCTGCTGCTGGACAGCAAGCCGATCCTGTTGATGGGCAACCATGGACTGCTGGTCGCGGCACCGAGCATTGCCCAGGCATTCGACGACCTGTACTACTTCGAGCGCGCCTGCGAGACCTACATCACTGCATTATCGACGGGGCTGCCCTTGCGTATTGCCAGCGACGAGGTCGCCCGCAAGACTGCGCGGCAGTGGCTGGATTATCCGGGGTTTGCCGAGAAGCATTTTGCAGCGCTGATGGGGATTCTGGATGAGGAGGAGCCTGGATATCGCGGTTGAATGTTATTGCGGGCGCTGCGCGCCCGAGCGTCGCAGCGGCGCACCGAGCCTGCGGCAGCGGCTTGGGTTCGGCGTCACACGGGCATGTAGCCGCTGCCGCAGGCTGTCGCAGAGGCACACCAGCCCGACCGCACAGCGGTCGCAGCTATTTTCAATCCTTCACCGTCGTCTGCCTGGGCTCCCTACCCAACGGCTGACGCATCACCGGCGCCGTCCAGGTCTGGCTGCGATCCTCGCTCGGCGGGCAGCCGAACCGGGCGCGGTAGGCCCGGGAGAAATGCTCCAACGAGCCGAACCCGGAGCTGGCCGCGACCTGCGCCACGCTCAGCTTGGTCTGCTGCAGCAGGCTATGGGCCTTGGCCAGGCGCAACGCAATGTAGTACTTGAGTGGCGACAGCCCGGTGTAGTGCTTGAACTGTCGCTCCAGCTGGCGTTGGGACAGCCCGACCCGGCTGGCAATTGCCTCGCAATCGAGCGGCTCTTCCAGCGCCTGTTCCATCAGCATCACTGCCCGGCGCATCTTGCCGCTGTAGAGCCGGGTGTTGGACTGGTCACCGTCGAGTTGATTTTGAGCCGGCTCACGCACCCGCCCGACCAACAGGTGCATGCCGATTTCCCGGGCCAGGTCGCTGTCGATACTTTGCCCAAGCCAGCCCAGCATCATGTCCAGGGTGGTGGTGGCGCCGGCGCAGGTCAGGCGCTGGCGTTGCAATGTATAGAGCTGAGGCTTGGCCTGTACGCGCGGATAGCTTTCCTGGAACCCCTGCAGGTTGTCCCAGTGAACCGCCGCCTCATAGCCATCGAGTACCCCGGCGGCGGCGAGCAGTTCGGTGCCGGTTTCCACACCGGCCAGCACCGCGCCGAACAGCGCCTGCTTCCTCAGCCAGCTTTTGAGCAGATGGTTCTGGCTGTGCTTGTGGACATCGAAGCTGGCGATGACGAAGCAGACATCGAAACCTTGCTCGGTCTGGATTGCAGCCTGGGCCATGCTCGACACGCCATTGCTGGCCTGCACCGGCTGGCCGTCCAGAGACAGCAGGGTCCACTCAAACAGCGATCGCTGGGCCAGCCAATTGGCGATCGCCAAGGGTTCGAGGATCGCCGCCAGGCCCAGGTTGGAAAACGACGGCAGCATCAACACGGCAATACGCAACGGATCTGCACCTTGCTGCCGCCAATCCACTCCACCCACGCCTGATCCGTTGCTCATGCTGCGCCTCTGCGTATCAAGGGTTGCTGTCATCTTGGCTGGCTGCGCCAATGCGGATGAATCCATACCGGTACCTGGGCCTTGGGCAATGGTGGCAGATTGAGAATCATATCGCTGGCCTTCTCCGCAATCATCACCGTCGGCGCGTTGGTGTTGCCGCTGACGATAGTCGGCATGATCGAGGCGTCGATCACCCTCAACCCTTCCAGGCCATGCACCCGAAGTTCCGGGTCGACCACCGCCTCCGGATCGCTGGCCGGGCCCATCTTGCAGGTGCCGCTGGCATGGTAACCGGTTTCCGTCACCCTCCGGGCCCAGGCGTCCAGCTCGCTATCGCTGTACGCCGAAGGGCCTGGCAACAGCTCGGCGCCCTTGAGCTCGCGCATGGCCGGCTGATCCATGATTTCCCTGACCAGCCGGGCGCCTGCGCGCATGTCATTACGGTCCTGCTCGGTCTTCAGGTAATTGAACAGGATGCGCGGCGCATGACGCGGGTCGGCGCTTTTCAACGTAACGCTACCCAGGCTGGTCGGACGCATCAAGTCGATGTGGATCTGGAAGGCATGGGCAGGTACCAGGTCCACGCTGCCTGGCTGCACGGCCAACGGCATGAAGGTCAGCTGCAGATCAGGGTGTTCGACCCCGGCCCGCGAGCGGATGAAAGCCCCGGCCTCGAAGTGGTTGCTCGCGGCCAGCCCGTCGTGGCTGACAAACCAGCGCGCGCCTATCCACCACTTGCCCGGTGCCCGGGTCCAGGGGTAGATGGACACCGGTTTTTTGCACAGGTACTGCACCACGGCATCCGGATGGTCATTCAAGCGTCGCCCTACCCCGGGCAAATCATGCTGCGCTGGCAGGCCCAACGCACGGATCTCGTCGACCGGGCCCACCCCGGAGAGCAACAGCAATTGTGGCGAATTGATCGCCCCGGCGGTCAACAATACTTCGCGGCGGGCATGGGCCCGGTGCACCTGGCCGTTCTGTTCATACTCGATGCCCACGGCGCGGCGCCCTTCAAACAGAATGCGCAACGCCAACGCGCCGGTGGCGACGGTGACATTGCCGCGCGCCATGGCCTGCGCCAGATAACCCCGGGCCGTGCTCCAGCGGCGCCCCTTGCGGGTCGTGCGGTCGACCGGCCCAAAGCCTTCCTGGCGGTAGCCGTTGAGGTCGTTGCTTTGACCGTACCCGGCCTGCACGCCCGCCTGAACGAAGGCCGCGCACAACGGCGTGCTGATGTCACCCGGCGTTACATGCAAGTGCCCCCCGCCACCCCGGTAGGCGTCGGCGCCCTGGGCATGGTGCTGCGAGCGGATAAAGTAGGGCAAGACCTCCTGATAACTCCAACCGGTACAGCCCTGCTGCGCCCAGGCGTCGTAGTCGCGGGCATGGCCACGGACGTAGACCATGCCATTGATTGACGAAGAGCCGCCCAGTGTGCGCCCGCGCGGCGTGCCAATGCGCCGGTTATCCAGATAAGGTTCAGGCTCCGAGCTGTAGCTCCAGTTGTAACGGGTGCCGCCAACAACCATGCCCACGGCCGAGGGCATGTCGATGGTCCAGCTGCTGTCGACCGGGCCCGCTTCGAGCAGCAGTATCTTCACGCTCGGGTCGGCCCCGAGCCGGTTGGCCAGCACACAGCCGGCCGAACCCGCGCCCACAATCAGATAGTCGTATTGGTGTCCGGGCATCGCTCATCCTCCCCTGTCGTGAGCGGCCTCAGCACGCGTCCTGGCCATGAATGCCCTTGAACACCAGGCTGTGGAAATGGTGAACCAGGTGCTCGCTCTCATTGCTGCGCTGGGCATCGATCATGTAGCGCCCCTGGTCGTAACCCCGGGAGTGCAAGCCTTTCTGCACCGAAATGTTCAGGGCGATGTCTTCGGGTCCCAGGTCTTCGTTCATCCAGCGCATGCAGGCCTTGCTCACTTCGGCGGTCTGCTCGTGGGTCGAGTAATAGCCGAAGCGCAAGAGCGAACGCTCGGCATCGAGTGGGATCATCATGAACGTGCCGAGGAACTCGGAATACGGGAAGGTGTAGAAAGTGTTGTTCGGCCACAGGCCGATATTGAAGAAACATTCCTGGGGATTGCGCTCGCTTTTCAAGTCCACGCCATAGGCGTTTTGCGCCTCCAGGTTGGCGGGCGCGATGTAGGTCCACCAATTCTCGCGCTTGGTCAGCTTGTAGCCCTTGAAGTCGATCAGCTTGGCCAGGTCGATATGGCAAGGCCCGGACAACTTGAAATGGTAGCCCTCGATGGAGTTGTCCATGATCACCTTCCAGTTGGCCGGCACGATCACGTCCTGCTCTTCGATCAGGCGCATCTTGTCCATATCGGGGAAAACCCGGTGCATTTCCTCGTCCGCGCCAGGAAAGAGTTCTGCCAGCGCAGGCGCCTCGGGGTCAAGGTTGAAGTAGATGAAACCGCCGAGTTCTTCGATGCGGATTTGCGGAATGTTGAAGTCTTGCTTGTCGAAATTCTTGATGCGCTCGCAACGCGGCGCACTGCGCAGGCTGCCGTCCATTTCGTAGCACCAGGAGTGATACGCGCAGCGCACCACGCCGCCGGAGTTGCCACGGCGCGAGTCCAGCAAGCGGTTGCCGCGGTGCTGGCAGACGTTGTGGAAGGCGCGGATTTCGCCCTTCATGTTCCGTGCGACCACGATGCTCTGGTCAAACAGGTCGCAGACCACGTACTGGCCCGGAGCGCTGAATTCATTCTTGTGCCCGGCCACATGCCAGGCACGCATAAAGATATTGTCGCGTTCGGCCTTGAACAGCGTCTCGTCGAAGAAGTAACGCGAAGGCAAGGTGAAGGCTTCTTCGGGGTCTTGTTCATCCCAGCCGACTACCGGTGCCTGGTGCTTCAGGTTATCGAGCGAATGCATGAGCAGATCTCCTCCAGGGCGGCTGACTGCACGGCACAGTCGCCTGCCTGGGAGGTAATCTAGGGCGCATGAAAGGGCTGATATTGACGGAAAGCGACCAGTTGCTTGCGCAAAAGATCAAGCAGCCTCCTTTTTTGACAGTCGCCAATGCCCGCATTCGCGGGCATTTTTATTGAACATATTTTCAATAGAGTGATGATCGGCTATTGAATGAGTTTTCAGTATGATCTAGCATCGCCGCAGCCTGAAAAGAACAAGATGAGGTGTTGCATGCCGCAGATCAAAGACCATGCCTACTGGCTTGAGAGAAGTGAAAAGTTGCAAATCGAGGGCCGTGCGTTTATAGACGGTGCCTACGTCGATGCCTGCAACGGTGCGACGTTCTGGTCGCAAAGTCCGATTGATGGCAAGCCATTGGCTGCCGTTGCCTTGTGTGCAGAGGTCGATGTCGACCTCGCCGTAGCAGCTGCCCGCCGCAGTTTCGATGCTGGGGTCTGGGCGGACAAATCCGCCAGGGATCGTAAGGCTGTTTTGTTGAAGTGGGCTGCATTGCTGGAGGCACACGCAGAGGAACTGGCGTTGCTCGAAAGTCTCGACAGCGGCAAGCCGATAGGCGATACCACGGGCGGCGATCTTCCTGGCACGATTTATTGCCTGCAATGGTTTGCCGAGCTGGTGGACAAGGTTCACGGCGAGGTCCCTGCAACCGATCCGCAGTTCTTCGGCACTGTCACCCATCAGGCCTTGGGTGTCGTTGCAGCGGTGGTGCCCTGGAACTACCCACTGTTGATGGCCGCGTGGAAGTTCGCTCCGGCATTGGCCGCAGGTAACAGTGTCGTACTCAAGCCTTCCGAAAAGTCCCCCCTCAGCGCGTTGCGCATTGCCGGGCTGGCGCTGCAAGCCGGGATTCCTGCGGGCGTGTTCAACGTCGTTGCCGGCGACGGTGCTGCGGGCCGGGCTTTGAGCTTGCACCCGGACGTCGACTGCATCGCCTTCACAGGTTCCGGCAAAGTCGGTCGCGAGATTGCGAAAAATGCCGCTGCCTCGAACCTCAAGCGCGTCTGGCTGGAGCTGGGCGGCAAGTCGGCCAACATCGTCATGGCCGACTGCCCGGACATCGCTCAGGCAGCACGTTCAGCGGCGGCGGCGATTTTTTCCAACATGGGCCAGATCTGTAGTGCCGGTTCGCGACTGCTGGTGCAACGTTCGATTGCGACTGCACTGATCGGCGAGTTGCTGGAAGTCAGCAAAGGCTATCAGCCGGGGCATCCACTGGATCCACAAACCGTCACCGGCGCGATCATCGACAACGCGCAGTTAGACCGGGTTTGCAGCTACATCGAGATCGGCAAGCAGCAAGCGCAACTCTTGAGCGGTGGCAATCGGTTGTCGCTGGCCGACGCAGGCGCCTACCTGGAGCCGACGATTTTTCTCGCCGAGGATGCTTCAGCGCGAATCGCTAACGAAGAGATTTTCGGCCCTGTGCTGGTGGTCATCCTGTTCGACACGCTGGATGAAGCGATCGCCATCGCCAATCAGACGGAATACGGCCTGGCGGCAGCAGTGTGGTCGTCCGACATCAAAACCATTCGTACCGCCACGCGCAAACTCAAGGCTGGGACGGTATGGGTCAATTGCTATGACGAACTGGTGGACATGAACTTCCCGTTTGGCGGGTTCAAGGAATCCGGAAATGGTCGGGACAATTCTGCTCATGCCCTGAGCAAGTACACCGAGTTGAAATCAACCATCATTCGTTGCTGTTAAGGTGAGCTTCGTGGAAAACAATCTGTCAGCTTTGGGTTATCAAAAATGGACCGTTCCGTTGCCAATGGAGTACGGCCCGGGCGCACGTCATAAGCTGGTCGAACTCTGTCAGGAGTTCAACATCTCTCGTCCGATCATTATTACTGATCAAGGCTCGCTGAATCTGCCGTTCGTGGGCCAGATGCAACAGGCGTTGACCGTAGCCGGCCTTGAATGTGGCCTGTTTGGTGGCATTGAACCCAACCCCACCGATGCGTCGGTCATGGCCGGTGCATCGGCTTATCAAGCATGGGATGCCGATGGCATTATCGCCCTGGGTGGCGGCAGCGGCCTGGACGGGGGCAAGGCGGTTGCGTTGATTGCACGACAGCAACGTTGCGGGCTGTGGGCGTTCGATTTCGACCATCCTGTACCTGCTGGTTTCAGCGCGGCGGACTTCCCGCCGGTGATCACCATTCCAACCACCGCCGGCACCGGTGCCGAAACCGAAAGCACGGCCATGCTCACGGATTCGAAGCGGGGCATAAAGGGCTGTGTCTGGCACCCAAAGGCACGGCCTGCAGCGGTAATCCTCGATCCTGAATTGACGCAGAGCCTGCCGGCCAACCTGACGGCATGGACCGGTTGCGATGCCATCATTCATGCGCTGGAAGCTTACTTCGTACCGAGCTTCAACCCGCTCAGCGATGGTGCGGCGTTGCAGGCTCTGAGCCTGCTCTGGACCTCCATCGATACCGCCGTCAACAACGGCCAGGATCTGGAAGCACGGGGCAAGATGCTGATCGGCTCATGCCTGGCCGGTGTCGCCTTTCTCAAAGGGTTGGGGCTTGTGCATGCGCTGAGTCACATGGTCGGTGCTACCTACAACACTCACCATGGGCTGACCAACGCGGTCATTCTGCCAGTGGTACTGCGCTTCAACGAGCAGGACATCAGCCGCCGCCTCAAACCTGTGGCTCAGGCGCTCGACTTGCCGGATGCGAGTTTCGAGACGTTCTACAACGCCGTGTGCGCGAAACTCGACAGCCTGAATATCCCCAAGTCCTTGTCCATTCTGGGCGTCAAACATGCAGACGTTACTGAGGTGGCAAGGAAGTCATTTGGCGATCCCGCCCGTTTGACGAACCCCAGGGACAGCTCGCTCGAGCAACTCGAGGCGTTGCTCAAACAAGCCATCGACCAAGCCCGGCATTAATCCCGCCGGCCGCTATTGAACACCGTGCCGTGCTGCCAAAACCAATAAAAAAGGTGCAAATGTCTATGTCATCTTCCAGCGAAACTGCGTCCAAAGGACGTCTGAATCTCGAAACACGCTCCATTGATTATGTGCCGCTCGCCGAGCGGCATGGCAAAGCCTGGCACTTGTGGCCGATCTGGTTCTGCGGCGAAGCGCACCTGACGACGCTGGCGGTCGGGATCATCGGCGTCGGCATGGGGGCCAACCTGTTCTGGTCGGCCATTGCGATCTTCCTGGGGTGCGCATTCGGTACCCTGTTCATGGCCGGCCACTCGACGCAGGGCCCGCAAATGGGGCTGCCTCAGCTTATCCAGTCCCGACCGCAGTTTGGTTACCTGGGCGCGTTACTGGTGTACGTGGTGGCGATCGCCACTTACGTCGGCTACAACGCATTCAACCAATTGCTGGTCGGGCAGACCCTGCATGAGTTGTTCAATGCCCCGGAAGAAGGTTCGGCTATTGCCTTCTCATTGCTGGCGATCATCATGGCGATTGCCGGTTACAACACCTTCCACAAGGTTCAACGGGCGTTGGCGTTCATATTGATAGCCGTGATGCTTGTGTTCACCGTCGGGCTGTTCATCTTCGTGAAGCTCCCTGCGGATCAATTGAGCGTTTCCGGTTTCAAGGCAACGCCGTTCCTTGCTCAGTTCTTCGTTGCGGCGGCTTACCAGTTGAGCTGGGCAATCTATGTGTCTGACTACTCGCGTTACTTGCCAGCCAATGTCAGCGTGCGTTCTTCGTTCTGGTGGACCTACATGGGCGCCATGATCGGCGGCGTATGGATGATGCTGATCGGTGCACTGGCGGCTGCGTTGAGCCCGGGGCAGAACCTCGCCAAAGGCTTGGTGATGCTTGGCAACATGCTCTTCAGTGGGTTCGGTGAGTTTCTGTTGATCCTTGCTGTACTCAGCCTGGTGACCAGTGCCGCGCAGAATTTCTATGGTGCCTCAATCACGCTGTTGAGCATCGCGGACACGGTGAAAACGCAGAAATCAACCTTGCTCAAGCGCATCATTTCGATGGGGGTTGTCGGCGGTACGGCCATCCTCATCGCCATGACGGCCTCGGACAACTTCGTCAAGGATTTTGGAGACTTCCTGGCGATCCTGCTCTACCTGTTCACCCCGTGGACGGCGATCAACCTGGTCGACTTCTATAAAGTTCGTCACGGCAAGTTTTCCATCCGAGAGATCTTCAAGCCCAACGGCATCTACGGGAAATGGAACCTGCGAGGCATCGGCGCCTACGTGGCGGGTTTCGTGGCGATGCTGCCGTTCTCCAACACCGGAATTTACACCGGCTACATCGCCGCAAAGCTAGACGGTGCGGATGTCAGCATGCTGGTCGGTCTGGCAGTGTCGGCAGTGGTCTATTGGTGGCTGTGCCGCTCGCAGAATATCCATGAAGAGCTGTCGCGGATCGACGGCTTGGACAAAGGTCTGGAAACCGGTATTTAAGCAGCACTCACCGCCCGCAACGGGCGGTGAGTTCCTTCACGGATGTGCTTCTTGGCTCATGCTCATGTGCTCTTGCTTACTGCTCGATTCGCCCGCCGAATTAATTCCTGCGCCTGACGCCTCGAAAAGTTGCTAAATTGGCGCGTCGTTCAGTGCGCCGGCCTGTCTTTACGGCCTGACGGCGGACAAGGATTTGATTTAGGGCAGCTCGATGAGTAGCGAAACCAGTATGTCTGAAGTAAAGAAACGCCGAACGCGAATAGACCCCGAGACGCGCCGCAAGGCCATTGTCGAAGCCACGATGCGCTGCATCACCCGGTTCGGTCATTCCGGAAGCACCATTGAGCGTATCTGTGCCGAGGCCGGCATTTCGATTGGGTTGATCGGTCATCACTTTTCCAGCAAGGAAGAGTTGATGCTGTCCACCTATCAGGAGTTGACCAATCAACTGCGCGAAGAAACCCGCAAGTACATGGAGGTTCGAGGCAGTTCAGCTGAGGATCGGCTGTTGGCGATTATTCGCTCCTCGTTCAGGGGCAAGATCTTCAACGAATTCATCCTGACTACCTGGCTGGGCTTCTGGGGCGCCGCGGTTTCGTCCGAACAGCTGCGCGCGCTGAACAAAAAGCTCTACAGCGATTATCGCAAGGAGCTGGAGTCAGTATTCCGCGAGATCGCCGCCGAGCAGGGGATCGAGATCGATGCAAAGGCCGGGGCGTTGACCATTACTGCCCTCATCGACGGTTTCTGGTTGGAGTGGGCGCTCGATCACAAAGCCTTCAGCGCCAAAAAAGCGGAAAAGTGCTGCGTTATGACGGCTCAGTTATTTATCAAAAGTTCACAATTGCTGGGTTGAGAGAGTGCCGGGCACTACGTTCAGGATTTCCTGCGTAGTGCCCAGGCTCCAGAGCTACAGGGCGTTCTCAATCAGGCCAGCCAAATGACGGCAGAGACAAGGCTCAACATCGCTTAGCTGTGCTGGGCAGACGCCTTAAGCAGGCGCTCGAGTTCGTGAACGCGTGACTCCAGTGCCAGGCGACTGGTGCGGCTAGCCGTCACATCGTCGATCACGCTGATCAGATGCTCCGGCGTGCCATCCTGCGAGTTACGCTGCACGGAGGTTTTCACGTTGGCCCAGATGATATGGCCATCCTTGCAGCGCAAGCGTTTTTCCAGCGCATACATGCTGATCTCGCCTGCCAGCAACTGGTGTAATTGCTTCAGGTTGGCGTCCAGGTCGTCGGGGTGCGTGAGATCCTGAAAGGTCAGTTCGCCCAGCTCTTGTTCGCTGTAGCCGAGCAATTCGCAGAGCCTGTTGTTGACCCGTAGCCAGCGACCGTCCAGGCCGATGTAGGCCATGGCGCCACAGGCCAGATCGAAAATCGCCCGAAAGCGTTCCTCGCTTTTTCGCAAAGCTTCTTCAGCGTTTTTACGTGCGGTGGTGTCCATGCTGATGCCAACCATCTTCACCGAGCGGCCGGCGCTGTCGGGCAAGGGCGATGCGCGCGAGGAAATCCAGCGCATTTCGCCATCAGGGCGGACGATCCGAAAATCGAATTCGTAGGATTTGCAATTGGCAATGCAGTCGCGGTACATCGCTTTCATGGCTGCCGCATCCTCGGCAGGCAAGTGCGGCCAGAAGTCTTCGTTGGTACGAACCTGCCAGCCGTAGACGGCCTCGACGTTCTCCGAGTAGATGACCTCATCGGTGATCAGATTCCACTGCCACGTGACGATGCCGGCGCTTTCCTGCGCCAGCTTCATGCGCGCTTCGCTTTCCATTATCTCGGCGGTGAATTTTCGCCGCACGTCGGTCATTGGCAGCTCAACCACAGTGGAGCTTTGCAGATCGGCCTGGGCCTGTTCGCCATAGCGCAGCCAGATCCAGTTGACCTTGAGAAAGTCGGCGAGCTTGCGCAGATTGTCGTAGTCGATCTCGCCTCCACGGGTCCACTTGTGCACCGCTGTGCGGGAGATGCCAAGGGCTGTGCCCACCGCTTGCAATGTCAGCTTGTGGTGTTCGAGTAGTTCCTTCAGTCGAAAGGCGAAGCTGTTTTCAGTCATGGCATTCCCGTGATCGCTAGAGACGCGTGTGGCGAGCACAGTATACACAGACGTCTCTATCGTTCCCCATTCACGGCGAATGGGCCTGCAGCGAACTCAGAGGTCGAGCACCAGGCGATCGGACCTGGCGCGCGAGACGCAGAGCATCATGGTCTGCTGGGCCACTTTTTCCTCGTCGCTCAGGTACTGGTCGAAGTGTTCGGCTTCGCCTTCCAGGATGCGTGTCTCGCAGGTGCCACAGACGCCTTCACGGCACAGGCATTCAATTTGGGCGGCATTGGCCTTTTCGATCGCCTGGAGGATGCTCATACCCTCTTCTACCTTCAACTCTGTGCCCGATTTGGCCAGCACTACAGTGAAGGCGCCGCCGGTGGCGGGCGCGGCAGCGAACTGCTCCCAATGTACGCGTTGGTCGGCCACACCCAGCTGTTTGGCTGTGGAGATGACTGCGTCGATCAACGGTTTCGGCCCACATACATAGACATGCGCATCGCTTTGCAAGTCGGCAAGCAGCTCTGCCAGATTCAGGGATTGGCCCAGGCTATCGATATAGAACCGCGAATGAGCGCCATGGACGCCAGTGCTGATCTCCTCCTGGAAGGCGCCATGCTCCGGGCTACGGAAGGCGTAGTGCAGCTCGTAGTCGGCGCCGTCCTGATGCAGTTCGTAGAGCTGCGCAAGGAAAGGGGTAATACCGATACCACCCGCGATCAGTACGTGCTTGCGAGCACTCTGGTCGACGGCGAACAGATTGTTCGGGGTGGAGATCATCAGCTCGGTGCCGACCTCTACCTGTTCGTGCATGAATGCCGAGCCACCTTTGGACTGTTCTTCCAGGCGCACGCCAATCTGGTAGCTGGCAGTGGACTGTGGGTCGCTCATCAGGGAATAGGCGTTGCTGTGCTGGCGCCCGTCGGCGTTTTTCATCTGCACGATAATATGGCTGCCGCCGGTAAAGCCTGGCAGCAACTCGCCGTCCTGGCGCACCAGGGTAAAACGCTTGATCAGGGGCGTTACCTGTTCGACCCCGGTCACCCGGGCGGCAATCATCTCGTATTTGTTGGCCATCGCTAACCTCTGTGCGGCAATGAGCGGCACTGAGTGCCGCTTGAGTTGGAACGCTGTGTGGGACTCTTTTAGACCGCCAGGCACAGGTATTTCAGTTGCAGGTAATCTTCGATTCCGTACTTCGACCCTTCACGACCGAGCCCGGACTGCTTGACCCCACCGAACGGCGCAACCTCGTTGGAAATCAGCCCGGTATTGATGCCGACCATGCCGTATTCCAGATGCTCGGCAATGTTCCACACGTGGGCGATATCGCGGCTGTAGAAGTAGGCAGCCAGGCCATAGAGGGTGTCATTGGCCAGGTGCAGTACTTCGTCATCTGTGGAGAAACGCACCAAGGGCGCGACTGGCCCGAAAATCTCCTCGTCGAGCAGCTGAGTCCCCGGTTTGATGTCACTCAACACGGTCGGCTCGAAGAAGTTTTCGCCCAGTGCATGTACCTGGCCACCGACCAGCACGCTGGCGCCTTTTGCGACGGCGTCGTCGATCAGCGCACGAACTTTTTCCACCGCCTTGGCAGTGATCAGAGGACCGACCTGGGTGCCGCTTTCGTGGCCGTGTCCTACCTTCAACTCGGCCACTTTGGCGGCGAACTTGCTAGCGAACTCGGTGTACACCGCGTCATGCACGTAGAAACGGTTCACGCACACGCAGGTTTGCCCGGCATTGCGATACTTGGCGGCTATCGCACCGTCAACGGCAGCATCCACATCGGCATCGGCAAAGACGATGAAAGGCGCATTACCACCCAGCTCGAGGGAGACCTTCTTGATGGTCTCGGCGCATTGGCTCATCAATAGCCGCCCGACCGGAGTAGAGCCAGTGAAGCTGAGCTTGCGCA
The DNA here is from genome assembly GCF_024741815.1 of Pseudomonas sp. LS1212. Lineage (NCBI taxonomy): Bacteria > Pseudomonadati > Pseudomonadota > Gammaproteobacteria > Pseudomonadales > Pseudomonadaceae > Pseudomonas > Pseudomonas sp. LS1212. The sequence goes on from NZ_CP102951.1 coordinate 2,815,736, forward strand.
CCAGTGGGTGGCCGGTCAGCTGCGCGCCGATGGCCTTGGCGTCGCCAGTAACGATGCTCAGCACTCCGGCCGGAACACCGGCGCGTTGCGCCAGTTCAGCCAGTGCCAACGCCGAGAACGGCGTTTCGTTGGCAGGCTTGACCACAATGGTGCAGCCTGCCGCCAAGGCTGGGGCAACCTTGCGCGTAATCATTGCTGCCGGGAAATTCCACGGCGTAATAGCGGCACAGACACCAATGCCCTGCTTGATAACCAGCAGGCGCTTGTCTGCCGAAGGTGATGGAATCACGTCGCCGTAAACGCGTTTGCCTTCCTCTGCAAACCATTCGATGAAGGACGCGGCATAACGGATTTCACCCACAGCCTCGTGCAGGGGCTTGCCCTGCTCCAGGGTCATCAAACGCGCCAGGTCGTCTTCATGCTCAAGGATCAATTCGAACCAGCGACGCAGGATGTGTGCACGCTCTTTTGCAGTACGCGCACGCCAAGCCGGTAGCGCTGCATCGGCGGCTTCGATGGCGCGGGCCGCCTCGGTGGCTCCCATCAGCGGTACGCTGCCGATGAACTGGCCCTGGGCCGGGTCGGTCACGTCGACCGTCGCGAGGGTGTCGGCATCACGCCAGGCACCAGCAATGAATGCCTGCTGGCGAAACAGTTGGGGATCTTTCAGTTGCACGCAGGAAACTCCTCTTGTTCTGTTTGCAAGCCGCCGGGGCTTGTCGCACCGGCGGCTGTCTTTCTCAGTTATCCAGGTGTGCCACAGCGATCAGGTTGTGGAAGTTGGCGATGCCGTGCTCGCTCATGCCGCTGCGTTGCTTGTCGGCCATGATCCGGCCCTGGCCTCGGTAGCCACGGGACTTCAAGCCGCGCTGCACGCTTTCCACCAGACGCAGGTCTTCTGGACGGAACACGTCGCGGTACCACTCGATCAGCGACTGTTGTTCCGGAGTAATTTCCTTGTTGAGGAAGTAAATGTCGTAGTGCTGCAGCGTGACCTCGGCACTGACCGGGAACTCATAGATCACAGTCATGAAGTTGCCACCGGGTGGCGCATTGAACATGGTGCATGGCCACGCCCAGAAGCCGCTGAAGCTCGGGTTTTTCACCGACTCGTCGAACTTGAAGGACTTCTCCGAAGGCTTGGCGTGGCCGAACTGAAGCGACCAGTTGCCATGCAGGGTGTGCCAGTATTCATCGACGCTGACCGAATCGGCGAAGCCTGGATGGGCTGGCGCGCAGTGGTAGCACTCCAGGTAGTTGTCGACGATCGACTTCCAGTTGGCCGGGGTGTCAGTGACGAAACGCGCGGCCAGGTGCAGGTCATCAACAACCGGGCAGGCTTCGCGCAGGCGCGCCTCGAAGCCCGGCAGTTGTGTTTCGACCGGCTCGGCGTCGGCATTCATGTTGATGAAGACGAAGCCGGCATACTCCTCGATCCGCAAGGACACCAGGCTGGAGTTTTCCTTGTCGAAGTTCATCACGTTGTCGCAGTTGCGAGCGTGGGCCAGCTCTCCGTCGAGCTTGAAGGTCCAGGCGTGATACGGGCAGGTGATTACGTTCTTGGCCTTGCCATCGCCGCTCAGCAGTTGATGGCCACGGTGCGGGCAGACGTTGTAGAAGGCGCGCAGCACGCTGTCGCGGCCACGGACGACAATGATGCTCTCGCCAATTACTTCACGGGTGATGTAGTCATTGTTATTGGCGACTTCGCTACGGTGACCGACGCAGATCCAGCTGTTGGCGAAGATCTTTTCCTGCTCGAACTCGAAGACGTTCTTGCTGGTGTAGTAGGAAGCCGGAATGGTATAGGCCTCATCAGCGTTGGCGCAGAAGTCGGCGGGCAGTTTTTGAATGTCGTTCATCTTGTTTCTCTTCAGGCAATACGGAGGTCCATGCGTTGTGAACGCTGTCCTCCGGTTGTTTTTAATCACTAACGGTTTACTCGAAACCCGTGGCTAACAATGCAGTCAAAAAAAATACTTGTTCCTGGGGTTCCAAGCCTTGCGGCCTGGAACCCTGCGGGCTTAGCTGAGTGCCGTTGCAGTGTGCTTGGGCTCAAGTGTCGTTGCGGCGAGTGCTTCAGGGCGTTCTTGCTGCCCTTGGAAGTCGACATCCAACGACCGCTTAACCGCCTCTTCCTCGATCAGGTACGCCGGCATATTGCCGTAGTCCTGGAACATCCACTTGAGGAAGCCGTAGATCTTGGTTAGCAGGATCAGCAGGAATGGAATCGCCGTGAGCACCACTGCGGTCTTCATAGTCGACAACGATGCCTTGGCGAACAGCATGGCCAATGGCACCAAGGTCAACGCGATGCACCAGAACAGGCGGTGGGTCGGTGTCGGATCCTGGCCTTCCTGCAGGTTGCGCGTACTGGTTGCTGCTACTGCATAAGCCGCAGCGTCCATGTGCGAGGCGCAGAACACCGCCATGATGAATAAGTACACACCAAGGAAGACCTTGCCGAAGGGCAGCCCGCTCAACACCATCTCTACCGCTGTTTCACCGCCCTGTTCGGAGAGGATCCGCGGTACATCGATAGCGCCGTTGAGGAACTGGTGCATGCTGTAACTTTCCAGCGTGCCGAAGAAGAACCAGCAACCGAAGCTGCCGCCGAGCAGCAGAGCGGCGATCACTTCTTTCATCTTGCGGCCCTTGGAGACCCGGGTAACGAACATTGCTACACCCGGTGCATAAGACACCCACCAGAGCCAGTAGAATACCGTCCAGTTGCGAGTGAACTCGCCATTGCCCTGCGGATCGGTGAACAGGCTCATGTGAACATAGTTCTGGATCATCAGGCCGATGGAGTTGGCCGTGTTGTTGAGAATGAACTGGGTTGGACCAACCAGGAACACCACGCCCGCGAAGGCCAGTGCACCGATGCAGACCATTTTGCTCAAGCGCTGCATGCCGCTGGAGATGCCGATGTAGGAGCTGAGCGAGAAAACCACAGCCACCACGCCGATCACGATCAACTGAGTGGTGAAATTGTCAGGCATGCCGGTCAGGCCAGCCAGGCCGCGGGTCAAGGTCGATGCAGTCAGTACCAGCGATACGGTCAGCGCGCCGAACATGGTCAGCAGGAAGATCAGGTCGACAGTACGGCCGATCGGGCCATTGGCCTTGAAACCAGTGACGGCTTCGATGATCGAGGCCAGGCTCAGGCCGCTCTTCTTGCGCACATGGAAGTGATATGCCATCGCCAGTGACGCCAGGGCGTACAGCGACCAGGCACTGATGCCCCAGTGGAAGAATGAATAGCTGACGCTGTAATCCAGCGCTTCACGGGAACCGGCGGCGATGTTCAGGCCAGGAGTCTGGTAGTAGTAAGCCCACTCCATCACGCCCCAGTAGAGGGTCGATGAGCCCATGCCGGCACAAATGAACATGAATACCCAAGTCACGGTCGAGTATTCTGCCTTGCCATTGCCCAAGCGAATGTTGCCGTACTTGCTGAAGGCGATGTAGAGCACGATCAACGCACAGCAAAAGACAAATAACTGGACCGCGGTGCCGAAGGTGCGGGTGGCCATTTCGAACATCTGATTGGCCAGGGTCTCCGCCTGCTGAGGGAAGACTGCAAGGCCGATAACGGTCGCCAGCACGGCAATCAGGCTCATCGTTATCAAAAACACATCTTTTTTATTGTTGTGGGGCATTCTCATGTCCTGGGACGGGTGGATTTTTCTCCAGCTGTCAGCTCTTCAGGCCGAGCCTAGGCGGAGCACTGTTCCTTTCAGATGTCTTGAAACTCCATCGTTAACTATAAGTTAACGCAAATCTTGTGGTTAACAATACACGGGAAAAATACTTTGTGGCAAGAGCTTGTCCGACAATCGGGCTTTGCTACGTCATTGTTTTCGATCCTGTTTCCCTCAGATTCGCCGCCCTCTTGAGCAAAGGGCGGCTGTGGCCACGATTCAAAGTGCGGCAGCGATAGCCTTGCCGACGTCCTGGGTCGAGGATTTTCCGCCCAGATCCGGCGTTTTCGGCCCCGTTGCAATGACTGACTCGATGGCGCGCAGAATTCCGTCGTGAGCAGCGGCATAGCGCTCGTCGCCTTTGCCGAGGAACTCCAACATCAAGGCGCCCGACCAGATCATGGCGATCGGATTGGCGATGTTCTTCCCGAAGATGTCTGGCGCCGAACCGTGCACCGGCTCGAACAGGGAGGGGAAATTGCGTTCCGGGTTGAGGTTCGCCGAAGGCGCGATACCGATGGTGCCGGCACAGGCCGGGCCCAGGTCGGAGAGGATGTCGCCGAACAAGTTGGAGGCCACCACCACGTCAAACCGATCCGGTTGCAGAACAAAGCGGGCACAGAGTATGTCGATATGCTGCTTGTCCCAGCTGACGTCAGGGTAATGCGCGGCCATCGCCGCCGTGCGCTCGTCCCAGTACGGCATGCTGATGGAGATACCGTTGGATTTGGTTGCCGAGGTGACATGTTTGCGTGGGCGGTTTTGCGCGACTTCGAAGGCATACTTGAGAATCCGGTCAACGCCACGGCGGGTGAACACCGACTCCTGTAGCACGAACTCATTCTCGGTGCCTTCGAACATCCGCCCGCCGACCGAAGAGTACTCACCTTCGGTGTTCTCACGGATCACGACGAAGTCGATGTCGCCGGGCTCACGGCCGGCCAGTGGGCACGGGACACCGGGGAACAGCCGTACCGGGCGGATGTTCACGTACTGGTCGAAATCCCGGCGGAACTTGAGCAGCGAGCCCCACAGGGAAATATGATCAGGCACCTTGTCCGGCCAACCGACGGCACCGAAGTAGATGGCATCGAAGCCCTTCAATTGCTCGAACCAATCATCCGGCATCATTTGCCCGTGCTGGGCGTAGTAGTCACAGCTGGCCCATTCGACGGTTTCAATGGCTAGGTCCAGGTTCCATTTTTTCGCAGCTGCTTCAACGACGCGCAGACCTTCGGGCAGAACTTCGTTACCAATGCCGTCACCAGCAATTGCGGCGATTCTGAATGTTTTGCTCATGGTGGCTAACTCTTGAAAGAATAGTGAGGGTGTGCTCACCATGGTATAAGGAGGCTGCGCAAACACAATTGCACAAACTATTGATAGATAAGACACGAAACGTGAATAGTCTGCCGAATCTAGAAGACCTTCGCGTCTTCGTCCTGGTTGCCCGCCGCTCCAGTTTCGCGGCGGCGGCCATCGAACTGGGCGCCTCCCCTGCCTTCGTCAGCAAGCGCATTGCGCTGCTCGAGCAGAATCTGGGCGTACGCTTATTGCACCGCACTACCCGACGAGTGGCGGCGACCGAAGACGGCGAGCGAGTCTACCGTTGGGCCCTGCACATCTTCGATGCAGTGGATCAGATGGCCGACGAGGTCTCGTCGTTGCACCAGGAGCCGCGCGGCCAGTTGCACATTGTCAGCAGTTTTGGTCTCGGGCGCCGGCATGTGGCGCCTGCCCTTTCGGAGCTTTCGGTGCGTTATCCGGCCCTGGATATTCGCTTCGACGTGTTCGATCGCCTGGTCGATCTGATCGACGAAGGCTTCGATCTCGATATCCGCATCGGCGATAACATCGCGCCAAACCTGATTGCCAAGTTGCTGGCGGAGAACTCTCGGATTCTCTGCGCGGCCCCCGAGTATCTCGCGCGCCATGGCGAACCGCGTAGCCTGGCAGACCTTGCCGGGCATGAGTGCCTGGTTATCAAGGAGCGCGACCACCCCTTCGGTCTCTGGCGCCTGCAAGGCCCCGACGGCGAAGAAAGCGTCAAGGTAACCGGCGCGCTTTCGGCGAACCATGGCGAGGTGGTCCATCAATGGGGCATCGATGGTCGTGGGATCCTGCTTCGGTCTCATTGGGATGTGCGCGACAGCCTTGAACGCGGCAAGCTGGTCCATATTCTTCGCGACTATCGCCAGCCGGCCAATATCTGGGCTGTATATGCGGCACCGTTGGCCACTTCGGCGAAAATCCGCGTAACCGTAGAGTTTTTCCGTCAGTATTTCAGTGCGAATCAAAAATAATAAACACTCCTGAGCGTTATGCGTTTATCAACGTTTCCGTGCAAGCTTGAGCCGGTCATCAAGGCCTGGCATATCCATTTGACCCTCCTATGCAGCGCCGTGGCGTTGGTACAGCGCGACCCGAGACTGGGGCGCGTCTTGTCGCCTGCCGATCTTTCACATCCTGGTCTCTACCGCTTAGAAACCGTGCAAGTCGTCCATCGGCATTGCCAGTTTGGCGCCAGTAATACGCTCCAGCGTCCGACCAACCACATCCACGTTGTTGTCGAAGCTGCCATGGGTAGCGTCGATGGTGATGCTGGGCCGGCGGGTGATCACCTTGCTGGCGTCGACTATGCCGATCTGCTTGCGCTTGACCAGGCCAGCCGACGCGACAGCCTGACGCCAGTTGCCGAGCGCTTCGCCCGTGCTCGATGAGCCGTCCCACCCCATATAGGTCGGGTCCAGCACATTGGCCTGGCCGAGGATAGGCGTACGCAGGTCGCCTTCCAGGGCGTTGGAGACCAGGTAGAGCAGCGACTTGCGATAGGGCCCGACGCTGTCGTCCCGCTCGTTGCGGTCCGAGAGGACATCCATGTAAAGGCGCGTCATCAGCTCCTTGTGCGGCGCGTAATGGCGGTTGGCGAACTGCACGGTGCAGGCCGGCGCGTAGAGGTGAATGGAGCCGATGCTCTCCGTCAGTTCGCGTACGGCAAGCAGGTCGACGAGGTGGCCGAGGAAGATCGCACCTGCCGAATGGCCGACCAGGTGGATCTCCAGGTTGCTGCCCCAAGTCCGGGCAAGATTCTGCAGCGCCGTTACCAACTTGTCGCCGCCACGGGTGGGCAGACTCGCGAACTCGGCGTTTTCCTTCATCTCGCTCCAGATCGGTCGAGCGAACGGGCGAGCAATGCCCCTTTCGAGGAGCATGTCGGCTCCATCCATAATGGTGTCGCGCACACCGCCAACGCGCGCTGGCTCCCTGCGGAACATATCGGTGATGATGCCGCTGATGGACTCGAGCACGCCAGTCTTCCAGATAACGAACAATGGGTAGCAACCATTGCCCAGGAAGAAGCGCCCCATGGCCCGGGCCCGCTGGATGGCGGAGGCTTCGCTGTTGAGCCCTCCATGCACAAAGATCAGCAGGCGCTTGGTATCGCCCGGCTGAGTGCGGAACCATTGGTCCGGCAGCCCGCAGGCCTGATGGAGCAGTGAGCGACTCAGCTCGTCTTGGGTGAGATGGCGGGTTATGCGCCCATCATTGCCCATGACGACGCTGTGATCATAGGCCTTGGTCTCATCCCACCACAGCCCGCCATTGACGGCGGCCTTCGCGGTGCCCAAGGCGCCGCCTGCCGCCACCGGTTGGCCCAGCAGCACATCTGGCACGCCCAGAGCCACGACCCACGCATCCATGCCGTTGGCGAGCCAGTCGGCATAAGTTAGCAGAGCAAACCCACCGTTTCCCCAATTGATACCCCAGGAGTTTTGAACGATGAAACCATTGGAGTTGAAGCCGACCAGGGCGAAGGCGTGTCCACCGTCCTGAGACGGCTTCCCGTCGAAGGGGAGGACTGGCAAGGAACTGTGCCCGTTCAGCTTGCCGTCAGGCTTCGGCACCTGGTTCCAGCCGTCATGGGTGAAGGCAGAAACATAGATCGCGCCAACTTCGTATATGGCGGCCTGCAGATCAGTGATCGAGCGGATGTCGATCCGGTAGTAAACCCCGAGAGTATTGGCAGTAGCCCTCGAGGCATAGCCATACTTGGGCGGTTGCGTATCCTCGTCATCGTAGGGCCAGTCGGATTCCAGGCAGACACCATGGTGATGCCAGCCCTTCAAGGCGCCACGGCAGCTGGATCCCTCGTAGTCCTCGCCCGCGTACTCATCGTAGCGCCGCGCAAAGTTGTAGAGCATCCGCGGGCTGACCGCCTCCAGCCCGTTGCCCAAGCCGTTCTTGCGCCACCGCAGGTAATTCACTACGCAGGCGAGACCAAAACCTGTGCAGGCGCCTTCCCGTCCTTGGTCGAGAATCAGGCCCGATTGCGAATACCGGGGCAGGAATTTGTTGATCTCCGCAGTGCTGGGGTAAATATCGGGCAGGCTTAGTGGCGGTGGCATGTAGACACGGTCGCGCAGGTCCGCCGGGTCCTTGCTGGCATTAAGCCGGCGCGTAACCGCAACGGGAGCGGCGGCTTTACCGGCCTTAGCCTTTGTGGCTTTTTGCGTGGCTGCCGGCTGCCAGGCCGAGGCCGCGATCCTGAACACGTCTTTAAAACGATCGAGGCCGTGGGAGCCGCCATTGACCGCCTTGCGTGCTGCACGATAGTTGTCGCTCACCAATGCGGTGCGGATCCTGTCAGCACGATCGGCAAGAAATGTCGCCAAAAGCACTGCCGCGACCTCGGGAGCGTTGGCCAGGTCCGGTTGATCCAGGATATTCAGGCCGATCTTTTGCGAGTAGATCTGGTAGTTGTGACGACCGGTCAGCTGCACGAAGCCGCGGCCACGAAACACTGCGCCATCGCCGGGCTTCAGGTTGCCCAGATCCTGTTTGCCCTCATACGCACTGAACGCCGCCATGCCAGCCTTTGTGTTGTACTGCGAAGGGAATTCCGAGATCGGCACAAAACCCTCGGTCTCCGCGCGTATCGTGCCCAGCGCGGCCAGTATCATCGGACTGTCCGTCAAGCCGGCAGCCGCCAAGGCCGCGCAGATGTAGGGTAGGTAGCGCTGGATGTTGGAGGGCTTGGTCGCCGGAAACAAAGGGTTCACCGCATCCACGCCAAGTCTTGCATCCAGTGCCTTGAGTTTCAGCAGGCCCAGCAGGCTCTGGCAGTATGGGCCGACCACCCCATCAGCCACTATGCCGATGCCCGATTGCCAATGGCGGACTGCCGACTCAGTCAAGGCATCGAAATCGGTCCCTCCCGCTAGCCCCGCAAACCCTTGTCCATCTTCGCCGAGCACACTGGCCAGTTTGTCACGAAGTTCAACTACGTCAGCGCCGCTCTTGTTCCGTCCCAGCAATATGTCCATGACTTTGCCTCCCGCCGTCTGTTGTCTGTGCGTTGCACTGGTTGCAGCCCCACGCCAAGCGCCCGACGTGCGGGGGGAACCAGCCTTGCTCCACAAGCAGAATGCAACACACTAAGACAGCGGAAACGACACCATAGAGCGAATGTTCGACGGTGCGGTGCAAGGCGTTACCATGGAATATAGGCTGAAGGAGATAGATCTGCGTAAGGAGATCCTTAAAATGCCAGCCAGGAAGTCACCACGGAGGACTTCAAGGCGGCGATCCGGGAAATGATGCGCGGTATGCAGGCGCTCCTCCAGTAAACGGTAGCGATGCGCAAAATGAGAGGTGACAACGGTCACCGGCCCCTCCCCATGCGCTCGACTCAAGCCCCTGCCCCATCCTGGCGCTTCGTCGTCCAAAGCGGATCGTTAGCCATAAGCTCCGTACCCCACTGCGCGAAGGCCCGCACCCTTGCAGACAAATGCCGTGTGTATGGATACACGAGACTGATCGGCATGCTCTCCAACTCCCAGCCTGGCAGCACCTCAACCAGCTTCCCCGCCTGAAGATGAGGACTTGCCTCCGCGCGCGGAACCGAGACGATGCCAAGGCCTGCCAACCCGGCAGTGATGTAGGCACTGCCATTGTTAAAGCGCATCGTCGGCATTTGCTCGATCGTAAAGCTGTCATCGCCTCGATGAAGTGTCGGGGTTAGCTGCTTGCGTGAGGCGGGAAATGTGAATCCGAGATAATGGTGGTGCGGCAAGTCCTCGGGCTTCAGGATCGGCGTCGCATTCAGCAGATAGGTCGGCGAAGCGCACAGGCAAAACCGCATCTGACCCACCTGACGACACACCAGGTCCTGGTCCGTGACCCGGCCACCTCGAAAAGCACAATCGATGCCTTCTTGCACGAGGTCCACCACGCGTTCGCTACACCCGATATCCAGCTGAATCTGTGGATGTCGTGCCGTGAATTCCGGTAATGATGGAATAACGAGGCATGTAGCCACTCCAGAAGGCATCTCAACTCTCACCGTGCCCCTTGCCACGCTGCGGCTCTGTGCAACCGAAGCGTCCAGCTCGTCGAGGTCATCCAATACCGCACGCGCGCGTTCATAGTAGGCAGCGCCATCAGTTGTCGGCGAAACCCTTCTGGTGGTCCGGTGCAACAGCTTCACGCCCAGCAGTGACTCCAGTCCCTGAATCTGCCCGGAGATCGTGGTTTTCGCCACATTCAACGCCTCAGCCGCGCCAGTGAAGCTTCCCACTTCGACGATGCGACAGAACGCGCGCATTGCCTCTAACCGATCGAAAGCCATGATTGTCCGATTTTCCGCACAATGAAAACGGCAATCACCAGTTTATCCGCGAATAAAGACTTAATAAAGTTGCTCCAAGGCCGTGCACCGCGGCCACATGGAGAACGAATCATGAGTTCAAAACGCCTCAATTACTACCAGGCCGCCCCGCAAGCCATGAAGGCAATGTTTGGCCTCGAGAAAGCAGTATCTGAATCGGTACTTCCCGGTTCGCTGCGAGAACTGGTGCGTATCCGGGCTTCGCAGATCAACGGCTGCGCGTACTGCATCGACATGCACACCACTGACGCCGTAAAGGCGGGCGAGAGCCTTCGTCGTTTGATGGCCGTGAGTGCATGGAAAGAAACACCTTTCTTCAGCGAGCGGGAACGTGCCGCTCTGTTGTGGACCGAGACGCTGACGTTGGTCGCAGCCAACCACGCGCCGGATGAAATCTACGAAGAAGTGGCCACCCTTTTCACTGATCAAGAGTTGGCTGAACTGACGTTCGTCATCGCCGCAATCAACGCCTGGAACCGTTTTGGGGTTGGTTTTGGAATGCAGCCAGAGTGAGCACTATGAACCTGTACGCTAAAGCATTCTGTTTCACGATCGCAGGGCTGGTTAGTTCTGTCGTCATGGCCCACGGGAGCGGTTCCGGAGAAGAAACCGTCACAACAGTCGCGCAAGCCGTTATGCCTCCCCAGGCTTTTGAACAAGCAACGGCAGTTCGAGTCGACTTCGCCCCTGGGGCTTCTTCGACGACTCATCAGCATCCGGGACACGTATTTGTCGTAGTACTTAGCGGAGAGGTTGAATCAGCACTTGACGGCCAACCTGCGCAGCGCTTCAGGGCCGGCCAAGCCTGGTATGAAAGCCCCGGGCAACTGCATCGTGTGGCGCGCAATGCAAGCAGCTCCGAGCCTGCTTCGTTAGTGGCCTGGTTACTGTCCGATGGGAAACAGCAGCTGGTTCAACCAGTCCATCTAAAAAAGTAAGCGCGATTCGGCGTCCTGAAAGTTTCGATCGGCCTTCTTATTGCGGGTCGCCTGCTATCACCCAAGCTGTCATTGATTGGTGGAGCCTTGTCTGCAGGATTATTTTTCACCACGCTGAGCTTTATGTTCTCAACACCAGGAGTGGTTGAACATGGCCTCGGGTTTCCAGCTATCACTGTTGCTCCGGGGCAATTTCTCCTTAAAGACATAGGATTGCTTGCCGCTTCTATATTCGTAGCGGGCCATTCTCTAACTAAAATGGAAGCCCGTTAAACTGATAGTTCTCCTCCTGGGATGGCCTGAAGTATTTCCATGCTTTCAGGCCATTTTCCCGTTATCGACATAAAAGCTGTAGCAAAATTTAAACAACCTGTGAAAAATTGACTATACTCATAAACGGCCCAAAGCGATAACTGGGAGCACCATTATGAAAAGCACACTAATTGGTAAGTTCTCAAGATCAGTCAGCAGCAGTAAAGTTTCGTTTCTTTCCATCCTGCTACTGACTACTGCTTGCGCACATAACCCCGACATAAGGCTCGGGCACGACAGTGTTTCTGGCATAACTGCCAAGGGAAACACGGACTATATAGCCTGCATAAGGAATGAGGTTCAGGGGGGTACGGAGACTTTTACCCAGGATGAAAATGGTAAAACTCATCTTTTTATCGGAAGTGCTGACCCCAATAAAGCCTCAGGACTTGTTGAACTATCCAGCTCTAAAGGAGAGACCTACTATTCCGTCTACCAGAGAGATGCCTGGCATGACAAGGGCAGACTGATTAACACGGCTCTCGTGTGTTCCAGAGTCTGAAGCACTCCACTTGAGTTACTGATAGTTACTTATGCCGGCACTGATAGTGCCAGAGTTGCTTGAAGCCAGGGCGACGTACCAGGGCCACTACGTCGCCTCGGTTTACTGGCACGCCACTGCGTGAGAGCGGCCAGAAATCCATCATCGCATCTGAGGACCGCCCCGCTCCTCCAGCAACTGCACGAACTTCGCCAGGCTCTGGGAAACGGTCCCGCGGCGCCAGACCAGCCAGGTATTGAGAAAGCGAAATGCCTCGGACAGCGGCCATACGCTCACCGTGCTGCCACCCGGCATGCTTTCGAGCATGCTGCGGGGCATCAGCGCCAGGCCGGCACCTGCGCTGACGCAGGCCAGCATGCCGTGATAGGACTCCATTTCGTAGATTTTCCCGGGCACGGCCGCATCCTGGCTGAACCAGCGTTCGAAATGATGCCGATAGGAACAGTTGGCGCGGAATGCATAGATGCTTTCGCCGTTGACGTCCTGCGCGCGGCTGATGGGGGCATGGTTGAGCGGTGCGATGACGACCATCTCCTCCTCGAACACCGGCACGCCTTCGAGTGCTGGATGCAGCACCGGGCCATCGACGAAGGCCGCCGCCAACCGGCCGGACAACACGCCGTCGATCATGGTGCCGGATGGCCCGGTGGACAGGTCCAGCTCAACCTTGGCGTATTTCTGATTGTAGGCGGCCAACAATGCAGGGATACGCACGGCCGCCGTACTCTCCAGCGAGCCCAGGGCAAAAGGCCCTTGCGGCTCTTCACCGGCGACGGTCAAGCGGGCCTCCTCCACCAGGGCCAGGATCCGCCTGGCATAGTCCAGGAAATTCCAGCCGGCCGGAGAAAGGCGTAAACGGTGCTTCTCTCGAATGAACAATTCCACACCCAGGTCTTCTTCCAATTGCTTGATCCGCGTGGTCAGGTTCGAAGGCACCCGATGGATATGCTGCGCTGCCGCGCTGATACTGCCCTGCTCGGCGACGGCTTTGAAAATCTCAAGCTGGACCAGATCCAATTCATTCTCCAATCGTGAACGATATGCTCATTATTATTCAGTTTCTAGAAGCGTAGCACGACGCTACTCTGGACGTGTTTCCCACCCCTTCAGGATGGCATCATGACCGTTGTTTCCAGCCACACCCATGCCGTATCGATCAACCCAGCCACGGGCGAGCAGATCGGCCACTATCCGTTCGAATCCGACCTGGCGCTGGATGCCGCGCTTTCCCGGGCTGCTGTCGGTTTCGCTGTCTGGAGGCGCACAAGCGTCGAAGAACGTTCCCGCCTGCTGATTGCCCTGGGCAAGGCGCTGCGCGAGAACATCGAGCAGATGGCCAGGATGATCACCCTGGAAATGGGTAAGCCGGTGACGCAAGCACGTGCCGAAATCGAAAAATGTGCGCAGCTGTGCCAATGGTACGCCAGCAACGGCCCGGCCATGCTCGCGCCCGAGCCCACGTCGGTGGAGAACAACAAGGCGCGGATCGAATATCGCCCACTCGGTCCGATCCTCGCCGTCATGCCCTGGAACTTTCCCATCTGGCAGGTCCTGCGTGGCGCCGTTCCGGCATTGATAGCGGGCAACACCTATGTGCTCAAGCATGCACCGAACGTCATGGGTAGCGCCTATCTGCTGGTGGATGCATTCAAGCGCGCCGGCTTTGCCGACGGTGTACTGGAAGTCATCAACGTGACCCCGGACGGTGTATCCAAAGCGATCGCCGACTCGCGCATTGCGGCAGTTACCCTGACGGGCAGTGTACGTGCCGGCACAGCGATCGGCGCACAAGCCGGTGCTGCGTTGAAGAAATGCGTACTGGAACTGGGCGGTTCCGATCCCTTCATCGTGCTCAACGACGCTGACCTGGACGAGGCCGTAAAGGCAGCCGTCATCGGCCGTTATCAGAACACCGGCCAGGTCTGTGCGGCAGCCAAGCGCCTGATCGTCGAGCAAGGCGTGGCCGAGGAGTTCACCCGTAAATTCGTCGAAGCTACCCGCGAGCTGGTTGTCGGCGACCCGTTGTCAGCGCAAACCTACATCGGCCCCATGGCGCGGTTCGACCTGCGTGACGAGCTGGACAGTCAGGTCCAGGACACGCTGAGCGAGGGTGCGACCTTGTTGCTCGGCGGCAAGAAAGCCCCAGGGCCTGGCAACTTCTATGAGCCGACAGTGTTAGGCCACGTCACCGACCAGATGACCTCGTTCAAACAGGAACTGTTCGGCCCAGTGGCTTCGATCATCACGGCGCGAGATGCCCGGCACGCACTGGAACTGGCCAACGATAGCGAATTCGGCCTCGCCTCCACCATCTACACGCGCAACGTCGAGCTTGCCCAGCAGCTTGCCGACGAGCTCGAGACAGGCGGTGTGTTCATCAATGGCTATTGTGCGTCGGACCCACGCGTCACTTTCGGTGGTGTGAAGAAGAGTGGCTTTGGTCGGGAGTTGTCCCACTTCGGTGTGCGCGAATTCTGCAATGCCCAGACGGTCTGGCTGGATCGCCACTGATCTGACGCGACCCAAGGGAGCCTTTCGGCTCCCGCCCGCTCGACATCGATGAATAGTCGCACCCGGATCGCCTTCCTGCCGAGCGTGCACTGCCTGCAGGCGGCGCAGGCGCACCAGGCAGAAACCGCGGCACTGCAGGAGCAGTTGCAGCAGGCAGTCGCTGAGCAGGCCGCTCTACTCGACGCTCAGGCGCAGCAAGCGCAGGCACTCGAACATGCGCTCGATGATGTTTCGCTGTCGGTAGTTGGGGCGATCAAACAGTCTCGGTAAGCCCGGCTGCGTCCGAGCGCGTGGTCTTGCGGTTCTTCAGGCCCCCTTTTTTCCCAGCACCAGAAGAGGCCCGGGGTGCACGTACCGCTTTGGAGTCAATCATCCAGGTATTCAGATCGATTAACCCTTGCTCGTTCAATCTGATGTGAAGTCGCTTGAGCATCTGGTCGAACATGCCGCGATTACGCCAATCACGAAAGCGTTGATACACCGTTGACCAGGGCCCGAAGCGCTCCGGCATATCTCGGCAGGCAGCGCCTGAGCAGAGCACCCAAAGCACGCCGTTGAGCATCAAGCGATCATCAGCTCGTGGCCGTCCGCCACGTCGGGTTTCACTGAAGGTATCCGCAACCAAATCCCAGGCTGCGTCGGGAAGTTCATACCGTTTTGCCATCGTGGCCTCCTGGCTCTGATGGCGGAGGATTTTACAGACATTGGGGTTTCAAGGGATTTCGTACAGAGCCTAGCCAACAAAATGGCAAGAATCGTCTGGGCTGTATTAGGGGCCGTCACAGAATTCGGAAAAAATCGTACGCTAAGCCTTTCCGTTGCAGAGGGGCGGCCTTGAAACACTTCCCCATAGCACTCAGGCGGGCTGTCGCTGCAGCTTCAGGACCAGAGCCAGGCCGACCGGGAGGTTGCCCGGCAGGTTACGCACCCCGCAGACCGTACGCACATGTCCGGCCCGCTCGGCAAAGACCTGGACGAGAAGCTCCGAAGCGCTGTCAATCACCTGCGGGTGGTTAATAAACGATTCTTCGCAGGCCACATAGGCATCCAGGCGCACCACCTGCCTGATGTGATCGAGGCTGCCAAGGTGACGAAAGGCCTGTGCCAGCGTATTGAGCAGGCTGAGCCGGGCGGCTTCGCGTCCGGCCTCGATGGAAACCTCCCGGCCGAGCAGGCCGGTCAAGGCGGGCTTGCCCGCGCTGACCGGACCCTGCATGGAGATATGCAGCATCGAGCCCGCTTCCACCACCGCCCGGTAGGCCCCCAGGGGGGCGGGTGGCGTGGGCAGTTGCCAGCCAAGCTGGTGCAGGCGTTCCAGAGTTTTATCGCGCATGACGGCCTCCATCTTTCCGCTTGCCTTCACTCGGCCCATGGCAGTAGGACGATGCTGCCTCGAGCCAGGTTGCCGGCAATTCGCTCATGCGCCTGGGCCGCCTTGGAAAGTGGCAGCACGCTGTCGATGACCGGCTTGATCTTTCCTTCGCGGATGGGATCCAGCCAAGCCGCGAAGTCTTCGATATCGCCGACCAGGGTCCCGCGCAGCTGCTTCTGTGTGAAGAAGAAGTTGCGGACATCGAAGGTCACCTCAGGGCCGGCCATGAAGCCCATGGTCACGATGATGCCTTGGGGTTTCACCGCATCGATGGTGCGTGCCAGGACGTCACCGCCCAGGTTGTCGATGGCCACATCGACGCCCCGGCCATCCGTCCATGCAGTCAGGGCCTGGACGAAATCCTCCTTGCCGGAGTTGATCACGAGTTCGGCGCCAAGGCTCTTGGCCAGTTCCGCGGAGGCTTCGCTCTGCACGGTCACGGCGACGCGGGCCCCGAGCGCCCGGGCGACCTGAATGCTCATGATACCGGTGCTTGATGCTCCGGCATGGATGAGCACGCGATCGCCTGCCTTGACCTCGCCGACGATCTGCACCGAACGGATGGCGATGAGCAGGGCCACCGGCATGGCGGCGATCTGCTCCACCGGCAGACCTGAGGTGTCACGCAGCAGCCAGGCTTCGGGAACCACCACGTACTGGGCATAGGTACCCTGGATATGAGCGCCGGGAATCGCGTAGCTCACAGCCGCTGTGACCGGTCGGATATGTGCCTCGGCGGGATCGGTCGGGTAGCCCGGCATGGCGATCACCCGGTCGCCGACCGCGAAGCGGCTCACCTCGGTACCGAGTTCGGCGACTTCACCTACCGCGTCTGAGCCCAGGATATGGGGGAAGAGCAGGTGGGGGTTTATCTGTCCCAGACGGACATAGTGGTCGAGACGGTTGATGCCTGCGGCGAGTACCTTGACCAGTACCTGGCCGGGGCCGGGAGTCGGGGTGGGGATGTCTTCGATGCGGATCTGCTCGGGTCCGCCAAAGGCATGAATGACTGCAGCTTTCATGATGAATCCTCGAATCGTTGTCTGGGATGTAGAAGTGCTCTGCGCCCCACGGACGCCTAAATTTGTGGCGACCCCAATGGTATTGTTATCGTATTAGCTGTAGGGATTCTTTGTACAGTAGGCACCTTTTTGTTATATAGACACATTTTGGTTACCAATATGATGAATAAAGCCTCTGAGACCTTCGTGCTGAGAGAGAACTGCCCGCAGCGACGTATTCATTACGTGCTGAATGGCAAGTGGACGTCGATGGTGCTTTATGCCCTGAGCCATGGGGCCATGCGCACGGGGCAACTGGAGCGGACGCTGCCGGGTATCTCCAAGAAAATGCTGACCCAGACACTCAGGGAGGTGGAAAGCGCCGGTCTGGTTAAACGCGAGGTGTTCAACGTGGTACCGCCGAAGGTGGAATATTCCCTGACCCCCCTGGGCGAAACCTTCGTCGAACCACTGCAGGCGCTGTATAACTGGGCTGCGAGGAATTCGGCGGCCCTGGATGAGCTGGAGCGGAATATCCAAGCAGTGAAGACCTGACGGTGACTGGGAACAGTCGCTAACGGTCACAGTACGATCACGATAGATCCGCAGCGCTGAAAATGGTGTGTATTGACGCACTAATCCTAAGTTATGCGACAGGTGGCTGATCGCCGATATTGTTGCTTTGGACTTGTCGCGTAAGTCTGTCGCGGGTAGTAAATTACTGGCGACTACTTATGCGACAGGTGCGGTATGCAAAACGAAGGGTAGCGGATTGGATACGCTCGGGTATCTACTCAGGGGCAGGATCTGGAGCAACAGCGGATTGCCCTAGGGCAATACGGTTGTCAGCGGATTTTCGAAGAGAAGGCCAGTGGGGCCAAGCGAGACCGTCCAGAACTGAGTCGGCTGCTCGATCATTTGCGACCAGGTGATGTGCTGACCGTGACGCGGTTGGATCGCTTGGCCAGGTCTACGACCGACTTGCTTCACATTGCGGAGCGGCTCAAAGACATAGGGGCAGGTCTGCAGTCATTGGCTGAGCCATGGGCCGACACCACTTCACCCGCTGGACGTATGGTTCTAACGATCTTCGCCGGGATCGCTGACTTTGAGCGGTCTCTTATTGGTGAACGCACCAGTGCTGGCCGAGCTGCTGCGAAAGCCAAAGGCGTTCGATTTGGGCCAAAGCCTGTTCTGAGTCCTGAGCAGGTAGCTCATGCGCGACGGTTGATCGATGAGGGCCAGTCAGTGGCCGAGGTTGCACGTCTTTTGGGGGTTCATCGGGCAACGCTATATCGCGCCTTACCTCAATAGGTAGAACGGGACATTCGTTAAATGCTCCCTTACACAAGAGCCCGCTTCCGCGGGCTCTTTGTCCGTTGGCTACCGCCGCTAGGCACTGCGTTTAAAACCAGACACCGGCCACATCCTTTGGCTTAGCGTACAAAAATTTCCGTTTTCTGCGACTCCCCCTATTAGCCCGAGGCGGTATCTACAATGTGCAACAAATGGTTTGACCTAATCGAGTGACTACCGGCTTTTGCGATGACAGTGATGATGACGATAAACGGCAGACATCCCGACTGAAAACCTGAAGACCAAGACAGTCTTTTTAACGGCTGATCCCTTTATCAAGGACAGTTGGGAGCGACTTCTCATCAGGGGCCGAGCGCTAACAACCGTGCTCACCATGAGGAGCCCGAATACATTAGCGCAAGCATGCTGTACCGTTCATCACGCTGGGTTGCAGGAGGCGGGCTGACCATAAGGCCACGCTGTAGAGTCCATAATTCCTGTGCCGCGGAAACTATGACTTTTCAGAATTTCCCTAATCGCAAAACGCACTAAAGAAAAGTTTGCAGGGGGTTTACGTCTTGCCTATTCTTATTGCGCACTGTTTCAATGGTTCTAAGGCCGCATCTGTCGTGTGATTCGACGACGCTTTTCAGGTAGTAGTTGACAAGCTGTTCGATTACTCCGCAGCTTGCATTCAAGCGGGAAACTATTGATGGCCAAATTAACGATCGATCTGCAGGATGGCTTTTCGAAAGAGAAGATCGTTGTGAGCATTGCTGGACGTTTGATTTTTCAGCAAGAGAATCTTTCCACTCGTACTCAGATCGGGCTCGCCGCATCATTTTCCACAACGGTGGCCGGAGGATTGGTTATCCTGAGTTTTCTATTTCCTGATCGCAGTGACAAGCCCCAAACGCTGTCTCTGACTATTCACGACGATACGTATCTTGGCGTTTCATTGGATGCTGAAGGCTTGATTGTTTCGAAGTCGTCAAATGCTCCCTTCATGTATGCGTGATATTACCATTCAGGCTGTGCATTCCTTAACCTTGCAAAGGAGATATCAACATGCAAAAGTCAACTCCGCACGAGGGCAGTCAAGAAGGGATCTACGCCAGCGGATCCGAAGCCATGATGCCAGGTGCCATACCCTGGCCGGTATCCGCTATTTCGGTCAGCGGCCTTTACAAACTGAGCACTGACCGCAAATTAACTTTTGTGCCGCACCTCGAGCAAAGTGTTCAAAGTGCTTATCAGAGTCAGGAACTTGAACAGGAATACCCAGAGCCAGACCTCTATGATGGCGGTACCGAGGCCATGTTAGCGGGCATCAAGACACAGG
This sequence comes from Pseudomonas sp. LS1212, assembly GCF_024741815.1. Lineage (NCBI taxonomy): Bacteria > Pseudomonadati > Pseudomonadota > Gammaproteobacteria > Pseudomonadales > Pseudomonadaceae > Pseudomonas > Pseudomonas sp. LS1212. Next base: position 2,835,381 of record NZ_CP102951.1, read on the forward strand.
AGGAGTTAAGGCTTGACGTAGATGGCCCTTACCCACAAATGACGGCCAGTGGCACCATCACGCGCTCCTTTTTTGGCCGCACCCATTGGATCGCAAAATTAAAGCGTAGTGGCCGTTTTAGTTGGAGTGGTCATATTTGGTTCAAGGAGGGACACCTTGCGTTCTTACCCCAGACCAATATAGAAGTCACCGTATCAAACAGCCTGCATAACCATCAGCGCCGTATCACAGCCAGGTTTAGCGGCGGTGGCGCGCCAGTCCGTATCCGCGCGTTTCGCTTTCACTCGGCCTATTACCACGATGTCGAGTTTGAGTTCGACCGCACGCAGGGCATTACGGCAGTCACTTCGATCGACACGGATGCACACCCGAACAGGCCGGCCTCCATTCCGACCGAAAGTCTCTCGATTGACACGGTGTTTCGTCGGGTCGGGTTTAAGACCACCCGCTTGCCGGGCAATGACATTCCACTGGCCAGCGCGGGCGGTAACGCCACCTGGAGCGACATGGAAATGCACAATGCCATGCAAACCTATTGGTCAAAATTCGCCGACAAACCGCAATGGAGCCTGTGGACGTTTTTTGCCAATCGCCACGATATGGGGCCCAGCCTGGGCGGCATAATGTTTGACGACATTGGCCCCAATCACCGCCAGGGTACGGCCTTGTTTTACGACTCCTTCATCTCGCAAGCGCCGGCCGGGGATGCGGCTCCGGGCGCCTGGGTTAACCGCATGCGTTTCTGGACGGCCGTGCATGAAATGGGGCATGCGTTCAACCTGGCGCATTCCTGGCAAAAATCCCTGGTGGTTGGCGGTAAAGGCCCCTGGATTCCGCTGGCCAATGAACCCGATGCGCGCAGTTTCATGAACTACCCCTACAATGTGGCCGGTGGACAAACGGCGTTCTTCTCCGATTTTGAATACCGTTTCAGCGACAGCGAGTTACTGTTCCTGCGCCACGCGCCCAAGCAGTATGTGCAAATGGGCAATGCGGACTGGTTTGACGATCACGGCTTCGAGCAAGCGGAAATATCGGCCGAACCCTCGTTGCGCCTGGAGATCAGGGTCAACAAAGAGCAGGCCCGCTTTGAGTTCCTTGAACCGGTTATGCTTGAGTTGAAGTTGACCAATGTTTCCGATCAACCGAAGTTGCTGCCTGACGATTTGCTCACCAATAGCGAGGCCATGACCGTCATCATCAAGCGCGCTGGTCAAACCGCCAAGGCACGCTTGTCCTACGCTCACTATCTGCGCAAGCCGGGGCAGATAGTGTTAAAGAGTCGAGAGTCCATCTACGAGTCACTGTTCGTGGCTGCCGGTCGTGGAGGCTGGCAAATCGCCGAACCTGGAAACTATCTGGTACAAATTTGTCTGCACAGGGGCGACGAGGACATAGTCTCGAATCCATTGAAAGTTCGGGTGCAGCCGCCGCTACAGAAGCAAGAGGAATTGTTGGCGCAGGATTTTTTTGAGGACGATGTGGGCCGCGTGCTCACCTTCGATGGTGGTAACTACAGCCGCCTTGCCAATGATACCTTGCAGGAAGTTGTCGCCAAACTGCCCGACCGGCTGGTGACTGCTCACGCGAAAGTTGCGCTGTTCATGGCGAATATGGCTGACGTCAAGTGCCTGGATGTCAGTAAGGATGCACCGCGTATTATTGTGCAGAAAGCCAAGTACGACGAAGCCAGGCGGGAGCTGGAGAAACTCTTCTCCAAACAAGCCGATGCCGTCGCCGAGACCTTGGGGCATATTGATTACAATAATTATGTCAATAAGTTCTGCGATGCAGTCGGCGTTGATACCGGCAAGGAAGCGCTGACGAGCATCACCAATACGCTAAAAGCCGCAGCGCAGGCATTGACCGCATGCAGCGTTAAAAAAGAAGTTGTACAAAAACTCGAAGAGCGGATGAAGCTGGCGAGCAAGGAAGTCAAGGAAGTCAAGGCCTCTTAATCTATCTTTTTTGTGTTACGCCGGAGCCCTTGGGCTCCGGCTGGTTTGACCATTGAGCGACACTGGAAGGCGCTCGTCAGAATAGGCGTGGTTCGCCCCTTGGCACCCTGCCTCATCACCCTTCCGAGAAACCGAGAACCGTGTCGCGACACCTAAGGGGAGCCTACAGAATTCGGAAAAAATCGTACGCTAAGGTTTTCCGACTTGTCGTAGCGGCCTGAATTTCCCGTCTTCCAGCTTGCGACTCTGCCGCCAGACATAGTCGCCAGTCAGGTTGATGTGCTCCCAGCCCAACGGCGACAGGTATTGAAACAGGTCGGTGTTCACCGGCTTTCCGGCGTCAGTCAGCCCCTGGGTGGCGCGCTCCAGGTAGACCGTGTTCCACAGCACAATAGCGGCAGTCACCAGGTTGAGGCCGCTGGCACGGTAGCGCTGCTGTTCGAAGCTCCGATCCCTGATTTCACCGAGACGGTTGAAGAATACCGCCCTGGCCAGGGCATTGCGTGCCTCGCCCTTGTTCAACCCGGCATGCACACGACGGCGTAGCTCAACACTTTGCAGCCAGTCCAGGATAAACAGCGTGCGCTCGATCCGGCCCAACTCCCGCAGGGCCACGGCCAAGCCATTCTGGCGTGGTGTGCGTATAGAACAGCCGCCCCGGTTCGTTACCGTACTTCGGGTTGACGTGCCCAGTGCTTTCGCCTCGACCGCCTGCGCGGAATCGCTGGCCATCGGAGGATGAGGTGGTGCCGCCTCCCCAGTTGGCAGCAAAGGAGTGATGGAACTGGCTGTTGACCAGCTCGGCGAGTGCCGCCGAGTAGGTTTCGTCGCGGATGTGCCAGGCTTGCAGCCAAGACAGCTTGGCGTAGGTCATGCCCGGACTCGACTCGGCCATTTTGGTCAACCCGATGTTGATGGCATCGCCGAGGATCGCCGACAGTAACAGCGTTCGATCCTCGGCCTGGGCACCATCCTTCAGGTGGGTAAAGTGACGGGTGAACCCTGTCCACTCATCCACGTCCATCAGCAACTCGGTGATCTTGATGCGCGGCAGTAGCTGACTGGTTTTGTCGATCAGCGCCTGGGCGGTGTCCGGAACTGCCGCATCCAGTGGCGTGATCTTCAATCCGGATTCGGTGAGGATGGCGTCGGGGAGCTCGTTGTCCTTGGCCAGCTTGGCGACGGTAGCCAGTTGCTCATTCAGCAACTGCAAGCGCTCCTCTAGGAACTGGTCGCGGTTGGGATTGATCGCCAATGGCAACGCCTGTTCCTGCTTGAGCGCGGCAAACTTCGCAGGCGGCAGTAGGTAATCTTCAAAGTCACGGAACTGTCGTGAGCCCTTCACCCAAATGTCGCCGGAGCGCAGCGCGTTTTTCAGTTCGGACAAGGCGCATATCTCGTAAAAGCGCCGGTCAATTCCTTCCGGCGTGATCACCAACGGTTTCCAGCGCGGTTTGATGAAGGTGGTCGGCGCGTCCGACGGCACCTTGCGCAGGTTGTCTGCGTTCATCTCGCGCAGCTGCTGGATGGCATCCAGCACACGCTGTGCTGCCGGCGCGGCCCGCAGCTGAAGCACCTCTAAAAAGGCCGGGGTGTAGCGGCGCAGCGTGTTGAAGTTCTCGCTGACCAGGTGCAGATGATCGAAGGCCTCGGGGCGGGCCAGCAGCTCGGCATCGGTGACGCTCTGGGCGAATTCGTCCCAAGGGATGACGGCCTCAATGGCGGCGAAGGGATCGTCACCGGACGCTTTGGCATCCAGCAAGGCTTGGCCTATCTTCGAGTACAGGCGCACCTTGTCGTTGATCGCCTTGCCCTGTTTCTGGAACTGCTGCTGATGCTTGTTCTTGACACTGCTGAACAGCTTGATCAGGATGCGGTCGTGCAGATCCACCAGCTCATCGGTCACCGTCGCGGTGCTTTCCAGCACGACGGCCACTAGGGTGGCGTAGTGCCGTTCGTTCTCGAACTTGCCTAGATCCTGAGGCGTCATTTGCCCACCCTCGCGGGCCAGCTTCAGCAGGCGGTTCTGGTGGATGTGCCGGTCGAGCCCTTCCGGCAAGGCCACCAGCTGGAAGATTTTCAGCCGCTCGATGTGCTCCATCATGTGCCGCGAATTCGTTTTCAGCGGTGACTGTCTCAACCAGGTCAACCAAGTGCTATTGCTGCCTGCTTTAACGGTCAGCAGTTCGTCGAGCTTGTTCCGGTGCTGTTGGTTCAGCGGCTCGATCAAGGCGCGGTAGACCCTCCGGTTGGCTCGTGCCACTGCTTCGGAGCAGGCCCGATCAATCACCGTCAGCGTGGGTAAGATCCGCCGTTGCTGACGCAGACTCTCCAGAGCCTGTCCGGCTAGTAACAGGCCTTTGTCGGTTTGCTGGGCCAGTTCGGTCAGCTCGCGTACCAGGGCGCGAAAGTCCGACAGCCCGAACGGCAGCAAGCCGAGGTAGGTACGCAATTCCTGGGCATGCTCACGGCGGGTGACATCGCGCTCACTCACCATATTTCGTCCAACTTTCGGGCGCCGCCTGAACCTGTCGGACCACCCGCTCAATTACCGGGTCGGGCAGCACGCTGTCGCTGGCCAGCGCGTAACCGGGGTAGCGCAGCAGGCAGAGCTGTACGGCAAAGCCGAGGCGATTGGCGTCACCCCGGCGCTGAGGGATCAGCGACAGGTCGGACTCATTGAAGCTGTAGTAGCGGATCAGGTCGTCCTGGCTTTCCGGCAGCGCAAGCATAGTGTCGCGCTCAGAGGCCGAGAGTATCGAGCGACGGGGCATGTATCAGTCATCCGTGCGTAGGTACTGGTAGAGGGTTTCCCTACTTATACCGAACTCACGGGTCAACTGGGCTTTCTTCTCGCCGGCAGTGGCACGCTGTCGTACTGCGACGGTCTGCTCATCAGACAGGGCTTTCTTGCGGCCCCGGTAAGCACCACGTTGCTTGGCTAGAGCAATCCCCTCGCGCTGTCGCTCGCGGATGAGGGCACGCTCGAACTCGGCAAAGGCCCCCATGACCGATAGCATCAGGTTGGCCATTGGCGAGTCCTCGCCGGTGAACACCAAGCCTTCCTTCAGGAACTCGATACGCACGCCGCGCTTGGTCAGCTTTTGTACCAGGCGCCGCAGGTCATCCAGGTTGCGCGCCAGGCGATCCATGCTATGTACCACAACGGTGTCACCCTCGCGGACGAAGCCGAGCAGGGCCTCCAGTTGCGGACGCTGGGTATCCTTGCCAAAGGCCTTGTCAGTGAACAGTTTGTTCACTTCGGTCCGTTCCAGTTGTCGTTCCGGGTTCTGGTCGTAGCTGCTGACCCGGACGTAACCGATGTGCTGTCCTTGCAAGTTGACTCCAAGGGTAGATTTGTCAGGTTGAAATCTATGACCTTGGTAAGTACGTGTCAAGAATATCAAAATATGACTCTATTCTGACGCATAAGCATAATTCAACCTGACATCAGGTTAGGGTATACCTCAATCTGACGCGGATCATATCAGTTGCTGATTAGGCTTCAACTCCAATCAATATCTCTAAGTCAGTTGGAATCGTTTGCCCAATGAGTTCGGATATTTGCGCTACTTGCTCGCTGGTCAGAGGCCATAGCCCCTCCGCCATAGCATTGAGGCTTCTATGTCCGAGAAGCTGCACGATTTGATCATTAAACGAAATATCCACATCAAGCTCATATTTAAGTGAGTCATCTTCGGCATTGTCAGGCAGGAATCCAGTGATGCACAGGTACATAAAAGCTCCTATTTCTCTACGTTTCGGCCAGGTTTGGCTGGCTTGGTCTGTTCACCGGTAACGGCGTCAAATTCACCTAAATGCTTGCCCTGTTTGTCGTACATCTCAACCGCTCCGTGCTGGCTGTCCCATTCATAAATACGGCCTTTATTATCTTTCCAGCGGTTACGCTTATTACCACCACCTTGAACCCTAGTTTTCGAGTTGACTTTGACCGCATAGGGAAAGGCCGTCAGCCCTTTAGGCGCGGGGTGATAGCTATGGTCACCCATCACGCTCAGCGAGATATAAATCGGCTGAATACCGGTGCTGGGGAACCAGATAATCGCGTCCTGGTAGTCCGGTGGATACGCCGGGTTGATCAGGATCTTATCGGCCTGTGCGGTCGGTGGGTACACCCATGCCCCCGGCTTCAACGAGGCGCCCTCAAGCGCCGGAATCCCCAACACCGCGTTGGGATCGGCAGCCGGGGTCCAAATGACCTCGATGCCGCTACCTAGGACCGCCACCAGTTGCTCACCACGCGCCTGTGCCTCGATCACCGGCACGTTCTGCCAATCCGCTTTGCTCCCGGTATAAAACCCGTACAGGTTCACAGAGCCGTCTGGCAGGTGTTTGACGTTCACCCGTGCCCGCGTGTTGCCCTTGGTCAACTCGGCGTATTGCTCGGACGAATAAAACGCACTGTCGGGAGAGGTGGTATTGGGCATCAGCAAGGCGGCGATAATCTTTAACTGCATCGGCGCCGCAACCGCCAAGCTGCCACCCAACCGGCTGGCCAGCGCCGTGGCGCTGCCAGAACCGCCGATCCATTGCAGCGCAGTGCCTGCGGCGGATACTGCGCTACCCGTACCCAGCACCGCATAAGCGCCGTACTGCTTGAGCGACTCGACTGGGATGAAACCACCGTTGCTGTGGTTAATCACTCCATCGGGCGACGAGCACGACTTGGCAAAGACATAACCGACTTGCGTGCCTTGCTCTCTTTTTTGAATCGCCTCCCATCTGGCATCGGCCTCTCGGTCATTCTTTTCGTTGGCCGCCTCTGCTCTGGTGTAAGCCTCCTGTGCGGCTTTGGTTCTTTCTTTGCCGTCGCCAAATCCTGAGAAGGGAATTGAGTCTGGGGTTTCCGGAAAGCCGAGTTTTTTCATGAGCACTCCTTGTACGTCCGCGGGACTGTACCGGGAGGGATTAGCTAAGGTCTGTCAGACGTTTCTGGTTTATGGCTCACAAGCTAGAAAACGGGAAGTTCAAGTCACCACGACAGGACGGAAAACCTTAGCGTACGATTTTTTCCGAATTCTATAGGCTCCCCCCTAACCACTTGAATCACCGAGCCAGGCTTTGGCAGTTCAGGTAGGTCGTCTGCATTCTTGCATTCCGGAGAATCCCTGCTTAACTCTGAGCCTCGGGTCAATCAGTGACCAATTGGTCACGGCGACCATCCAGGCAGCCCTTGCGCTGCTGTTGCTGGGTTAACCGAGGGAATTCCAGGTTTTGGCATACGAAAATCATCTGATCACTGCCTATAACATATTGAAAAACAACAAGTTATACATTTGCTTGGCACTCGACTGTCAGGTCCAGGTGTTCTGCTTTCTGCGATATAACCCTGCGGACAGCCACTCCAGCTGCCCCACACCTGAATATATGCAAGGAAGATAATGACATGAAGCCAAAAATCGCCATCGTCGAGATTAACTGCCAGTACAAGGTCTATACCGAGCACTATCTCAATGCCAGCGCGGACAAGACCATCATTCTGGTCAATGGCTCGCTGGCAACCACCGCATCCTTCGCCCAGACGGTGCGTTATTTGCGGCCGCGCTTCAATGTGGTTCTCTACGACCAACCCTACGCCGGCCAATCAAAACGGCACAATCGCCACGGCCAGCCAATCCGCAAGGAGGATGAGGCTGAGATACTGCTGGAGTTGATCGAACACTTCTCTGTCGACCATGTGCTGTCTTTTTCCTGGGGCGGCGCAGCGACCTTGCTGGCACTGGCCCAGCGGCCGCGAAGAATCGAGAAGGCCGTGATCTCTTCATTCTCGGCGCGGATCAATACGCCAATGCGCGATTACCTGGAAAGCGGCCTGAACTTCCTTCACGCCTGCGATCGTTACAATGTCGGTTGCTGGATCAATAGCACCATTGGCAAGCACCTGCCGTCGCTGTTCAAGCGCTTTAACCACCGCCATGTCAGTAGTCTGGCCGAGCACGAATACAGGCAGATGCATTTCCACGTTAATGAGGTGCTGGCCCGGGACACCGCGTGCTATCTCGCCTGCGCCAACGCCATCGAGGTACCGGTGTTGTTCGTCAATGGCGAATGGGATGAATATACCTCGGCGCAAGACGCCCGCCTTTTTGCCGAGCATGCCCGCCAGTCTGAGTTCCACACCGTCAAGAAGGCCGGGCACTTCCTCGATATGGAGCACCAGGCCGCCTGGCACGACACTCAGCAAGCCTTGCTCGGCTTCCTGCAGCCGGCGCATCATTTGACAAGCGAATCAACGCCTCTGGTGCATGGGCTCAGCCCTTGACCTGTTCGTTCCTGCCGTAGACATCTTCCAGGCGCTCGATATCGTCCTCGCCCAGGTAACCGCCCGACTGCACCTCGATGATTTCCAGCGGGATCTTGCCGGGGTTGGCCAGGCGATGCACCGAAGCGATCGGGATGTAGGTGGACTGGTTTTCAGTGAGCAGGAAGACCTTTTCGTTGCACGTCACCTGGGCGGTGCCGGAGACCACGATCCAGTGTTCGGCACGGTGGTGATGCATCTGCAGGGAGAGCTGCGCGCCAGGTTTCACGGTGATGTGCTTGACCTGGTGGCGGGTGCCGTTGTCCACCGAATCGTAACTGCCCCAGGGGCGATACACCGCGCAATGGCTCCGGGTTTCCGAGCGGCCTTTGGCATCGAGCGCATTGACCAGTTTTTTCACGTCCTGCACGGCATCGCGGTGCGCGACCATCACCGCATCCTTGGTTTCTATCACGACCAAATCGTCCAGCCCCAGCAGGGTCACCAGCTTGCTACTGCCATGCACGAAGCAATTGCGGCTGTTGTGGCTGACGACATCGCCCTTGAGCACATTGCCTTCGGCATCCTTGTCATGCGCATCCCACAGCGACGACCAGCAACCGACATCGCTCCAGCCAGCGCTCAGCGGGACGACCCAGGCGCGGCTGGTGCGCTCCATCACCGCATAGTCGATGGAGTTGTCCGGACAGCACTCAAAGGTGACCCGATCGATACTGGTCACTCCCTCGCTGCTGCGGCTGCGCTCCAGGGCCAGCACGCAGGTGTCGTACATGTCCGGTTCGTGAGTGCGCAACTCTTCGAGATAGCGGCTGGCACGGAACAGGAACATGCCGCTGTTCCAGAAGTATTCGCCGGACCGGACAAACCCACTGGCGGTTTGTTGGTCGGGTTTCTCGATAAACTGCTCGACCTTGAAGGGGCCGGCGCCAGCATCGCCGCAGGCAGCCTTGATATAGCCAAAGCCGGTTTCCGGACGCGTCGCCGGAATGCCGAACAGCACCATATTGCCTTTGAGCGCCTCTTCCTGCGCTTGCGACAGCGAGGCGCGCAAGGCGGGCACGTCGCTGATCACATGGTCGGCCGGAAGCACCAGCAGCAGCTCATCGCGGCCTTCGGCGATCAGCTTGAGGGCCGCCAGCGCCACCGCCGGCGCGGTATTGCGGCCGAAGGGTTCGAGCAGCATTGCCTGCGGCGCACAGCCTATGGCGGCGAGTTGTTCGTTGACGATAAAGCGATGCTCCTGATTACAGACCACGATAGGCTTGCCGATACCATCGAACGCCAGGCGCTGCAGGGTCTGCTGAAACAGCGATCCCTCGCCAGCCAGATTCAGGAATTGTTTGGGATACAACTTGCGCGACAATGGCCACAACCGCGAACCACTGCCGCCGGACAGAATCACTGGAATCATTTCGCTTTCCTCCCACACCTTCATCACTCGATATGAAGGCTCTTCGAACAACGAAGGACTGCCCTTCCCCTTTACAACACATGCCCAATCACGAATGGCCCCGCGGTGTACCCGGTAACCCGTGTTGTCTGTTGCATCTACTCCTTCTGGCCAGCAAACAGCTGGGTGATGTCGCCGCCCAGGCGGTAGGTTTTCATCGGTTCGACCGATTCGCGCCAGCGGTTGGTTTGCACCGAGCAGTCGTACAGCGCGCAGTAAGGTTCCAGCCAGGCAAACTTCCCGTCCTCGTCGAGGTCCTCGAGTTCCTGCTTGTAGCCGGTCTTGCGTTCAAACGAGCTCGGGTCCCTGATCCCCTCCTCCACCCGCGCCGCCAGACGCCGCATGGCGCCGTGGTTTTCCTCGCGCAGGTCGACGTCATTGGCGCGGGCGAAGGCGGCGATCATCATCAGCGGGCCCATCGAGTAGTTGTGGTAAGCCAGTGCGCGGGTTTCGCGGCGCAGCTCGTTGGGCAGATAACCGTCCGCATTGACCTGAGAAGCGCCGATGCGGAACTGCGCCACCGACCAGTCGAACAGGTCGCGCCGGTCAACCACCACCGAGGCCGCCATGACTGCCCAGGCCGACCAATACTGGTGATTGTTCAGCCGGTCCAGCGGCTGGTCGCGCCAGTCTCGCACCACTTGATCGGCGACCTGGCCTATCCAGGCCTCGATCAGCCGGGTCTGCGCCTCGTGGCCCTGCAAAGGCTGCGAGCGCGAATACTTGAGCCGCAGATAGGCCGAAGAAATACTGCCCAGCGCCCATTTGCGCATCGACTTGCCGGTATGGGTGTAGGTGGTGCTCAGCAGCGCCTGCGCCTTGGCCCAATTGCCCAGCCAGGTCAGGGTGCAATCCACATAGCCTTCGCGGCCGAGCCGCAAATAGGCTGCCACTTGTTTGTTGACGCCCTTCTCCAGTTCGTTGATATCGGCTGACAATTGCTTGTAGCGCTTGTTGGATTCCGCGTTGAGCTGATCACGTGCCTTGCCCGAGCCCTCGTACTTGCTGGGGATCAACAGGTCACCGGTATAGGGTTTGGGCGCCGCCGGACAGCTCTGCGCGTCTCCCTTCTTGACCAAAGCCTTCGCGTAATAGCCCTCCGGGGGCCGGAGTTGAGCCGCGCCCGCCTGCACGGTCGGCCCCACCAGGATGAAGGCCACGCCAAAGGCGGCCCAGTGCACATGACGCATCAGTGACCCTCCGCCTGCGCAGTGCGCAGGGATGGTGCCTCAGCGATGACCGGCTTGGCACACAAGCGGGCCGAGAGTTCCATGGAGGTCGCCCCAAGCGGTGGCTGCACCTCCATGGAAAGAAAAGTGAGTTCGTCCCAGTCCGCATCGGCGCGCAACTCGAAGACGAAGCGGCCCCGGGTATTGACACTCGGCGGACGGCTCAAGTTGATGTTTTCCTGACGACCGTTCATGAAGGTCAGGGTCGCGCTCACCAGGTGTACGCTGGGATCGGCGAACTTCAGGTCGACCTGATAACGATTGCCCTTGATCGGATACACCGTGCCGCCACCGCCATTGAACAACACCTGATTGCGCCCGCTGTGCAGGGTCGAATGGCTTCTGAGCAGCGGTGCCTGGCTGTCGCAGCCATCGCTCAGCGCCGCCATCGCCTGCCGGTAGAAGCTGGATTTCTGCAGGCTGTCGAGGTTATCGGTTTCCCACACCAGCACCGCCGGCGGCCGCTTCTGAAAGTCGTCGCTGAGCAGGTAAGCGATCAACGAATCATCGTAGCCACCAGCCGGTACACTGAAGTTGCTGACCGGCGTCTGCAGATACTGTTCGAGGAAGCCGGCAAAGTTGAACGCCTCGCTGCTGGCGCTGGTACCGATCAATGCGACCTTGGCGGGGACCTTGGCGTCGCCCTGGGCCTGGGTCTGATAACGGGAGACAAACTGCGCCGCATAACCGTTGCCGCAGATCTGCGCGGCGGCTTTGTACAACGTGCCAGAGCGTCCCAGCAGGCCGGCCGGCTGGCTGGCGAAGACCTGATGCGGCAACTCCTTGAGCACATCGTTGCCCCTGAGCGTCTGGGCCACCAGCAGGGCGCTGCGTTCGGCGCCATAGGGCGTCCAGTTATGGTCGCCCTTGAAGTAGAAGGGCTGCCCGGCTGGCTGCGGCGCACCCAGCAGGCTGGTAAAGTCGGGGACAAGAATGCGCAAGTCGCGCACCCGGGCCAGCGTTTGCAAGTAGTTCTGCCGGGCCTTGGCCTGATCGAAGTTGGCAAGCGCAAGCGGCGTCAGGCGGTCGGCATGCAGCAGGCCGCGGCTGGGTGGCAAGACCAGCACCAGCTCGACCCCGCGCTGGGCCAGCCCGTCGCGCAGGCGCTTGAGGGCCTTGTAACCGCTCTCATCGAGGCCGAAGTCAGTGCGAAAATCGCTTTTGGTGCGGAACAGCCACTGGTCCTTGGCCTCCACCAGGGTCGCGTAGTTTTTCAGCGTCGGCTGCTCGTAAAGTGTTGCCTGCGCCGCTTGCGGGCACAGCTGACAGCAGGCCTCGGCCGTGTACTGCGGCGCCGCCTGTACCCACGCGGGCGCAGACAGCAGGCACAGAGCGGAAAATCCATGGATTGTGTTCATCGGCAGGCTCCTCAAAGTTTCTGCGGCAGAATCAGCGCGGCTTCATGGCGGTGCAGGAGAATGTCCATCAAGTCCCCCTGTACCTCCCCCAGTAAGCCGGTGAAGGAAAGGCCGTCCTGTTTCTGCGGCGCCAAAAAAGTCAAGTCATAGAGTTCCAGACGCGACGGTGAAAACACGGTGATGGGGCTGGAACCGTTGCCGATCAGCTTGCCGCCGACCACGGTGAGCGACAGCTTGGCTTCGAAGGGGTCTTCCTTGAGATCGCGGTCGGTGCCGCGCAAGTCCTTGATGTGGCCGTAGATACCGGTCAGGGTATTGGCCATCAGCTCGTTTTCATAAAGCCGCACACCGGTACTGTTACGCACCCGGATCCCGTGCCGGTCATTGTTGATTGCGCGGTTGCGCCAGATCAGGTTATTGCCGCTCTCATACAGGGTCATGCCGTCGGAGCGGTTTTTGTAGGTTTCGTTGTAGGCCACCAGGTTATTGACGCTGGAACGGTCCAGGACGATGCCCGACAGGTGATTGTCGTAGGCGCGGTTGTAGATGATCCAGCTATCGTTGACCTCGCGCGAGAGGATGATGCCGTGCTTCTTGCGGGTACCGAAGGCCTCGTTGTGGGCGATGATCAGCCGACGCGAACGGTCGTGCGGGTCGATGCCATAGACAATGTTGTCGCGATAGGAATTGCCGAGGATCACCACGTCGTCGGCCTCATAGCAATAGAAGCCGTACCAGTTGTCGACGAACTCCGAATTGAGCAGCCAGCCGGTCGGCCGCTTGCGCTTCATCTTCGGCGCCATGCTTGGGCTGTACTGGGAGATACTCACCCCATAACTCTTGCTCGCGGTGTAGCCGAAGCTGGTGATGGTGCTGTTGACGATGTAGGTCTCGGTGCCGCCCCAGGACACCAGGAAGGGCCGGAACTCCCCCTCTTTCTTGTACCAGGCCGGGCTGTTGTCCTTCTCGCGCCAGGCGCTGACCTTGGTGTCGGTGATAAACAGCTTGCCGTCATTGACCAGGAATGAACCGCCCTCCTGCGACAATCGCAACTCCTTGACCGACTTGTCGATATGCAGGGTCGCGCCGGGACGTATCACGATCGGCAAGCGCGCCAGAAACACCCCCGGCGCGGTTTCGCGCAAGGCCGTCGGCGGCAGGCTGCGTGCCAGTTGCGCCAGGTTCATGTAGCCACGGTCGATAAAGATCGCCACTGGCATTCGCTTCTGGCGCACCACCCATTCCTTGAGACGCTCCTTGCCGCCGATGAACTCGTCGAGCATGTTTTCCTTGAGCATCGGCTGGATCAAGGCACGGCCGGCGGGCTTGTACGAAATCTTCGCCATGGCTGCCTCGGCCGTGTAGCCGGACAGGTTTGGCATCTTCGGCTCTTTGATCAGCAACGGCTTTCCCGGGGTCTCGCTGATGGTATAGCGCGGCGGTACGACGACACCCGCAGCTTGGACACCTGCGGCCTGCACCAACAGCAGACCGGCGAGCAACAACCCTATCTTGACGACACTGTCCATAAGTCTCACTCATCAAAATAAACGCAACCTGTTGTTATCAAGGCGGTGTTGCCCGCGATGGCATCACTGCGGGCAACAACCCGGGCCTAGATTTTCCAGACTAAATCAATGAACGCCCGGTGCATGCTCGAGTCGGTGTCGCTGGCGTAGGCGTCGCCCGGGAAGAACACACCGACGCGCAAGCGGATCAGTGCCGAGGGTTCGTCGACCCAATCCACCATGCTCGTTGGCAACAGGCCTTGCTTGAAGTACTTGGTCATGACCAGATCGACTTCCTGGCCCAGGTCCTTCTCACCGTCCACCAGAGGCGCGTTGATGACCCCGCTGTCGCCGGTCTCCTGCTGGTCGTCGACCCGCCAGAAGCGGTGGTAGACGAGACTGGCGTCGTAGTCCTCGCGCAACTGCCAGGAACCGAACGCCGTGGCCGCCTGGAGGTTGCTCAGTTCACCGCGAAAGGCTTCGCCGAAGCGGTGTACGCGCGAACGCGTGCCGGTGTAGTTTGAGCGGTTGCTCTGCAGGCCGGTTTGTTGGAACTGCTCTTCCTTGTCGCGACCGCCGCCTTCGCCGCGGGCCGCGGCAGCGCCGAGCCGCCAACTGTCATTGATGTTCCAGCGCAGACCCAGGTCCGCGCCCCAGCTGTCGACGTCGCCACTGTTGTCGCCCGTCGCGATGCGGTTGCCATTGGCGTCGGTCACGCTGCTGAGGTTGTCGCGATTGCCGGTCAGCCAAGTGCCGCTCAACCAGTAGTTGACCGGCATCGTCGAGCGATAGTTGTAGCCGTCGCCGTTCGCTTCGAAGCCGACCCAGGTCAGGCTGCCGGTGTAGCTCTTGTCGAGCGCATCGATCTGCTCGCCCGCATCGGGCAGGCTGCCGCTGTCCTCGACGTGATGCACGCGCAGGCCGAGCCAGTGACTGGGCGTCCATTGCGTAGAGATGTCGGCGAACGCATGGGTGCGGTCTTCGTCTTCGGGCGCCAAGTCGCTCACGTCGGTTCGGTAGTCGGAAAAGCGCTGGGCGGCACCGAGGTGGGCGCGCAGCAGGGTGGTCTCGAAGCTCCAGTTGAGCGCTTCGATGTTGGTGTCCATCCACTCGCCGCTTTCCTCGCGCAAACGCTGGCGCCCCAAGCGCAAATGCTCGCCCGGATAGGCGCTGATGCCCGTATAGTCGATCCAGAACTCGCGCAGCGCCAGGTAGCTGTCATCTGTCTCACGGGCGTTACTGGCGTCGACGCCGTTGTTGACCGTGTCGGTATCGATGGTATCGGTCGCCGCCACCGCCTGCCCCATCACATAGGTACTCCAGTTACCCCACTGGCCATAGGCCCAGGGGCGCACGTCGATGCCAATACCGTTGACGGTGCCACCAGGCGCGGTGCCCAGGTCACGGTCCTCCTGCGACTCACCGGTAATCTTCACATCCAGGCCGAAATTCTTCGGTGCCACTTCCGCCGCCAGCACCAGACCGGCACTGCAAACCAGCGAAACCCCCAGACCACAACCTGCCAAAAATGCCTGCTTCATAGTAAGTCCTGTCCATTTTCCGGAATTTGCAGTCTGGCCAGAGCCGCGCCTGTAAGACGGGCCTGGGCTTCCCCCTCAAGCAAGGGCTGCGCGATTTTCCTTTCTGCCGGGGTCAGCCCCGACTGCAGGGCCGACAGCACTGGCGCCGCATTTACCACACCCTGGCGCTGCGCGAGTTGTGCAAAGACAAAGGCATTGATCCGATTGACCTTGATCCCGCGAGCGTCGGAAAACATCTGCGCCAGGGCGAGGTCCGCATTGGGCGAGCCATTGCGGGCCGCCAGTAACAAATGCTGCAACGCCTTCTGCGGTTCGACCTGGCCCAGATAACCGCGCCGGTACAATTGGCCCAAGTAGTAATGCGCCCCGATTTCACCGGCTGCGGCTGCCTTGAGCAAATGCTCTTCAGCCAGGCGCGGGTCCTGCGGCAACCATTTGCTGAGGTAATACAGCCGTCCGGTAAGCAGTTCCGCCCGTGGGTCGCCCGCTTCGCGCCCGCGCTGCAAGGCCGAGAGCAATTGCGGCGCATCGCCCTGCGCTGGGTAGTCGTTGATCAACCGCGCCAGGCTGGTCCAGGCCGGTGCATAGACCGGCGCCAGTTCTTCGAGCAGGCGCTGGGCGCTTTGCGCGTCGGGCGGACCTTCCAGGGCTGGCGACGACAGGACGCGCGCCACCGACTCGACCCGCAAGGGCGCCACTCGCCCTTCGCGCCAACCCTGGCGCAATTCCACCAGCAACGCAGCTTGCGCCTTGGGCTGGACCCGCAATCGGTTGATCGTGGCAAGCTCCACATAACAGGCATCGAGTACCGTCAGCCGAGCCCGGCACATCTGCTCGATCTGCGGTAGGTGATCCTTATAGGTGCCCTGATTGCGGTAAATCAGGATCTGCGCCAGATCCGCCTCGATAATCCCCTGGGCGCGCCAGCTATCGACCTTCTGCTGCGGATCCACCCCAGGCGCCAATTGCGGGTAGCTCAGGTACAACAGCGTCAGCGGCACCACCGCACTGAACTCGCCTTTATCCAGCGCGCCTTGCAACAGTTGATGGGCCTCGCGCACTTGCCTGGGATCACTCGGTCCCTGACGCAGCAACAAACGGCCCAGCCGTGACTGCGCCTTGACCGACTCCGGCGCGGCCTGCCGGTACAAGACCTCAGCCTCTTTCAGGCTCGCCGGGTCGCCCGCCGACGCCGTCAGGTCGCCCATACCGGCCTGGGCATCGGCGTAGCCCTCCTGGGCCAGCACCGCATAGTGCTTGCGTGCCGTTTCATAATCGCCGCGCAACATGGCCTCGCGCGCCAGCCCCTGATCCGGCAGGGTGCCGCAACCATGAATCATCGTCAGAGCAGCGGCCAGCGCAGAAAACCGCAGCCCCGATCGCCATGCGCCGTTCATTTTCCGGCCGCCATGACTTTATTCACCCAGACATTATTCTCCCAGGCATTCTTCACCCAGATATTGGCCGCCCAGGCATTGCTCGGCAGGTTTTCGATACTGACGTCCACCGGACGTCCGGCCAGATCGGTCTGCAACGCGCTGTCAGGCTCAATGGTGACCCGCAGGTCGGAGGCCAGGCCGCCGTTGTCCAGCACCACCGTGGCGATCTTGCCCGTGCGTGGCTGTTCTTCACCGGTCACTTGGAAGCTCACCACCTTGCCGGGCTGGATCTTGACAAAGTTCTTATAGGGGAAACGCGCCTCGATGGTCGCCACACCATCGGTCGGCATCAACTCGAACACCGTGGTGCCCTTGCCGACGACCTGCCCGTCCGGCACCAGCTGCGCCACCACCCGGCAATCGCAAGGGCTGGTCAGCGAACCTCGCAGGGTCCGGCTGAACAGACGCTCGAGGTTTTCCGGGGTCGCCTGCCCAGGCGGCAGGTTGCCTTTCATCACATCCAGCAGCGAGGCGGAAAAGGTCGCCAGCGGGGCACCCTTGGACACCACCGAACCCACCTTGACCAGCGCATTGACGCTGCCGTCACGCGGCAGGCCGATCAACTGGCCGGGCACGTTGACCCGCGCCGACTCGGCGTGAGTGACGAAATAAACGCCATGCAATTGGTGCAACACATAACCAAAGGCACCCAATCCCACCAGGAACATCAGCAGGCTGACCGTGGTCGCACGCAAGCGTCCGAAAAAGCCCAGGCCGTTGCCGCTTTCGTGCTTGCGTTGCTTGGTGAAGTTCTCGCGCTGTTGGGTCGCGAGCATGTCACCCAGGCTGATCAACCCTCCCGACAGGTAGGAGGTGATCAGATAGCGCAATGCGGAAATCTCGCGGGGGCGCAGGTTGTGGAACTCGCAACCCACCCGCAGACCCTCGCTGCATACCGAGCGCACGACAAACTCCACGTCGATGGCAAACCCAAGCCCATCGATCTGGAACACCAGCTTGCCTTTGTGCTGTCGGCCCGCGATCAGCGGTGGGCTCGGCTGAGAGAGGCTGAAGCCACCGGCGGACAAGTCGATCAGCTCGCAATCGAATATTTCCCGGTCCGGCCCGTGAAACTTGATCCTCGCCGGTAGTTTCAGCCGCGCATGCTGACGCTGCACCTCCGACTCATGCACGACATTAGTACTAACAGCAGTATAAGCTGTGCTCATAACGCGTCCCTTCCCATCCACGATTGAGTTCGACCCGGCAGGTCAGAGCCGGTGTTCACCTTCACCCTTTGCCGCTGTGCAGGCCGGCGCGGCATGCCGACTGCCCTGACACCTGCGCTACACGATCCACATCAACAGCGCGCAAAACACACTGCCGGCCGAAAAGGTCATGACCCGCGACGACCAGGTATTGAACCAGCGCTGATAGCTGGCCAAGCCGCGGTCGAGTTTGGTGTTCTGGCGCGTCCACGATTGCCGGTCGAGGCGGAAGAACACATAGATCTTCACCACTGCGCCGACCAACTGGTTGTAATAAAGAATCAGTGGATAGGCCGGCCCGACCGGGTGCCCCGAAGCCAGCAACAGCAGGCTCAAGAGCAAGCGAGTGAGGCCGATCCAAAGCACATAGATCAGCAGGTAGGCGATGCTGTATTTGAGGCTGGCAATGATCGCCACCGACGGCCCGAGCAGGCTGGTCCACATCGATACGCGTTGGTCGAACAGCACCAGCGAGGTGAACCAGCCCAGCCGGTGCGCGCCCAGGTGCAAGGCCCGCGCGTTCTGCCGCAGGTTATTGCCGTACCAGCGGAACATCAGCTTGCGACTGGCCTTGAAGAAGCTCTTTTCCGGTGGGTGCTCGACCGTGTTGATCGCCGCATCGGGCACATAAAAGGTGTCGTAGCCCAGCCGCATCAGGCTGTACCAACTGGACTTGTCATCACCGGTGAGGAAACGGAAGCGCCCCAGGCGCCAGTGCTGCAAATAATCACTCTCGATGTCTTGAATAAAGCCGGGGGTGGTCACCACCTGGGCGCGGAACACTGACATACGCCCGGTCATGGTCAGCACTCGCTTGCCCAGTGCCATCGAACACATGTTGATGTGTCGCTGGGCGAACCGCAGCTTGTGCCATTGGCTCATCAGGTAGCTGCCGCGCACCTCGCAGAATTCATTGGTGGTCAACCCGCCGACTTTCGGGAACAGCTTGAACCAGGGCACGGTCTGGCGCACCAGGCCAGGCGAGAGCACGGTGTCGCCATCGACCACCGACACCACCGCATCGGCATCCGGCAAGTGCCGGGAGATCGCCCGAAAACCATGGGCCAGGCCATCGCGCTTGCCGGTTCCGGGAATCCGCACGAAATCCAGCTTGACCTGCTCCGGCGGATTGCAGCTGTCCCAGAGCGCCTTGATCAGCAGCTCATCGGCCAGCTCGACGATGGAACAGACAACCGTGGTCGGGTAACCACAACCGATGGCCTCTTCGATCACCGAACGGTAGACCTGCGCCGTGGTCAGCGCATCGATACGAAAACTGGTGACCAGCAAAAACACTTCCGACGGATCGGCACTGCTGCCCAGCCTGGTGACTCTGCGCCGGTAATAAGGAAACACCAGATAAAGGAACAGCATCCCCCGCAGGTAATGGATCGCTCCCATCGAGTAACGCCAGATACCGACCGCCCCCACCAACAGGAGAAAATCCGTGGAGTCGGGATCGAACACCGTGCGCGGCAGCAACAGCGCAAGACCCATCAGGGCGGTGATGTAGAACAGCCAGCCCGCAGCTTCGCGTAGGTAAACCCTGGAATCAGCCATGCCCGTGCCCCCAACCCCTGTTCGATAAATCCATTTGGCTCAGGGCGCGCCAGCACCGCGCCCTGCACAAACGCCCTGCTACCAGCAGATACCCTCGATCTGATCGTTACTGGCGTGTGGCATAAAGCCCACCAGGTCGACCACCTGTTTGCCCTCGGGCACCTGAAGCGCAATGGCTTCGAACGACTCGTCGCTGTTACCCAGCACAACCACATCCGCCTGCTCGATCACCTTCGCAAGGTCCGAGCACAACAGCGAAGCCAGGTGCGGAATCTTCGACTCGATGTATTCCTTGTTCGCCCCGTAGATACGCGCGTATTCAACGCTGCGGTCGAAGATATGCAGGTCGTAGCCCTTGCCGATCAACATCTCGGCCAACTCCACCAACGGGCTTTCGCGCAGGTCATCGGTGCCCGCCTTGAAGCTCAGGCCGAGCAGCGCGATACGCCGCTTGCCGTAACTGGTGATAATGTCGAAGGCTCTCTGTACCTGCACCGCATTGCTGCGCATGATCGAGGCCAGCAGTGGGTGCTCGACATCCATTTGCCCGGCGCGATAGTTCAGCGCACGCACATCCTTGGGCAGGCAGGAACCGCCGAACGCGAAGCCGGGGCGCATGTAATAACGCGACAGGTTGAGTTTGGTGTCCTGGCAGATCACGTCCATCACATCGCGACCGTCCACGCCGGCGGCCTTGGCGATATTGCCGATCTCATTGGCGAAGGTCACTTTGGTCGCGTGCCAGACGTTGCAGGTGTACTTGATCATCTCCGCCACTTCGATACTCCTGCGCACGATCGGTGCATCCAGCTCGTCATAGAGTGTGACGAGCATGTCACCGCTGCGCTGGTCGAGCTCACCGATCACCGTCATGGGCGGATAGTGATAATCCTTGATCGCGGTACTTTCGCGCAGGAACTCCGGGTTGATCGCAACCCCGAAGTCGACTCCCGCTTTCTTGCCGGAACAGCCCTCCAGGATCGGGATCACCACGTTCTTCACCGTGCCCGGCAGCACCGTGCTACGCACCACCACCGTGTGCCAGCTGTCGTTGTCGTGCAGGGCTTCGCCGATCTCGCGGCAGACCGACTCGATGTAGACCAGATCCAGATCGCCATTCTTCTTGCTGGGCGTACCGACGCAGATGAACGACATATCCGTGCCTATCACTGCCGCCTTCACATCACCGCCACCACGCAGCCGCCCAAAACTCACCCCCAGCTCGAGCAGTGGCTCCAGGTCCGGTTCAACGATGGGCGCCTTACCCTGGTTGATCAGGTCGACCTTAACCTGCGAGACATCCACCCCGATCACATTATGACCACGAGCAGAGAGACAGCCTGCGCATACAGCGCCCACGTAACCCAGACCGAATATGCTGATACGCATCGGTGAAATCCCTCATATACCTTGATTCAGGAAGGCCGTCGGCATGCCACGCAGGCCGACAGTCCCTCTACCGCGCCAATAAACGGACAGTCAGGTACAACTTGATTCTGGAACACATTCGAAGAACTCCGAATAGCGTAGTCAAACATCACATGGACACTGTCATTTTTTTAACAGAGATTACGCATGTTTCGCGTCGACATTGCAGCAGCAAAACGAGTGCCAGATCGGCAATTCGCCAGCTATTAAAATATCTTTATTAAAAACATATGGTTACAGACTGGAAATCTGGAAAAGAAAATCTCGACTGCACCACAAAGAAGCAAAGCAGAAGCGGGTGTAACACCAGCATTACAACTTTACATACACCCCATTAAATCGGTCGCAAGTGTAAGGCGAGTGATACATGTCAAATTTTCAACAACTATTAATTGGCGCGAATCACGATTGATACATTTAAAAAATAAAACTATTTAAACAACCCGGTTTCGCCATATTCGCAATAACGGCCTCCCGTAATTGTATCTGTCGACCCTATGATGGATGTCGGACGACCACACCGCTGCCAAGCCCTATTCGGTCTGATTGGCGAGGGCGATAGCTCGAGCAATGACAGCGCCGGTGCCGTTGGCGTGAGGAGAAGTTTCGGCATACCACGATCGGCGTAGCCGCTGCCATAGGCTCGGTGCGCCGCTGCGACGCTGGAGACCCGCAGGGGCTCCCCGGCGATCTCGAGACGCAGGAAAGGAGTGCCAGAACTCCCCCTCTGTCGCGTCAACCCAGCCGCTGATACCTGACGATTCTGGGTTCGCCTTGCAGCAGCCCCGTTGCGCGGGTGAGCGCCGCCTGAAGATGGCGGGTTTCCCAGTGTTGCACTTCAAACTCCGGGCCTTGCCTCACGCGCTGGTCAGCGACGGCAAAGGGAGCCCAGGGCTCTGCGGCCTTCTTGTAGATGGCGCCGCGCTTGACCATCTCATCCTCGGTCAAGTAAGGCACATATTTATCGAGCTCGGCCAGTTTCTCTTCGATGACGTCATAACGTTGCGACGCGTGGCGCGAGAGGGTGGCGGGATCGTCCAGCTACCTGGACTGGTGGTCTTCAAGGATATGCGCGACGGGCTGCTGGGATGCCTGAACGCAGCCTCTGGCTCAGTGACATGCCCCGTACAACGACACCGGGGCAAATCGGCGGTCAGCGATCGAAGTGGTCGCTCACTGCACAAGCGGCCTTGAATAGAATGTGTGCGACGAAATCGATTTCCTGTTCGGTGATGATCAGCGGCGGCAGGAAGCGCACGGTTGCACCATGACGCCCGCCGAGTTCGACAATCAGCCCGTGGCGCAAGCACGCCTGCTGGAAGTACTTGGCCCTGGCGCTGTCGACCGGTGGATGCCCTTGCACGTCCGGGGTGCCTGCCGGGTCGACGATCTCCATCCCCAGCATCAACCCGCGACCGCGCACATCACCGACCCAGGCGAACTCGTTTTTCAACGCCAGCAGATGCTGGCGCAGGCACGCACCGACGGTTTCGGCGTGGGCCACCAGCCCTTCATCCCTGATGAAACGCAGCGTCGCGGTACCGGCCGCCATCGCCAGTTGATTGCCGCGGAATGTGCCGGCATGGGCGCCAGGCTGCCAGACGTCCAGCGAGTCGTTGTAGACCATGACCGACAGCGGCAGACCGCCACCGATGGCCTTGGACAAGGTGATGACGTCCGGCGTGATACCGGAATGCTCGAAACCGAACATCTGGCCACTGCGGGCGATGCCGCACTGGATCTCGTCGACGATCAGCGCAATGCCGTGAGCCTGGGTCAAGCGGCGAAGTTCCTGGAGCCAGCGATCCGGGGCGGTAATCACCCCGCCCTCGCCCTGGATCGGTTCCAGAATCATTGCCGCTGGTGCGGTGACACCGCTTTCCGGGTCGTTGAGCAAATGCTCGAGGTAGCGCAGGTTCAAGGTCACGCCTTGCTCGCCGGCAACACCGAACGGACAACGGTAATCGTGGGGGAACGGCAGGCGCTGTACGCCTGGCATCAAGGCACCGAGGGCATTTTTTGGCGACAGGTTGCCGCTGATGGCCAGCGTCCCCAGCGTCATGCCATGGTAAGCCCCTTCAAACGCCAGGATCGAGTGTCGCCCCGTGGCCGTGCGGGTCAGTTTGAGCGCCGCTTCGACCGCATCGGCACCGCTTGGGCCGCAAAACTGGATGCGCGCATTGCGAGCGAATTCTGTGGGCAGACAGCCAAAAATTTCTTGTACGAATGCATCCTTCACAGGGGTCATGAGGTCCAGGGTGTGCATCGGCACACCGGCCGCCATGACTTGGGTGATGGCTTCGATAATCACCGGATGGTTGTGGCCCAGCGCCAGGGTTCCAGCACCGGCCAGGCAATCGACAAACACTTGCCCCCGACTGTCCTGCACATAAATGCCATGGGCTCGCTCGAGCACCAGTGGAATGCGCCGCGGGTAACTGCGGGCATTGGACTCCTGCTGTTGCTGGCGTTCCAGCAGTGGCGTCGGATCCAGGCAGTAAGGGCTCGACAGACCGGTATGCAACAGGCGCAGCTGTTGCGCGCCACCCGCTGTGACATTCGAAAAGGCACTCATGATTTCCTCCAGGGAGGCTGGGTTTGGAAGGGAACGGGGCTGCCTGAATACGAACGTCTGAGGCAGCGACAACCTTGAAACCGAACGCGGGGAGCCTGCCTCCCCGCGCCCATGGGGTTACATGTCGTAACGCAGAACCAGACCCACCGTGCGCGGCGCGCCGACGTCGATGATGTCGCCGCTGCGGTTGTTGGTGACGTATTCCTTGTCGAAGGCGTTTTTCACGAAGCCGGACACGGCGATGTTCTTGGTGATCTTGTACTCGGTGTTGAAGTTGACCAGCCAGTAGTTATCGCTCTTGCGCTCGTCGATGACCTGCCCGTCCGCGTCGAACTCGTATTCCGACGGCGTGGAGCTCTGGTAGGTGACATCAGTGTTGAAGGTCAGGCGGTCGTCCCAACGATAGGTACCGCCCACCGACATCTTGTATTTAGGCGCATAGAGGAACGACTCGCCGCTCATGTCCCGGCCGTCACCCGTGACGAAGTCCTTGTACTTGCCATCGGTAACGGCGCCACCGGCGGTCAGGGTCAGCTGTTCAGTGATGTCTTTTTCAACAAAGACTTCCAGGCCCTTGATGTCACTGCGACCGGCGTTGAAGACTTGAACGAATTCAGTGTTCGGGTCCAGCATACTAACCTGCTGGTCTTTCCAGTCGGTGTAGTACAGGTTGGCGCGGGTACGCAGGCTCTTGTCGAAGAACGAACCGCGGTAGGACAGCTCGTAGTTGGTGGTGTATTCCGGGTCGTAGGGCTGGTGACCGCCACCGGCGCGAACGTTGACGCCACCGCCGCGATAGCCTTTCTGCACCATGAAACCGAGGTACTGATTCGTGGCCAGCTCGTAGTCGATACCGAGTTTCGGCAGTACGGCATCAAACGATTTGCTGACTTCCCCCGGGCTGGAGAAGTCATCCTGATCGATGTCGGTGTCGTTCGTCTCGTGGTCGTAGCGCAGACCGGTGATCAACGTCCAGCGCGGTGCGAACGTCCAGTTGACTTCACCAAACACCGCCTTGTTTTCAATCTTCGTATCACCCTTGACGGTGCCGAACAGTTCGTCATCGAACAACAACCTGTCGTGGAAGTTGTTGGTGTTGTGACCATAGTAGGCACCGACAAAACTCTTGACCGTGTCCGAGGTGTAATTCAGACGCAGCTCCTGACTGAAAAGGTCGCCGTCCTGCTTGCGCAGAATGACCTGGTTGGCGTCGGCAGTCTGGTCGAAGTCCAGACGGTTACTGTAGTCCGAACGGGTATTGGCGGTGAGGCTGGTCAGGGACCAGGCATCGTTCAGGCGGTAATCCACTTTGGCGCTGAGGGTGTCCTGCTTGAGGTTGTCGAACGCCTTGGTATCGGACGACACGTCGTAATAACGGACCTTGTCGTTGACACGCATCACCGAGCGGTCGCCCTGACGGTTTTCACCATGGGCGTAGGTCAGCAAAACGTCTGTGTCGTCATTGGGCAGGATCAGCAATTTGCCGCGGGCGTTGCTGGTGCGACGCGGGTTGGCATCGTCATTGAGTGCAACGTTGCGGATGTAACCGTCACCTTCCTGGTAATCCACGGCGATGCGTCCGGCGATCTTGTCGTCAACGATCGAACCGCCACCGGCAACGGCCGCTCCGTGCTCACCATATGTCCCCACATTGGTTTGCGCCGAGAAGGTCGGCTGGAAGGTTGGATTCTTGGTCTGGATGACCACCGCACCGGCCAGGGAATTTCGGCCCTGAGTGGTGGACTGCGGACCGAGGAACACTTCGACCTGCTCTGCATCCCAGAGCGGGATCGGGCTGAGGGTCAGTGCGCGGTTCGGCTGCTGGGCGCCGTCGATGTAAACCGATACCGCACCGTTGAGGGTCGCTGGGCCCTGGTCGTCGAAACCGGACACCGGCACACCGCGAATACCCCAGTTTTCATTGCCGGCCTGGTTGTACACACCCGGCGTACGAGCAAACACATCCACCAGATCCTTGTCACCGTGTTCGCGCAGCTGTTCGTCGGTGACGACCACGACGCTGGACTGGGTTTGCTCCAGGGTGCGGTTGATTTTTTCACCCGTCACCGTGATCGGAGCGATCTCCAATGTGTTCGACTGTTCGACTGCCCATGCACTGTTTACCAGGCACACGGCCGACCCCACAGCCAACGCAATTGTGTTTCTTTTGAAATTCACGCCCCGCTCCCCTGCTACAGATATTTGTTGTTTTTCAACTAGCTGAATGCTCTACGGCGCCAGCGGGGCGGAGTCTAATCCAAAAAAAAAAAAAAGGGAATAATATTGATAATCCATCTCATTAGTAATTAATATGCCGCTATGTATCAGAATGTGTACATTTAAATCGCGCTCTGCGCTGGCGATTTCTGCCTTGTTTTCAAGATGTGCCAGCGTCGTACCGATTGACTAAAAAAAGATAAAAAGGATGCGCAGCGGATGACCTCAATCGAACACCTGAACGGGCGTTCCGAGCCTTTTCCCATTGTTCCAGCAGATGGCATCGAGTTGTCGTTACCCGTGCTGGTACAGGCGGCGCCGGGACAGTCGATTCATGATATCGACGCGTCGATCCGCGATAGCCTGCCCCATGCGCTGACCACCGTTGGCGGGGTGCTGTTCCGTGGCTTCAGCGTTGCCACGCCCATCGACTTCAAGCGCTTCGCCGCCAGTTTCGGCGCACCGCTGGCCAGTTACGAATTCGGCTCCACACCGCGCAGCAAAGTGTTTGCCGGGGTCTATAGCTCCACCGAATACCCGGCCCATCAATTCATCCCCTTGCACAACGAGCAGGCCTACACCCGGCCATGGCCTTCGCGCATCTGGTTCCACTGCATCAAGGCCAGTGAAACTGGTGGCGAAACGCCGATTGCCGACAGCCGCCTGATCTACCAGCGCATGCCAGTCGAGATCCGCGAGCTGTTCGCCAGTCGCGAGCTTCTATATGTGCGCAATTACAGCGGCGCACTGGACCTGCCCTGGCAGAAAGTCTTCAACACCGAAGAGCGCGCCCAGGTTGAACGCTACTGCCAGGACAACGACATCGAGTGGGAATGGAAAGCCGATGGCGACCTGCGCACCCGCCAGCGTTGCGCCGCCGTGCTGCAGCATCCCGATACCAGTGAGTGGGTCTGGTTCAACCAGGCGCACCTGTTCCATGTTTCGGCCATCGAACCGGGCGTACGCGCCAGCCTGCTGGCGGCAGTGGGTGAAGAGAACCTGCCACGGCACGTTTATTTCGGCGACGGCTCGGCCATTCCCGACGACGTGCTCGACACCGTGCGCGAAGTCTATCGCCAGACTGCCATCAGTTTTCCCTGGCAGCCCGGCGATATCCTGATGCTCGACAATCGACTGGTCGCCCACGGCCGCAATCCTTACACCGGTGACCGCAAAGTCATCGTTGCCATGGCGTGAATTGCACATGTTCTCATTCAATCACTGGATCGAAGTGCTGGAAGCCAACGCCCGGCATTTCCCGCAGCGTGCTGCCCTGCATTTCCTGCCGGACGGCGTCGAGATCGGCGAAACCCTGACCTTTGCCCAGTTGCACGAGCAGTCCCGATCGCTGGCGGCCGCACTGCAATCGCGCTATGCCCCGGGCGATCGCGTGTTGTTGATGCTGCCCAGCAGCCTAGATTACGCCCACGCGTTCTGCGCCTGTTTATATGCCGGCCTGATCGCCGTGCCGTTGTTCCCGCCACCGTCGCGCAAGCCCCGGCACCTCGACCGGGTTCGCAAGGTGGTGGTGGATGCCGAACCGGCACTGATCCTGGCACCCGCGGATCACTGCCAGGGTTTGCTGGAATTGGTGGAAAACCAGGTCGATGTACTGACGGTCCAGGACCTGGGCACGCCGCCGGCCAGTCAGTGGACACGCCCGGACGTGGACGGTGCGACCGTGGCGTTCCTGCAATACACCTCCGGCTCCACCGGCACGCCAAAAGGCGTTGAAGTACGTCAGCGCAACCTGATCGCCAACGTCGAACTGATGCGTCAGGCCTACGGTTTCGATGAGCATGGCGGCATGGTCAACTGGCTGCCGCTGTACCACGACATGGGCCTGATCGGCGGTTTGCTGGCCCCGCTCTACAGCGGCATGCCCTGCTACCTGATGGCCTCGCAGACCTTCGTCAACGCGCCGTCAACCTGGCTGCAGGCGTTGAGTCGCTACCGCGCCACCGCCAGTTTTGCCCCCAACTTCGCCTACGCCCTGTGCAACCGGGTGGTCAGCGACAGCCTTATCGCACAGCTCGACTTGAGCGCCTGGCAACACGCAATCAACGGTGCCGAACCGATCCACCCCGGCACCCTCGAAGCCTTCGCCCAGCGCTTTGCCCCTTGCGGTCTCAACCCTCTGGCAATCAGCCCCGGTTATGGCCAGGCCGAAGCGACATTGTGCGTCAGCGCCACGCCGGCCGACGCATTGCCGGTAGTGTTGCGCCTGGACAAGGCCGTACTGGAAACCGGTCGCGTCGAGTTGGCGGCCACCGATGCCGCCGCCGTGGAGTTCGTCGCCTGCGGTTATCCGCAAGCCTTGCACAGTATTGCCATCGTCAACCCGCAGAGCCATGAACGCTGCGTTGCCGATCGCATCGGCGAAGTCTGGCTGAGGGGCCCGA
This sequence comes from Pseudomonas sp. LS1212, assembly GCF_024741815.1. Lineage (NCBI taxonomy): Bacteria > Pseudomonadati > Pseudomonadota > Gammaproteobacteria > Pseudomonadales > Pseudomonadaceae > Pseudomonas > Pseudomonas sp. LS1212. The sequence continues at coordinate 2,863,537 of NZ_CP102951.1, forward strand.
GCAACGCCGAAGCCTATTGGAAAAACCCCGAAGCCAGTCGCGAAGCCTTTGAGGCGCGCATTGTCGGTGAGCCCGGCAACTACCTGCGCTCCGGCGACCTGGGTTTCATGCACGAAGGCCAGGTGGTGATCTGCGGGCGGCTCAAGGACTTGCTGATTCTCAACGGGCGCAACCTGTACCCCCACGACATCGAATTTGCCATTACCGATTCCGAGCCAGGCATTCGCACCGGACGCATCGCCGCGTTCTCGGAAATGGACCCGGTGCTGGGCCGCGAGAAACTGGTGATCGTCGCCGAGCCACAACGCAAGTTCGTCGACCCGGCGCATCACCCGGCGCTGTTTGCGTCGATGCAAAACGCCGTGCGTGAAGCTGCCGACTGCGGCATTGATCAGATTGTGCTGGTGGAAGCCGGCACCATTCCGATGACCACCAGCGGCAAGATCGCTCGTCAGGGTGTTCGCAAACAACTGGCCGCGGGCACCTTGAGCATCATTGCCCAGAGCGGTGGGCAGATCGCGTCGAACAGCGAAACCATTGACCTCATTCAACTGAAGCATCGCGTGGGCAATGCCCCGCAACTCGCGCAAACCGCGTGCCGTCTATGGCTTGAGCAAACCCTGCACGAGGTCAATCCGTACCTGACGGCAGACTTTGAACTCAGCCTGATCGGCCTCGGTCTGGACTCCATCAGCGTGGCCGACTTCGCCGCCCGCCTGCACAAGGATCTGGGCTGGAACCTCGACACCCAAAGCCTGTTCGGCGAACAAACGCTGGAGGAATGGGCGCTGGCCTTGCAGGTGTTCCTGGGCGAGCCATCACCGACGGCCAGCGCCTCGACCGAGCGTGCGAACGTCAGCCAGAGTCGTCAATCATTCGCGCAAAGCCGCCTGTGGTTCTTGCGCCAACTGAATCCGGACGACACCCGGCACAACCTGGTGTTGCACCTGAGCCTGCAAGGTCCGCTGAACATCGAAACCCTGGCGCTGCGCCTGAACACCCTCGTCAATCGTCACAGTGTGCTGCGTACGGTGTATCGGGATGGCGTCGATGGGCCGCAGCAACAGGTTTTACCAGCCACGACTGTACCGCTGACCTGGCACGATCTGCGTGATCAGAGCGGGCCGCAGCAACAGCAGGCACTCAGCGACTGTCTGGCAAACGAACACGCCACGCCAATCAACCTCGAGGCCGGGCCGCTGCTGCGCGCCCAACTGCTCAGCCTTAAAGATGGGCAGCATGACCTGCTGCTGACCCTGCACCACATCGCCTTCGACGGGCGCTCGGCGCAAGTGCTGCTGGCGGAACTGGCCGGTTCGGCCGACGCTGAATTGCCGGTGCAGTACCTGGATTTCGCCCAATGGGAAGCCACGCACTGGAGCGAACAGCGAATCGCCGCGGAACAAGGCTTCTGGCGTGAGCATCTGGCAAACGTACCGCAAACCCTCGAACTGGGTGGTAGCGGCCAGACCCCGGGCGAGCACAGCCTGAACTTCACGGTGCCCCAGGCGACCTGCGAACACCTTGCATCGATGGCCCGCGAGCAAGGCATGACCCTGTTCATGCTGCTTTTGGCCAGCTATCAGTTGGTGCTCAAGCAACTCGGCGGGCAGCAACAGTTTCTGCTGGGCACCGATGTCAGTGGCCGGCCGCTGGCGGAACACAACGACGTCATCGGTTTCTTCGTCAACCAGCTGACCCTGCGCTGTGACCTGCACGGCGAACCGACGCTGGCCGGTTTCCTTGAGCGGGTGCGCGATGAAGCGCGACTGGCTTACGCCCATCAGGGTCTGCCTTTCGATCTGGTGGTGTCGGCGCTGGCGCCGGAGCGCCGTCCCGGTCACTCGCCGCTGTTCCAGGTCAAGCTCAACTATCAACCGTCACGGGTAACACCGACCGCTATCGCCGGTGCACGTATGACTTCGCTGGACGTAGTGCAGGCACCGGGAGATTTCCACCTGGTGCTCGATCTGGTGCACGGCACCAAAGGCATCGACGCGACCCTCAAGTACCGCGGCGAATACTTCGATCAGGATCGCGCCCTGCGCCTGCAACACCTGTGGACACGCCTGCTGGACGAAGCCCAAAACCTGCTGGACGAACCGCTGCCGGCACTGGCCGAACGGCTGGGCACCTGGGATCAGACTTTCCAGCGTGAACGCCAACAGTCCCAGGCGCTGGCCGGTCGCAGCCAGATGATGCAAACCAAACGTCGCTCATTGACCCTCTAACCGAGTTGGATGCCTTTATGTCTATCGTGCCCCCATCGTCTCGTGCCCTTGGCGCCGTGCGCCGCAAAGCCATGAACGTCTCGGAGCAGCAACTGGTCAGCGAACGTCTGCTGAGCCCGGACCACGCCTTGCCACTGGTGATCGAGCCGGCAGTCAGCGGCGTCGATCTGGTCGCTTGGGCGACCCGGGAGCGCGAATCCCTGGAGAAGAAACTACTGCAGTACGGCGCCCTGCTGTTTCGCGGGTTCTCGGTGCTGTCGGTGGAGCAATTCGATCAGGTCATCGTCGCCCTCTCCCCCGGCGCGCTGGAATACATGTTCCGCGCCTCGCCGCGCACCCGGGTCGGCGGCAACATCTACACCTCGACCGATTACCCGGCCGATCAGATGATTTTCCCGCACAACGAGCACTCTTATTCGCCACGCTTTCCGCTGCGGCTGTTCTTCTATTGCCACATCCCGTCCGAAACCGGCGGTGAAACGCCTATCGGTTCGACCCGTGCCGTGAAGGCGAGCATCAGCCCCGAAATCGAAGCGCGGTTCCGTGAGAAAGGTGTGCTGTACGTGCGCAACTACGGTGACGGTTTTGGCCTGCCGTGGCAGACCGTGTTCCAGTCCGAAGACCGCAGCAAAGTGGAAGCCTACTGCGCCAGCGTCGGCATCGAAGTGGAATGGAAGGACAACAATCGCTTGCGCACTCGCCAGCGTGGGCCAGCCGTGGTGCGTCACCCGCGTACCGGCGAGGAAGTCTGGTTCAACCACGCGACCTTCTTCCACATCAGCACCCTGCCCCCGGCGGTCCGCGATTCGCTGCAAAGCAACTTCAACGACCTCGACCTGCCCACCAACACCTTTTATGGCGACGGCGAACCGATCGAACCACAAGTACTGGAGTCGCTGCGATCGGCCTACCTTGACTCACTGGTGCGGTTCAGCTGGCAGCAGGGCGACGTATTGTTCATCGACAACATGCTCGCGGTACACGGTCGCGAACCCTTTACCGGCAAGCGCGCAATCATGACCGGCATGGCAGAAGCGCTGCTGTCGAGCGACGTCGCCGCCTGACCTTTCAACGGGCGCATCAGCTGTTCGCAAGAGGCTCGCCTGACAACCGGTCAGCGAGCCTCGGCACCTCTGCCATGGCCCAGGTTTAAGCCCCATTTTTAGTCGAGTTGAACATGAGCGGACTCCAAGGTTTTCGTATTTCGCCGCAACAGGCATCTGTGTACCCGCACATCAACGGCGCGGCCGAACACCCGTTCAGTTGCCATTTGCAATGGTCGTTGTCCCGGCCGTTGGACTTCGATGCGCTGAACAGCCGTCTGCTGGCACTGATGGCCGACAGCGAGATCCTGCGCACGCGCCTGATGCCGGTGCCGGGTTTGCGCCACCCGGTGCAGGTGATTCACGAAACCTGCGCCCTGCCCGTGACCGTGCAGGACTTGCGTCAGCACAGCCCCGCCGATCAGGACGCCGCGCTGACCAGCCTTGCCGCTCAGCCCCGTGACTGGACGAACCCGCTGTCCGTGACCCTGGTGCAACTGTCGAACGAACAGTCAGTACTGGATCTGGCCGCCGCCAGCAGCCACTTCGACCTCGCCAGCCTGAAACTGCTGGCCGCTGCGCTGCTGCAAGACGCCGATCCGGATCTGTCCGAAGCGCTGCAATACGCCGACTACGCCGAGTGGCGCTGGAGCCTGACAGAAGACGAGCCGGACCATCCTGGCGTGAGCTTCTGGAAGCCCCTGAGCGAAAGCGAGCAGCCGGCCTTGCAGCTGTCGCTTGGATCGGCCACCGGCAACGGGTTTGCTCCGGCACGGGTGGATCTGGAATTGCCCGCCGACCTTGCCCGCCACCCGGCGCTGACCTCGAACTTGATGTTGACGGCGTGGGCCGCAGTACTCGGACGGTTGGCTGGCCAGCAGCAAGTCCCGATCACACTGATCCACGAAAGCCGTGGCCCGGAACTGGAAAGCGCGTTGGGCTTGTTCGAGCAATGCCTGCCGGTGCGCATCGATCTGGATGCCCAGACAACCCTGCTGGAGCAAAGCAAACACGTCGGCGCCACGGTCGAACGCACGGTCGGCTGGCAGGACTATTACACCCGGAGTCTCAATGGCGGTTACGCCTTTGCCTGGCGTTCGGGCGATGCCCAGGAACGTTTTGCCAGCGCGGTAATGAACCCGGTGAAGGCCTGCCTGAACGTACGCCAATTGCCCGACAGCCTGCACGCTCACGTGGTTTACGACCGCCATACGTTAAGCGCCGAAGCGGCGGCCTGCCTCGCCGAGCAATGGCTGCAACTGCTGCTGGGCGCGCTGGCCGAGCCGCAGCAAGCCTGGGCTCATCTACCACTGAGCGGGCCGCTTCAGGCACAGGTTATCGGCGCCCAACCGAGCTTGCCGTCGATCGAGCCGGTGACCCTGGTCGAGCTGATTGCCCGTCAGGTTCGCCAACAGCCGAACGCTATCGCCCTCAGCGACAAGGACGGCGACCTGAGCTACGCCCGCCTCGATGCCTGCGCGACTCATCTGGCCCATCAACTGGTGGCGGCCGGCATCGGTCCGGGCGTGCCTGTAGGCATTCTGTTCGCCCGCAGCAACGCCGCCATCGTCGCCATGCTCGCAGTGTTGAAGGCCGGTGGCGCTTACGTGCCGGTTGATCCGTCCTACCCGGCGGATCGTCGCGCCTACATGCTCGCCGACAGTGCCATTGCGCACATCGTGGTCAGCGCCGAGCTGGCCGACAGCGTGCCCGGCAGCCTGCAACGTTTCGTGCTCGACGACCTGACGGCGCCCGAATCCAGCGACCTGCCGCCGCTGCCCGAGCCTCACGCGGACGACCTGGCGTATCTGATTTATACCTCCGGTTCCACTGGCGCGCCGAAAGCCGTGGAAATCACCCACGGTGCGCTGAGTTTCTCGACCCAAGTGCGGATGGCCTCCTATGAGACGCCGGTGCGTGCCTACCTGCTGCTGTCGTCTTTTGCCTTCGACAGCTCGGTAGCCGGTATTTTCTGGACGCTGGCCCAGGGCGGGCGTCTGGTGCTGCCGGCTACTGGCGAAGAACTTGAGATGTCCCGTCTGGCGCAGCTGATTGCCCAGCATCGGGTCAGCCACGGTCTGTCGCTGCCGTCGCTCTATCAGGCCTTGCTCGACCAGTTGCAGCGCGCCGGTGGCGCCGACAGCCTCGAGTGCTGGATTGTTGCCGGTGAAGCCTGCCCTCCTTCGTTGATCGCCCAGCACAGCAAGACCTTGCCACAGGCCCGACTGGTGAACGAATACGGCCCCACCGAAGCCACGGTCTGGGCCACCTATGAAGTCCTCGACCCGGCCCGGGCGCTGAGCATCGGACGCCCGATCGCCGGCATGGACCTGCGCGTACTGAACGAACACGGCATCGCCAGCGGCATCGGCGAACCGGGGGAAATCGTCCTCGCCGGCCCGACCCTGGCCCGGGGTTATCGCAACAAACCCGAAGAAACCGCCAAAGCCTTCGTCACCCTGGCCGATGGCACCCGCGCCTACCGCACGGGCGACCTGGCCTGCTGGCTGGCGGACGGGCGCCTGGCGTTCCTCGGCCGCAAGGACCATCAGGTCAAGTTGCGCGGCTACCGCATCGAGCTCGGGGAAATCGAACGTCAACTGTGCAGCCACAGCGACGTGCGCGAAGCCGCGGTGATCGTACAAGAACACGCGGCCGGCAAGCGTCTGCTCGCCTACATCCTGGCCGCTCACGGCTACGCGCCGGACTCGGAAGCGATCAAGCGCTTCCTCGGTGAACGCCTGCCGTCGTACATGGTACCGGCCCGGGTGCTGACCCTGCCGACCTTCCCGCGCACCCCCAACGGCAAGCTCGACACCCGCCAATTACCCGACCCGGATCAGTTCGACGAAGGCGCCCACGTGGCACCGCGCAACGCGATGGAAACCACCCTGCAAGCCATCGTCGCCAAGGTTTTGAAGCTTTCGACCGTGAGCGTTACCGAGAACTTCTTCGCCATTGGCGGCGACTCGATCCTGAGCCTGCAAGTGGTGGCTCAGGCCCACGAGCAAGGCATCGCACTCTCGGCCAAGCATGTCTTCGAGCGCCAGACCATCGCCGCCATGGCCGAAGTCGCACAGCCGCTGGCCGCAGGCACCGCCGAGCCGGTGGCCGATAGCGCCGAGTTCAGCGCCTCGGGCCTGTCCGATGACGAAATGCAAGCGCTGATGGCCGAGCTGAACGAGGCCGACCTGTGACCGGTTTCCCTCGTCGCCGCGCCATCACCGTCGCCCCTATTTTTGCAGGACGCTTTCAATGACCACCGAAAAAACCACCAGCAATCCGATTGAAGACATCTACCCGCTGTCACCGTTGCAGCAGGGGATGCTGTTCCATTCCCTGCTGCACGAAGACTCCGGCGTGTACCTGATGCAGGATCGCTACCGCATCGGCGGTGCCATTGATGAAGTTGCGTTCCTCGAGTCCTGGCGCCAGGTGGTGGCGCTGCACCCTTCCCTGCGCGCCAGTTTTCAGTGGAAAACCCAGAAGCAACCGGTGCAGGTGATCCACCGCGAGGTCAAGGTACCGCTGGATACCCTCGACCTGCGCGGGCTCGCCCCGCACGAGCAAGAGGCGCGGATCCGCACCTTGCTGGCGGACGAACAGAAAGTCGGCTTCAACCTGTCGAAGCCGCCGCTGATTCGCTTCCGACTGGTGCGGCTGGCCGATGAATCCTACGAGTTCATTCGCAGCTTCCACCACATCCTGATGGATGCCTGGTGCATTTCCCTGGTGACCGTGGACTTCCTCAAAGTCTACGAAGCGCTGTGCAACGATCGGACCCCGGAGCTCAAGAGCCCACGGCCGTTCCGCGATTACATCCAGTGGCTGCAACGCCAGGACGCGGGCAAGGCCGAGCAGTTCTGGCGCGGCCAGTTGCAAGGGCTGAATGCGCCCACGCCGCTGACCGTGGACAACGGCGTGGCCCGCGACCGCTACACCGATGCGGTGCTGGTGGACGATCAGTTGATTCACCTGAACGAGCAGGAAACCCAGGCGCTGGCCGCGTTCTGCCGTAGCCGTCGGATCACCCCAAACACGTTTTTCCAGGGGGTCTGGTCGTTGCTGTTGTCGCGCTACAGCGGTCAACGCGACGTGCTGTTCGGTGTCACCGTGGCCGGTCGTCCGGCGGAGCTGACCGGGGTGGCGGAGATGATCGGTCTGTTCATCAACACCCTGCCGCTGCGGGTTTCGGTGGACCCGCAGGCGTCGCTCGGCAGTTGGCTGAGTGCGCTGCAAGGGCTGAACGTCGACATGCGCGACTTTGAACACACGCCCTTGACTGACATTCAGGGCTGGAGCGATTTCCCTCGCGGCGAAACCCTGTTCGACAGCATTCTGGTGTTCGAAAACGCCCCGATCGACGAGCAGATTCTGGAAGGCGGTTTCCAGTTCAGCCTCGAAGGCATGGATCACAGCGTGCACACCCACTACGGCTTGACCGTGGTGATCCTGCCCGGCGAGCAGCTGGGCATTCGCGTGTCTTACGACCGCGAACGTTTCGAGGCGCCGACCGTGCAGCGCTTGCTCGGCCACATCGCCAGCCTGGTGCGCGGCATGCTCGCCGCACCGGAGGCGTTGTTGGGCAGTTTCGAACTGCTGGCCACCGATGAGCGTCAGCAACTGTTGGGCGAGTGGGCCGTCAACCCGCACGACTTCCCGCTGGATCAAAGTTACGCCGAACTGTTTGCCGCGCAGGTCGTTCAACGCGGCGGGCAGATTGCCGCGGTCTGCGACGGTGAATCCCTGACCTACACCGAACTGGATCAGCGATCCACTCGCCTGGCGCACGCCTTGCGCGACGCCGGTGCCGGTGAAGATCAATTGGTCGCGCTGGTTGCGCCCCGTGGTCTGGCGCTGTTGACCATGATGATTGCCGTGTTCAAGGCTGGCGCAGCGATGCTGCCCCTTGAAGTCAATCATCCGCCCGAGCGCCTGCGGGAAATCCTCAGCCTGGCCCGCGCACCGTTGCTGGTGGCCAGCGAAGACTGCAGCGGCCTGCTCGATCAATTGCTCAGCGGCCTCGATCAGGCGCCATCCGCCCTGCTCGCCGAAGCCTGCTGGAAGTCCGGCAACGATTCGCCGCTGCCGCTGCTCGGTGGCCCGGACAGCCTGGCCTACGTGCTGTTCACCTCGGGTTCGACCGGTACGCCCAAAGGCGTGATGATCGAACAACGGGGCATGCTCAATAACATCTTTGGCAAAGTGCCGGCCCTGGGGCTGAGCGCCGAAGACCGGATTCCACAGACCGCCTCGGTCGCCTTCGACATTTCCGTGTGGCAATTCCTCGCCGCGCCGGTGCTGGGTGCCACGGTGCAGATCCTGCCGGACGAAGTCGCACACGACCCGCAACGTCTGCTGCAAATGATCGCCAGCCAACGCCTCAGCGTGCTGGAAATTGTCCCGAGCCTGATGCGCACGCTACTTGCGCTGTGCCCGTGCGACCTGCAATTGCCCGACCTGCGCTGGGTGCTGCCCACCGGTGAGGCCCTGCCGCCGACCGTGGCCCGGGACTGGTTTACACGCTTCCCCGACATCGCCTTGATGAACGCCTACGGTCCGGCCGAATGCGCCGACGACGTGGCCTTCCAGCCGATCTTCGAAGCGCCGGACGCCGACGTCAGCCACATGCCCATCGGCCAGCCGACCGCCAACAACCGCCTGTATGTGCTGGACGAATCCCTGCGTCCGGTGCCCGTTGGCGTTGCCGGGGAAATCTGTGTCGGTGGCGTCGGCGTCGGTCGCGGCTACCTGCACGATCCACAGCGCACCGCTGACGCGTTCATCGACCATCCTCAGCTTGAAGGTCGCGTGTACCGCACCGGCGACCTGGGGCGCTGGCGCGCCGATGGCGTGATCGAGTACCTCGGCCGCCGCGACCAGCAGGTGAAATTGCGCGGTCACAGGATTGAACTGACGGAAATCGAACACCGTCTGGCGCAGCACCCGAACGTGCGCGAAGCCGCCGTGCTGCTGCGGGAAAACACCGTTGGCGAAGCCTGGCTGGTGGCGTACTGGTCGGCCCATGACGACACCCTGGGCAGCGACGGACTCAACGAACATCTGCGCGCGCAATTGCCGCCGTACATGGTGCCGGCCGCCTTCGTGTGCCTGGAGCGCTTGCCCCTCAACAACAACGGCAAGGTCGATCGCAAGGCTCTGGCCGCCCAGGAACTGAACTGGCAGGCCGACACCCAGGAAAGCATCGCGCCGCGCAACGAGCTGGAAACCGCCGTGGCGAAAATCTGGGCCGACGTCCTGGGTCGCGACAATGTAGGGGTGGAAGACAACTTCTTCACCCTCGGCGGGCACTCGCTGCTGGCCACCCAGATCGTTGCGCGCCTGCGGACCCATTTCAAACTCGACCTGCCGTTGCGGGTGCTGTTCGAGCAACCGACGGTGGCGCTGCTGGCCGTGGCCATCGCCGCCCGCCAGGCCGACGCCGCCGCACCGCAAGCCGCCGCGATCAGCGCGCCGAAAGCCCAGGTACGCCCGGCGCTGCTGCCGCTGTCGTTCTCGCAACAGCGTCTGTGGTTCATCGAGCAACTGACGCCGGGCACGACGCTGTTCAACATCCCGTTCGCCCTGCATCTCAAAGGTGAACTCAACGTCGAAGCCTTGCACGCCAGCCTGAATGACCTGCTGGTGCGCCATGAAATCCTGCGCACCGGTATCCGCAGCACCGACGGCGTGCCCTGCCAGCACATCAGCGATTCGCTGAACATCGCACTGCCATTCGACGACTTGTCGGGCCTGGGCGCCACCGCTCGTGCAGGCGCACAATTCAACGCCCTGCAAGAAACCTTTGAGCAGCCGTTCGACCTGACCTGCCCGCCCTTGCTGCGTGCGCGTCTGTTGCGCCTGGCACCGGAGGAGCACGTGCTGGGCATCGCCCTGCATCACTTGGTCTCGGACGCCTGGTCGGCCACCATCGCCCTGCGGGAACTGGCCCTGGGTTATGAAGCACGTTGCAACGGCGCGCCCGCCGAACTGCCGGCCTTGCCAGTGCAATACGCCGACTTCGCCCTGTGGCAACGCGAACACCTGCAAGGCGCCGAACTCAAGCGTCAACTCGATTACTGGACCACCACCCTGGATCGCCGCGACAGCGAAGGCAGTCCGTTGCTGGCGCTGCCCACCGACCATCCGCGGCCCTCGGTGCAAACCTACCGCGCCGGGATCGTGCAGCGTGAACTCAGCGCCGACCTCAGTGCCCGTGTGCAAGCCTTTGCCAGTCGTCTTGGCACCACACCCTTCACTGTGTTGTTCGCCGGGTTCGCCGTGCTGATGCACCGCTTGAGTGGCGATGCCACGGTGCTCGTCGGCACCCCAGTCACACACCGTGAACAACCGGGCACCGAAGGCCTGCTCGGCATTCTGTTGAACAACCTGGCGATCCGTGCCGACTTCGAACCGCAAGCGGATTTCACCGCGCTGGTGAGCCAGGTGGCCAAACGTCTGCGCGAAGGTCTGCTGCATCAGGACCTGCCGTTCGAGCAACTGGTGGACAGCCTGCAACTGCCCCGTAGCCTCAGCCACGCTCCGCTGTATCAAGTGATGGTCGCCCAGCAATTGGCCATGGAGTCGCGGTTGCGCTTCCCCGGGCTGGACTTCGAAGCGCTGGACACCCCGCTCAAGCACTCCGAATGCGATCTGGATTTGCACGTGCTGTGCCCGGCCAATGCGCCGATCCAGCTGGAGCTGATGTTCGCTCTGGACCTGTTCGTCGCCGACAGCGCCCGTCAGACCCTCGCCCGCCTGGAGCACTTGCTTGAGCAAATGCTCGCCGAACCGCAACGCCCGGTGGCCGCCCTGCCGCTGCTGATGGCGGCGGAATGGCAGCGCACCGTGGTCGAGTGGAACCGCACCGAGATGGAGGTGCCACAGCACCTGACCTTCGCCCAGCTGTTTGAACAGCAGGCCGAGCGCACACCGGATCGTGACGCGTTATGTTTCGAAGGCCGCAGCCTGAGCTACGCCGAACTGAACCGCCGGGCCAACCAGGTGGCGCATTACCTGCGCAGTCGCGGCGTGGTCGCCAACAGCCCGGTGGCGCTGTGCGTCGAGCGTTCGCTGGAACTGTTGGTCGGCCTGCTGGGCATTCTCAAATCCGGTGGCGCCTATGTGCCGCTGGACCCGACCTACCCGGTGGATCGTCTGGCCTACATGCTCGAAGACGCGCAGCCCGCGCTGTTCCTCGGCCAGCAGGGCTTGCTGGAGCAGTTGGGTGCCGAGCTACCGCGCCTGCGCCTGGACAGCGACGCCGCCCTGTTCGCCGATCAGCCGGACAGCAATCTGACGCCGTTCGCCGGTCCCGACGACCTGGCCTACATCATGTACACTTCCGGCTCGACCGGTAAGCCCAAGGGCACCCTGGTCACCAACGGCTCGGTGGTCAATCTGGCCTGGGCGCGTATCCATGGCCTGTATCGGCGCTACACCGATCAGCCGATGCGCACCAGTTTCAACTACTCGTTTGCCTTCGACAGCTCGGTGGCCGAGCTCATCCTGCTGCTCGACGGCCACAGCCTGTACCTGACCCCGGAAGAAGTGCGCTACGACCCCGAAGCCCTGGCGCAATTTTTCCACGAGACCCGCCTGGAAGCCTTCGAGTGCACCCCGGCGCAGCTCAAGGCTTTGCTCGAAAGCGACGGCGTACGCCGTGGCGAGGTCTACCTGCCGCGCTTCGTGCTGTTCGGTGGCGACGCGGTGGATGCCCAACTCTGGCAGCGTCTGCCATCGATTGCCGGTAGCCGTTTCTTCAACACCTACGGCCCCACCGAATGCACCGTAGACGCCACCGGTTGTGCAGTCGACGACTTCCCGGAACGCCCGATCATCGGGCGGCCGATCGCCAACGTGCGCACCTATGTGCTCGACGCCTGGCTGAACCCGATGCCGGTGGGCGTTCCGGGGGAACTGCATATCGGCGGTGCCGGCGTGACCCTTGGCTACCTCAATCGCGCCGAACAGACCGCGAAGGTGTTCATCGACGACCCGTTCTCGCGGCTGGCCGGTGCGCGCATGTACAAGTCCGGCGACCTGGTGCGCTGGCTGCCCGACGGCCAACTCGAATACCTGGGGCGCATGGATCATCAGGTAAAAATCCGCGGTTTCCGCGTCGAGCTGGGCGAAATCGAAGCCTTGATCGGCTCGCAACCGGGCGTGCGTCAGGCAGTGGTGCTGGCCCGTGAAGACGTCCCCGGCGACAAGCGTCTGGTGGCTTACGTCACGTGTGACCAGCAGGCCGATATCAACGCCTGGCGCAAAACCATCGGCGCCGCCCTGCCCGACTACATGGTGCCGTCGGCGTTTGTGCTGCTCGATGAGTTGCCGCTGACCGACAACGGCAAACTCAACCGCAAGGCCCTGCCTGCACCAGACATCCAGGCAGCGCCAGACGCCCAGGATCCGCCACGCACCGCCGCCGAACAGCAACTCGCCGCCCTGTGGGCCGAGTTGCTGAACGTGCCGCTGACGCAGATCGGTCGCGACAGCCACTTCTTCTACCTTGGCGGCCATTCGCTGCTGGCGGCGGTGCTGTTTGCCCGTCTGCGCCAACAGTTCGCCAAGGTTCCACCGCTACGGGCAGTGTTCGAGCACCCGAACCTCGACGGTCTGGCCGCGTTGCTGGGTGATCCCCTGCAAGCCCCGGCGGCGACCTTCGTCCCGACGGCACGCCCGGCGCGCCTGCCATTGTCGTTCGAACAGCAACGCTTGTGGTTCCTCGAACAACTGAGCGCTGGCGGTGGCGAATACAACGTGGTCAGCGCCGTGCAGTTCGACGGTGAGCTCAACACGCAGGTTTTGCAGTCCGCCCTGAACAGCGTGGTCCAACGCCACGAAATCCTGCGCAGCCGGATCGTGCGCGATACCGACGGCGAGTTGGCGCTGGTCATCGAACCGCAGGTCAACATCACGTTGCGCGTAGCAGCGCTGGACGCGGCCACCGACGACACCTGGCAACAGCTGACCGACAAGGCCATCCACGCCGAAACCGGACACCGTTTCGATCTCGCCACCCAAGTGCCGATCCGCGCCACGCTGATACAACGCAGCGGTCGCACCCAGGCGCTGCTGCTGCTGACCGTGCACCACTGCGCCACCGACGATGCGTCCAGCCAGAACCTGCTGGATGAACTGGGGCAGTTCTACGCGGCCCAGTGCCAAGGCACCGTCGCCGCACTGCCGAACCTGACCCTGCAGTACCCGGATTACGCCCTCTGGCAGCGCTCCTCCTCGCAACAAACACTGTTGCGCAGCCAACTCGACTACTGGCGCACCCAGCTGGAAGACGGCAATTACCTGTTGGATCTGCCCACCGAACAGGGCCGGCCGAGCCTGCTCGACCCGACCGCAGGTGCGGTGCAGCTGCAACTGCCGCCAGAAATGGTCGGACGCTTGCGTCAGTTTGCCCAGCAACGCGGCGCCACCCTGTACATGTTGATGCTCAGTGCGGCGCAGTTGCTGTTGGGGCGCTATGCCAACCAGCGCGACGTACGGGTCGGCAGCCCGGTGGCCCAGCGTCCGCTGGCCGAACTGCAGCCGCTGATCGGTTGCTTCGTCAACACCTTGGTGATGCGCGCCGACCTCGATCCGACGCTGGATTTCGAAGGCTTGCTGAGCCAGGTAGGCAATAACGTACTGGACGCGCAGCAGCATCAGGACGTGCCGTTCGATCAGGTCGTTGAACACCTGGCGCCGGAGCGTAGCCTCGCTCAGACGCCGCTGTTCCAGGTGTTGTTCGTGATGCAGAACGCCGACTCGTCGGCCAGTGACTGGCCGCAGTTGCAGGTGCGCGAACGAGCGGTGACCGCCCAGGCCACCAAGTACGACCTGAACTGGGAAGTGCATGACGGCGAAGTGCTGTCGGTGTTGCTGGAATACCGCGCCGCGCTGTTCAGCGAAACCACGGCCCAACGTTGGCTGGCGCAATGGCAACAACTGCTCGAAGCCATGCTCGACGCGCCACAGACTCGCCTCGGCGACTGGTCACCGTTGGCGGCGCCTGAGCGTCAACGGCAACTGGTCGAGTGGAATGCCACCGAACGCAGCTACAGCGGCCCGACCAACCTGCACACCGCGCTGAGCCAACAAGCTGCGCTCAGCCCCAACGCTCCGGCGCTGGTGTTCGAAGGCCAGCGCCTGAGTTATGCCGAACTGGATCAGCGTGCGCAAACCGTCGCCCGTGCCTTGCGCGCCGCCGGTATCGGCAGCGGCGCCATCGTCCCGGTGTGCATGGAGCGTTCCATGGACCTGGTGGTGGCCTTGCTTGGCATCGTGCATGCCGGTGCCGCGTGGTTGCCGCTCGACCCGGAATTACCCGCCGCGCGTTTGGCCTTCCTGATCGAAGATGCCGACGCCCGGGTCACCCTGACTCAACCGCAGTGGCTGTCGCGTCTGCCGGTCGGGCATCCGGCCTGGACCCTCGATGCACTGCCACAAGCGCCAGCCGGTGAACCGATCAGCGTCAGCTCCAACGATCTGGCCTACGTGCTCTACACCTCCGGTTCCACCGGCCAACCGAAAGGCGTGATGAACGAGCACGGCGCCTTGATGAACCGTCTGTACTGGATGCAGGACGCCTTCCCGATTGGCCCGAACGACCGCGTCTTGCAGAAAACCCCATACAGCTTCGACGTGTCGGTGTGGGAGTTCTTCTGGCCGCTGATCACCGGCGCCACGCTGGTGGTCGCCCGTCCGGACGGCCATCGCGACCCGGCGTACCTCAGCGAGTTGATCCAGCAGGAACAGATCACCACCCTGCACTTCGTGCCGTCGATGCTGCGGGCCTTTGTCGAAGAACCGAGCCTGGTCAACTGCCACAGCCTGCGTCAGGTGTTCGCCAGCGGCGAAGCGCTGCCGGTGGATCTGGTGCGGCGCTTCATGACTCAACACCCGGCCGCATTGGTCAACCTCTACGGCCCGACCGAAGCGGCGATTGACGTCTCGGTATGGCGCTGCTCGGTGGACGACGTCATCGTGCCGATCGGCAAACCGATTGCCAACCTGCGGTTGTACATCCTCGACGAGGCCATGCAGCCACTGCCCATCGGCAGCATCGGCGAGCTGTACATCGGTGGCGTCGGCGTGGCTCGCGGCTACCTCAAACGAGCGGACCTGACTCAGGAACGCTTCCTCGCCAGCCCGTTCATCGACGGTGATCGCCTGTACCGCACCGGCGACCGCTGCCGCTTCCTCGCCGATGGCAACATCGAATACCTGGGGCGTCTCGACCATCAGGTGAAACTGCGCGGCCAGCGGATCGAACTGGGAGAAATCGACGCCGAGTTGCTGGCACAAACAGGCGTTCGCGACGCCGCTACCTTGTTGCTCGACCAGCGTCTGGTGAGCTTCTGGTGTGGTGACGCTGATGAAGCCACAGTCCGAGCCGCATTAAGCGACAGCCTGCCCTCGCACATGCTGCCAAGCCTTTTGGTACAACTCGACAGCCTGCCACTCAATAGCAACGGCAAACTCGACCGTAAGGCTCTGGCAGCCACGACATTGCCCGAAGCCGGCAGCGATCAGCCGCGCACAGCGCCGCGCAACGCCACTGAAACGGTGCTCTGTGAGTTGTTCAGCGAAGTGCTGGAATGCCCGCCGGTAGGTATCGAAGATCACTTCTTCCACCTCGGCGGCCACTCCTTGCTGGCCACCCGCCTGGTTGCCCGGGTCCGTGAACGCCTCGGCGCGACTCTGCCGCTTGCGCTGGTGTTCGCACAACCGACGGTGGCGGCTTTGGCCGGCCATCTGCGAGCGGCGATGCCGGGCGAGCTGATCACCGCGCAACCACGTCCGGCACAGCTGCCGCTGGGTCTGGCTCAGCAGCGTTTCTGGATGCTCAGCCGTCTGGTGCCGGATTCGCGCGAGTACCACATGCCGTTCGCCTTGACCTTGCGCGGCGACCTTCAGGTCCCGGCCTTGCGTGAAGCATTCGAGCAGGTCAGCGAGCGTCATCTGGTGCTGCGCAGCCGCATTGTCGAAGTCCAGGGCGAGCCGCAGTTGCTGATCGACGATCAAGGCCCGGCGCTCGTGGTTACTTCGGTCGCCACACAGGACTGGACGACGGCTTGCGCCAATGCCCAGACCGCACTGATGGCGCCGTTCGATCTGGCCGCCGCCGCACCTTGGCGTGGGCACTTGTTGCAACGTCAGGGCAGCGACGAAAGCCTGTTGCTGGTTTGCCTGCACCACAGCGCCACGGATGGCTGGGCGATGCAGTTGCTGATCGACGAACTGGCACAGGCCTATACGGCCGGTCTGCACGGGCAGTCGCCTGCCTGGGTGGCGCTGGAAGTCGACTATGTCGATTTCGCCCTGTGGCAACAGCACCCGGATACTCAAGCTCGACGCAGCGACAGCCTGGATTACTGGAAAAATCACCTGGGCCAGGACGACTACCAACTCGACCTTCCCCTCGACCATCCACGCGGTGCCGAAGCCGATCGTCGTGCCCGGCAACTGACGGTCAGCCTCGGCGCCCAGCGGGCCGAAGCCATCCGCCAGTTCGCCCGCCAGCGCGGCACCACCAGCTACGTGGTACTCGCGACGGCACTGAGCGCGTTGCTGGCTCGTTACAGCGGTCAACGCGACATTCGCCTCGGCACCCCAGCGGACCAACGCGACGAACCGCAAACCCAGGCGTTGCTGGCCTGTCTGGTGAACACGCTGGTGATCCGCAGCGAGGTCGACCAACAGGCTCCGGCCGAGCAGTTGCTTGCCAGTCTCGAAGCCAATCTGCGTGCAGCCCAGGCCCACGCCGACCTGCCATTTGCAACCCTGGTCGGCGCCGTGGCCCAGCGCCGCGATCTGAACCGCACGCCGTTGTTCCAGGTCATGTTCTCCCTCAACCACGGCCGCATGGACAGCAGCCAATGGCCGGGCCTGAGCATCGAAGAGCAGACGCTGCCGGTGATCGATGCCAAGTTCGAACAGAGCTGGGAAGTCCAGGACGACGGCGTCGACATGACCCTCGCCCTGGAATACCAATCGGCGCTGTTTGACGAGTCGACGATGCAGCGCTGGAGCGCGCAATGGTGTGCCCTGCTGGACGCGCTGGTGACAACGCCGGAGCTAACGCTGGTCGAGCTGTTCCCGCAACAACAGGACCAGCAGCAACTGGATCGCTGGAACGCCACTGAACGTCAATACACCGGCCCGACCAACCTGCACACCGCGCTGAGCCAACAAGCCGCCCTCAGCCCGAATGCCCCGGCGCTGGTGTTCGAAGGCCAGCGCCTGAGTTATGCCGAACTGGATCAGCGTGCGCAAACCGTCGCCCGCGCCTTGCGTGCTGCCGGTATCGGCAGCGGCGCCATCGTGCCGGTGTGCATGGAGCGTTCCGTGGACCTGGTGGTGGCCTTGCTCGGCATCGTGCATGCCGGTGCCGCGTGGTTGCCGCTCGACCCGGAATTACCCGCCGCGCGTTTGGCCTTCCTGATCGAAGATGCCGACGCCCGGGTCACCCTGACTCAACCGCAGTGGCTGTCGCGTCTGCCGGTCGGGCATCAGGCCTGGACCCTCGATGCACTGCCACAAGCGCCAGCCGGTGAACCGATCAGCGTCAGCGCCAACGATCTGGCCTACGTGCTCTACACCTCCGGTTCCACCGGCCAACCGAAAGGCGTGATGAACGAGCACGGCGCCTTGATGAACCGTCTGTACTGGATGCAGGACGCCTTCCCGATTGGCCCGAACGACCGCGTCTTGCAGAAAACCCCATACAGCTTCGACGTGTCGGTGTGGGAATTCTTCTGGCCGCTGATCACCGGCGCCACGCTGGTGGTCGCCCGTCCGGACGGCCATCGCGACCCGGCGTACCTCAGCGAGTTGATCCAGCAGGAACAGATCACCACCCTGCACTTCGTGCCGTCGATGCTGCGGGCCTTTGTCGAAGAACCGAGCCTGGTCAACTGCCACAGCCTGCGTCAGGTGTTCGCCAGCGGCGAAGCGCTGCCGGTGGATCTGGTGCGACGCTTCATGACTCAACACCCGGCCGCATTGGTCAACCTCTACGGCCCGACCGAAGCGGCGATTGACGTCTCGGTATGGCGCTGCTCGGTGGACGACGTCATCGTGCCGATCGGCAAACCGATTGCCAACCTGCGTTTGTACATCCTCGACGAGGCCATGCAGCCACTGCCCATCGGCAGCATCGGTGAGCTGTACATCGGTGGCGTCGGCGTGGCTCGCGGCTACCTCAAACGAGCGGACCTGACTCAGGAACGCTTCCTCGCCAGCCCGTTCATCGACGGTGATCGCCTGTACCGCACCGGCGACCGCTGCCGCTTCCTCGCCGATGGCAACATCGAATACCTGGGGCGTCTCGACCATCAGGTGAAACTGCGCGGGCAGCGGATCGAGTTGGGAGAAATCGACGCTGCGCTGCTGAACCAGCCTGCAATCACCGGTGCCTGCACCCTGGTGATCGACAACCGGTTGGTGGCGTTCTACAGCAGCAGCGCAGCGCAATCGGGACTCGACACGTTGCTCGCCGCCCAACTCAAAAACCAGCTGCCGGCGTACATGGTGCCAGCGGTGTGGGTCGAAGTGCCGACCCTGCCCCTGACCACCAATGGCAAGATCGACCGCAAGGCCTTGGCGGTCCTGCCATTGCCGCAAGCCCAGGAAAACTACGCCGCACCGCGCAACGAACTGGAAACCCTGCTTTGCCAGTTGTTCGGCGAACTGCTCGGCGAAGCCTTGACCGGTGGCCGCGAAGTCGGCACCTTGGACAGCTTCTTCGCGTTGGGCGGCGATTCGATTCTCGGTTTGAAGCTGATCTCCCGGCTGCGCGAACAGGGTTACTCGCTCACACCAAGAGACCTGTTCCGTTCGCCGACCCCGGCGGCACTGGCACAGGTGGCCAGTCCGTTGCTGACCCTGGCCGAACAAGGTGACGTGACCGGCGCGATGCCGCTGATGCCGTTGCATCAGTGGTTCTTCGACCAACAACAACCGCAGGCAGCGTACTGGAACCAGTCGGTGCTGGCTGACAGCGACCGTCGTCTGCAGCCGGCCCTCGTGCAGGCAACGCTGGACCGACTGGTCGCCCATCACGACGCCTTGCGCCTGCGTTTCGCAGAGATTGACGGGCAATGGCAGGCGCACATCGCGCCGGTCGAGCCTGCGCAACTAGCGTGCTGCGACCATTTGGAGCAACTGGACAGCATCGCGCAAAGTCTGGACCTGCAACACGGCCCGCTGTTCGCGGCGGCATTGCTGGAGGGCGAACCGCAACGCCTGTATCTGGTCGCGCATCACCTGGTCGTCGACGCAGTGTCGTGGACGCCACTACTGGAAGATTTCCAGCAGCTATATCAAGGGCTGGAGCGTGGCGAGAACCCGAGTCTGCCGACGAAAACCACGTCCTACCGTCAATGGGCTGAACATATGCACGCCCATGCCGGCACGGTCAGCGCCGAACAGCGCTACTGGAGCGCCCAAACGACCATGAACGCCGCGCCGGTGGCCACGGTCGCCGAGCGCCAGACCTTGTCGGCCCGTTGGGATGCGGCCCGCACCCACCAATGGCTGACCGAGTCCCACGCCGCCTACCGCACACAACCGGAAGAACTGCTGATTGCCGCCCTCGCTGCCACCCTGGCGGAGGCCGAAAGCCGCGCCGACATCGTGGTGGATCTGGAGCGCCATGGTCGCGATGCACCGTTCGAGGGCCTGGATGTCAGCCGCACCGTCGGCTGGTTCACCACCCTGTACCCGCTGCGCGTGATCGCAAGCGGAGCCCCCGGCGATCGGGTGCGCAACGCCAAGGAAGCCTTGCGCGCCGTGCCGGGCCAGGGCCTTGGCCACGGCCTGCTGCGCCAGCGCGGCGAGTTGCCGGCGGGTCGTGGCGATGTGCTGTTCAACTACCTGGGGCATGAACAAACGCCACAGGGCTGGTTACGCGCCAGCAGCCTGACCCCGCCGCCGGAAGTGGCACTGGCAAACCGGGTGACCCATGGCCGTGAAGTGGTGGCGTGGCTGGAGGACGGCGTGTTGCATGTCGAATGGCACAGCGTTACCCCGACCGCCGACCGCCGCTTGCCCGGTCGCCTGCTGGAACACTTGCAAGCGCTGGTCGGGCATTGCCTCGACCCGCAGGCGGGGTCGCTGATGCCATCGGATTTCCCGCTGGCCAAGGCGCTGAATCAGAAGTCCCTGGACAAACTGCTGAGCAAGCTCAAGACCAAACCGAATTCCCAAAGCTAGCGAGCGACGCGGCGCCTGCGTGGTCAGTGCCTGACCATCACGGCGCCTTGAACGACGTTCACTGTGTTTTCCAAGCCTTTGAAATGGATCAGTAAAAATGAACAACATCGAAGACATCTACTCCCTTTCGCCCACCCAGCATGGGCTGCTGTTCCATAGTGTCTACGAGCCGGATTCGCGGGTGTACTACCAGCAATTAAGCCTGGAAATGAATGGGCCGCTGCAATTGACCGCGTTTCGCGGTGCCTGGCAGGCGCTGATGCAGCGTCACGCCGTACTGCGCAGCGCTTTTCTCTGGGAAGACCTGGACGACGCCTATCAGGTGGTGCAGCAGGAGGTGGACCTACCTCTGACCGAACTTGACTGGCAAGACCACGCCGAGCCACAGGCCGCGCTGCAGCAATTGGCGCTGGAGCAACGGGCACAACCCCTGGAGCTGGATGAAGCGCCACTGATGCGACTGTGCCTGGTGCGTCTGGCACCACAGCGCTGGCACCTGGTCTGGACCTTCCATCACATTCTCATGGACGGCTGGAGCGTGGGCATCGCTATCCAGGAGTGGCTGGCGCTCTACTACGAACAGGCCCATGGCCGTCCCGCCAGCCTGCCGCCGACTCGCCCTTACCGCGATTACATCGCCTGGCTGGCGGAACAGGACATGGCGGCCACCGAAGGGTTCTGGCGCAATCAGCTGCAGGACTTGACCGAACCGACCCCGCTGCCCGACTTTGCCGCACGCCTCGCGCAGCCTTCAGGCGCGCCCTTTGCCGAACGGGAAAGCCTTCTGGATGCCAGCGAAACCGAGCAACTGTCGCACTTCGCCCGCCGTCATGACCTGACCATCAACACGCTGATCCAAGGCGCCTGGGCGCTGCTGCTGGGCCAACACGCCGGGCGTGACGACGTGGTCTACGGCGTAACAGTCGCCGGCCGGCCGGAAAATCTGACGGCGGTAGATAGCACCGTCGGGCTGTTCATCAATACCCTGCCGCTGCGTGTGCAATGGGCCGACGGCCCGGCGCTGGTCGACTGGCTGCAACACTTGCAGCAAGCCAACAGCGACCTGCGCCACCACGCCTACCTGCCGCTGGGCAAGCTCAAGTCGATGTCGCGAATTGCCGCTGAACGGGCACTGTTCGACTCGATTCTGGTGTTCGAGAACTTCCCGGTCACCGACGCTCTCAACCAGGACACCGGCGGTTTGATCTTCAGCGCCCCGACCAGCGACCAGCAGGCTGACGGCATCACCCTCACCCAAGGCCGCAACCACTTCCCGCTGTCACTGATTGTGGTGCCGGGTGAGCAGTTGCACTTCCTGTTCAGCTACGATCGCAGTCGCTTCAGCGATGCCGAGGTCGCGGTGTTGTCGGCGCAATTGCGCGCCATCCTGCTGGCCATGACGGCGCAACCGCAGTGCCGGGTAGGCGAACTCGACTGGCTGAGCCGTGAAGAACGCCAGCAGTTGCTTGCCCAGGGCTGCGGCAAACAGCTCCCGGTGCCCCACGAGTGCCTGCACCAGCGTTTCGAACGCCAGGTCGCCGCGCACCCCGACCAACTGGCGGTACGGGACTGTCAGGTCGCACTGAGTTACTGCGAACTGGATCGGCAGGCCAACCGCCTCAGCCAGCACTTGCGTGCCCAGGGCATCGGCCACGACAGCCTGGTGGCACTCGCCCTGGAGCGCAGCGCCGACTTCGTGATAGCCCTGCTGGCCACCCTCAAGGCCGGCGCGGCCTATCTGCCGCTGGATCTCAAACAGCCCGCAGGGCGCTTGGCCGATGTACTGGCTGACAGCCGCGCTGAGCTGCTGATCGGCGCCGCGCCCACGACACTGCTGACCAGCCTGGCCGAGCACACGCCCGTGCTGTGGCTGGCGGAACAGGCGCAAGCCATCGCCGCCCAGCCAGACACCCCTCCCGCAGTGGCCCATAGCCCAAGCGATGCCGCCTATGTGATCTACACCTCGGGTTCCACCGGCACGCCCAAGGGCGTGGTCGTCGAGCACCAGGCCATCGTTGACTACCTGACGGCGGTGCAAACGGTGCTCGATCCGCCCTCAGCGGCCAGCTACGGCTTGCTGTCCAGCGTCGCCGCAGACCTGGGCCACACCCAATTGTTCGGCGCCCTGTGCAGCGGCGGCAGCCTGTTGCTGGTGGATGACGACAGCGGTTTCAGCCCGCTGGCACTGGCCGAACTTTTCAGTCAGCACCCGGTGGATGTGCTGAAAATCACCCCTAGCCATCTCAGTGGCTTGTTGCAAGCGCTCCCGGATGCGCGCCTGTTGCCCAGTACCCTGCTGGTATTCGGTGGCGACGCGCTCAGCCCCGCCCTACTGGAACAGGTAAACGGCTTGGCGCCAGGGCTCAGGGTGTTCAACCACTATGGGCCCAGCGAGGCGACGGTCGGTGCGATTGCCACCGAACTGGCCGTGGGCCTGCGCAGCATTGCCCTCGGCCGGCCGCTGCCCAACCGCCAACTGCGGGTGGTTGACGCCTGCGGTCGCCGGGTGCCCACCGGGGTGTCCGGCGAACTGTTGATCAACGGCGCCCTGGCGCGGGGTTACCTGCACCGACCGGACCTCACCGCCGAACGTTTCCATGTCGATGAGCATCAACAACGCTGGTATCGCACCGGCGACCGCGTGCGCTGGCAAGTCGACGGCCAACTGGCGTTCCTCGGCCGGGTCGACAGCCAGGTTAAAATTCGCGGCAACCGCCTGGAGCTGGGCGAAGTCGAGGCGCAGATCAAGCGCCTGTCGCCCCTGATTGAACAGGCACTGGTACGCGCCGTGGAACTGGACGGCAGCCTGCGGCTGGTGGCCTACCTGGTCGCCAGCCAGTCGCTGTCGCCAAGCAAGCTGCGTAACGACCTCGGTACGCGCGTGCCGGACTACATGGTGCCTGCGCATTTCATCACCCTCGACGAATTGCCCCTCAACCGCAACGGCAAGGTCGACGTCCAGCGCTTGCCGATCCCGCAAAAGCCAGCCGACGACAGCACCAGCCATATCGCCCCACGCAATGAAGTCGAGGCGCTGCTGGCCGCTATCTGGCAGGACGTACTGAAGCTTGAACGGGTGGGTGTGCAGGACAACTTTTTCGCGCTTGGGGGTGACTCGATCATCAACTTGCAGATCATCGCCCGCGCCAACCAGCAGGGGCTCAAGCTCACGCCCCGCCAGTTATTCGAAAACCGGACCATCGCCGATATCGCCCGGGTGCTGGGTGCCGACGCCAGCAATGCGGTGGCAGAGAACCTTGCCGATGGCTACGACTTGCCACTGGGCGCGGGCCAGCTAGCCCGCCTGCAACAAGGCCCACTGGACGCCACCTGGCGTTGCGTGGCGCTCACCCAGGCGATTGATAGCAAACTGCTGAGCCAGGCCATCACGGCCTTGCAACAGCACCACCAGGCATTGCGCCTGGCACTGCAATCGCTGCCGGTTGGCGAATGGCAGCAACGCGTACTGGTCGCGCCCAAAGCCCCGGCCGTCAGTACCCAACGGCTTGATGAGTGCAGCCAGGCCCGCCTGCAAACCCTGGCCCAGGCCGGTGTCGACGCCCTTGAATTGAGCGCAGGGCAATCCCTGCACGCCAGCTTGCTGGACGATGGCGCCAAACATTACGTGTTGCTGGCCGCTCACCCACTGTGCATGGACGAGGCTTCCTGGTCGTTGCTGCTCACCGACCTCAACCTGGCATTGGCGCAACTGCTGTATCAACGGCCGGTGCGTCTGTCCTACGCTGGCGGCGACTTCACCCAGTGGACGCGGCACCAGCAAACCCATGCGCAAGGCGACGCGTTGGACGACGCCTGGGAACACTGGCTGCAATACGCAGGAATGGACCCTCTGCAACTGCCTGACAGCCAGCAGCCGGCCAGCGTGGTCGAGCAGACACTGTCTGCCACCATCTCAAGCGAACTCAAACGCTTGGGCGAAGTGCTGCAACTGGACTGGAACAGCCTGCTGGCCAGCGCCGTGGTCGAACAGTGCCGTGAGCTGTGTGGCGAAGGCCTGGTGGCGCTGAGTTTGCACGGCGCCCGTCCAGCAGCGGACCGGCTGCCAGTCAGCGCGCCGATTGCCGTGGCCGACCTCGACCCGGTACGCATCATGGGACCGCTGGAGCTGGCGGTGCCGTTCTTCCTCCAGCCCGAAGGGGACAGCCTGCTGCAACGTTTGCAGGCACTGGCAGCGCAGCTGCGCGCCTACCCGCAACACGGCGCCGACTATGGCGCCCTGCGTTACCTGTCGAGCAATACTTACCTGCAAGAACCTCTGCGCGACCTGCCGGCTGCACCGGTCGCCATTCGCTGGCTGGGCGACCGCGACAGCCACCGCGAACAACGCGGCATCCTGGCGCACGTCGAGGCAGCCAACCAGCCGGCAGCTTCAATCTGCCCACTGACGCTGGACGCCTGTTGGCAGGACGGTCGCCTGCAGTTGCGCTGCCAGGGTGCGCTCGCCGCCGGTTGGGCGCCACAGCTTGTGCAACGGTTGACCGAACTGGCCGGGCTACTCGCCGAGCCCGACCTGCGCCCTGCCAGCCAGGCATTCGCGCTGTGTCACAAGCAGGCTGCGACCTTGGCGGCCGAGCCCCTGGACTGGTCGAACATCGAAGACGTCTATCCGCTGTCATCCATGCAGCAGGGCATGCTGCTGCACACCTTGCTGCAACCCCACAGCGGCATCTACCTGATGCAGCAGCGCTACAGTTGGGACGGGGTATTGCAACGCCCGGCCATGGAAGCGGCCTGGCAAGTGTTCCTCGGGCGGCATCCGATGATGCGCACCGCATTCCGGTGGCAGGACGACCATGAGCCGCTGCAATGCGTGTACCGTGACACCGTCCGGGCTTTCGACTGGCAAGACCTTCGCCACCTTGATGAAGAGCAGCAGCGCCTGGCGATGGACCAGGCCCTCGAAGCGCAACGCCTGCAAGGTTTCGATATGAGCTGTGCGCCGCTGACCCACCTGCGGGTGTTCCAACTCAGTGAGCGGCGCTTCGCCGTGGTGCGCAGCTTCCACCATATCCTGACCGATGCCTGGTGCTTCGGCCTGCTGATGGAAGATCTGCTAGCGATCTACCAGGCCATCGTGCGCCAGGAACCCGTGGCGCGTCCCCGGTTCCGCTCGTTCCGAGGCTATATGAGCTGGCTGGAACGCCATGACATGGCCGCCGCGCACGCCTTCTGGCAAGCCGAACTGGCGGGTTTCAGCGAGCCGACACCGCTGCATGTGGACAGCCCCGTGGCCCGCCCGGAGCAGGCCCCGGAACAGGTCGGGGACCTCGACCGGACCCTGAGCATCAGCCAGACCCAGCGTTTGCAGCAGCTGTGCCAGCACTACCAACTGACGCCCAACACCTGGATTCAAGGCGCCTGGGCGCTGTTGCTGTCGAGGTACAGCGGTAACCGCGATGTGCTTTTCGGGGTGACCGTTGCCGGCCGCCCCACCGACCTGGCCGGAGTCGAGGAAATGGTCGGGTTGTTCATTAATAGCCTGCCACTGCGGATCGATGTCGACCCCGAAGCGGTGGTGTCCGACTGGTTACAAGCGCTGCTGTCACACAACGCGCAATTGCGCGAACACGAAAGCGCGTCGCTGGTCGATATCCAGCGTTGCAGCGAAGTGCCGCGCGGCCAGCAGTTGTTCGACAGCCTGGTGGTATTCGAGAACGCACCGCTCGATATCAGCAGCGTGCAACTGGACGCCTTCAGCATTGATATCTATGAAGACCGGGTGCACACCAACTTCCCGATGACGGTGGTGTTGTACCCCGGCGACCGCCTGGGCATTCGCCTGTCCTACGACAGTCATCGTTTTGCCGCCGATACCGTGCAACGCATGCTCGGGCACCTGGTGCAACTGCTTTCAAGCATGTTGGATGAGCCGCAGGCACAACTGGGCAGCCTGCACATGCTGCCCGAAGCGGAACGCCAGCAGTTGCAGGTCGAATGGAACCGCAGTGAAGTCGACTTCCCACTGGCGCGGGGCTACGCATCGCTGTTCGCCGATCAGGTGCGCAGCCGCCCACAACACATCGCCGCCGTATGCCAGGGGCAATCCCTGACCTACGCCGAACTGGACCGACGCACCAACGACATCGCCCACGCGCTGCAAGCGGCAGGTGCCGGTCCGGAAACCCTGGTGGCGCTGTTTGCTGAACGTGGCCTGACGTTGCTGACCATGATGATCGCCACGCTCAAAGCCGGCGCTGCCTTCCAGGCGCTGGATATCCAGCAGCCGCCCACGCGCCTGGCTGAACTGCTGGACCTGGGCGAAGCACCGCTGTTGCTGGTCTGCGAGAGCGCAATGTCGGCACTGGACGAAATGCTGCCCCAGATGCGCAAGCAACCCACTTGCCTGATCGCGCAGACGCTCTGGCAAGGTAGCGAACAGCCACCGGTAACTTACCCACACAACCCCGACCAATTGGCCTATGTGATCTTTACGTCGGGCTCTACCGGCACGCCCAAAGGGGTCATGGTCGAACAGCGCGGGATGCTCAACAACATCTTCGGCAAAGTCCCGGGTCTGGGCCTGGGCGAGCACGACCGTATCGCCCAGACTGCGTCTGCGGCGTTCGATATTTGCGTGTGGCAGTTCCTCGCCGCCCCGTTGTTCGGCGCCACCGTGCACATTCTGCCCGACGCCCAGGCGCACGATCCCGTGGCTCTGCTCGATGCCGTCCAGGACCAGCACCTGACGTTGCTGGAAACCGTACCTGCACTGATTCGCGGCATGCTCCAGGAAAGTCGCCCGCAGCACACCCTGACCAGCCTGCGCTGGCTCCTGCCCACTGGCGAGGCATTACCGCCAGCTCTGGCTCGGGACTGGTGCACACGGTTCCCGGCGACCCCGATGATGAACGCCTATGGTCCGGCCGAGTGCTCGGACGACGTCGCCTTCCACCCCATCACCCAAGCCCCGGCCGACGACTGCCTGCACATGCCAATCGGCAGGCCCACCGCCAACAACCAGTTGTTCGTTCTCGATTCGGCCCTGCGTACGGTGCCCATCGGCGTTCCTGGCGAGTTATGCATCGGTGGGGTCGGCGTTGGTCGCGGTTACCTGAGAGATCCGCAACGCACCCGCGAGGCGTTTATCCCCCACCCGTTGCAGCCGGATGCACGCTTTTATCGCACCGGTGACATCGGCCGGGTACGTGCCGATGGCGTGATCGAATACCTCGGCCGCCGTGACCAGCAAGTCAAGATCCGTGGTTACCGCATCGAGCTTGGCGAAATCGAAAACCGCCTGATGCAGCACCCGGCGGTGGATAGCGCGGCAGTTCTGGCGCTGCCCGACGCCCGTGGCGCGTTGCAACTGGTCGCCTGGTATGTGCTCGACATCGCTGCCGACCTGGGCGGCGATGCCCCACAACAGGCCTTGAGTGCTTACCTGGGCAATCAACTGGCGAGCTACATGGTGCCCGCCCGCTGGCTAGGCCTTGCACAGTTGCCGCTCAACGCCAATGGCAAAGTGGACCGCCGCGCCCTCGCCGCCCAAAACTTGCCCCAGGCCGAGAATGCCCAGGACCAGCGCGTGGCCCCGCGCACGGCGACCGAAAAAGTGCTGGCCGAACTCTGGCAAGAGATTCTCGGCTTGGACAACGTCGGTGTGCACGACGACTTTTTCGCCATCGGAGGTCACTCGCTGTTGGCCACCCAAGTGCTGTCGCGGATTCGCCGACGGCTGAACGTCAACCTGCCGCTGCGCACCCTGTTCGAGCGCGGCACCCTGGAACAATTGGCCGAGGCCGTTGATCGGCAACACGGCACGCAGGCCTTGGCCGACGGCGAAGCCGAGATTGCCCTGGCGCCGCGCAACCAGACGCTGCCGCTGTCCTACAGCCAGCAACGGCTGTGGTTCCTGGATCGCTTCGAAGGCCCGAGCGCCGCCTACAACATGAGTACGGTCGTCAGGTTGCGTGGAGCGCTCGACATCGCGGCGCTGCAGGCGGCTTTGCAGTGTGTGCTGGAGCGCCATGAGTCACTGCGCACCGCCTTCCATCTCAACGGCGACCAGCCATGCCAGGTCATCAGCGAGGCACCAGCGGTCGACCTGACGCCTACCGAGCTGGGTCAACTCGTCGGCGAGCAGCAAGCGCAAACCCTGCAACGCCTGATCGATGAGCAGGCCGCGCGCCCGTTCGACTTGCAACAGGCACCGATGTTGCGCGCCAGCCTGCTGCGCCTGGGGGCTGATGATCATGTGCTGCAACTGGTACTGCATCACATCGCCACCGACGCCTGGTCCATGGGCATTCTGATGCAGGAGCTGATCACTGGGTACCAGGCCTACACCAGCGATTCGACACCGGTCCTCGCGCCGCTGCCGATCCAGTACGCCGATTATGCCCACTGGCAACGCAGCGAAGCGCAACAGCGCCTGCTGGCACGGGCGATTGACTATTGGCGTCGCCAGCTCGACGGCGCGCCGACGTTGATCCCGCTGCCCCTGGACTACCCGCGCCCGGCTCGCCCTGATTATCAGGGTGCGGCCCTCCAGCAACAATTCACGCCGGCCCAGACACAGGTGCTCAAGGCCTATGCACAACAGCAACGGGCGACCCTGTTCATGGTCTTGCTCAATGCCTTCAATAGCCTGTTGCAGCGAGCCACCGGCGCGAACGACTTTATCGTCGGCACCGACCTGGCCAACCGCGAACACCCGGCCGTGGAAAATCTCATCGGCTTCTTCGTCAATGTGTTGCCGATACGTGCACGCCTCACCGAGGGCGAACACTTCGACGCGCGCCTGCAACGCTTGCGTGAAGACTGCCTGTCGGCCTTCCAGCACCAGCAAGTGCCTTTCGACAAACTGGTCGAGGAGCTGCAACCGCCGCGCACGCCGGGGGTCAACCCACTGGTCCAGGTGCTGTTCGTCATGCAGAACACACCGGGTGCCAGTGCCAGCCTGCCAGGCCTTGAGGTGGAAGAACATCTGGTGCCGCGCCAGGAAACCAGCAAGTTCGACCTCGCCGTGTTTGTCGAAGAGGACGACGAGCAAGGCCTGAACGTGCGCTGGGTCTATCGCACCAGCGTGTTGCAGGCGCAAACCGTCACCCGGCTTGAACAAGGCTTCGAAAGCTTGCTGGAGCGGATCGTGCTGGCGCCCGAGCAGGCTCTGGATGATTGGTCATGGCGCCTGGAGGGAGGCAACCACACAGCACCGGCCGCCCAGCCTGATTCACCGCTCGACGATGCAGCGGCCCGCAGTGCCCGCAAGCAGTCCAAAATGAGCAAACTCAAGCAAACCCGTGCCACCGCCGTGAGTCAGGTGGCCCACGAGCAGGTACGGACACGCGCCTTGATCGCCGGGCAAGCGTTGCCTTTGGTGATCGAACCGCTGCTTGGCGACCTGGACCCCGTGCACTGGGCGCTGCAAGCCCGGGAATGGATCAATGCGCAGCTTCTGACGCACGGCGGCCTGCTGTTCCGCGGTTTCAACCTGCCGGATGCCGCCGCCTTCGAACAGTTCGCCCAAGCCATCGAGCCAGACCTCTACGGTACCTACGGCGATTTGCCAAAAAATACTTCCGGCAAGAACATCTATCACTCCACACCTTACCCGGAACAGCACATGATCCTCTTCCACAACGAGAGCTCGCATCTGCCGCAATGGCCACGCAAGCAGTGGTTCTATTGCGAAACCCCGGCCCCGCGCGGAGGCTGTACGCCAATCGTGGATTGCCGGCAGGTGTTGACGCGTTTGCCCCAGGACATCGTCGCTCGCCTCAAGGCCCAGGGCCTGCTTTACGTCCGGCATTTCACTGACAAGCTGGATGTGCGCTGGCAGGACTTTTTCAAGACCGATCAACGAGAAGAAGTCGAGCGCCAATGCCAGCAATCGGGTATCCGCTGGCAGTGGCTGGGTGCCGACAACCTGCGCATTGCCCAGCACTGCCCGGCGATCATCGAACATCCGCAGACCAAAGAGTTGTCGTTTTTCAATCAGGTGCAATTGCACCATACCGCGTGCCTGGAACCTGAGGTGCGCAGCAACCTGATCAGCCTGTTCGGCCCCGAGCACCTGCCACGCAACGTGTACTACGGCGACGGCAGCGTCATCGAGGACCATGTAATGGAGGTGATCGGCGCCGCCTACGAGGACTGCGCGGTACGTTTCACTTGGCACAAAGGCGACATGGTGATGCTCGATAATATGCTGGTGGCTCATGCCCGCGACCCCTTTGAAGGCGAACGCAAGATCTGCGTCGCCATGGGCCAGATGATGCGCCGCGAACAACTGGCGGACAGTCTGTGCGCAGCGCAGCCGCTGCCGAGCACGGAGGTGCAGGCATGACCGTGTACGAACAACGCGAAGCAGCCTTTGCCCTCTCGCCGCAGCAGCGCAGCCACTGGTTGGCGGGGTTGCCGCCGGCGCGTCTGGAGCTGGAGATTGGCGGTGCACTGGCGCTGGCGCGCCTGAACGAGCGGCTGGCCGCCCTGACGGCCTGCCACGACGCCTTGCGCCTGCGTGTGTGGCCTGAGCCGGGTTTGCAGGTGCCGTTACAGGTCATCGAATCCGCCACCGCTGCGCTAGGCGCAATCAGCGTTGAAGTGCAGTCGCTGGCAGCAGACCTGCACCGGGTAACGCTGCAACTGCCCGCGCTGGCCGCCGATCGCGGGACATTGCTGCGCCTGGCGCAGGCGCTGGGCTCGGCGAATGCCCCGTCGGCCGTTGCCGAGGCCATGACCTATACCCAATACAGTGCCTGGCTCCACGAATTGCAGGCCGATGAAGACGCCGAGCATGGCCGGCAATTCTGGGCGAGTCAGGCACTGGGCGAGAGTGCCGGCAGCGAGTTGCTCTACCGCGAAGTGCGCACCGACCAGACTGACGTCCCGGTGACCACCAGCCTGATCGCCAGCACGCAATTGAGCGCTGCGTTGGACAGCTTTTGCCGGAATAACGATGCGTCGCCCGAGCAGGTACTGATGACCGCCTGGGGAGTGCTGCTGCAGCGCCTGAGTACCGGCGACAGCCCGGCACTGACATTGAACTGGGTGCACGATTGCCGCGACGACTACGAAGAACTCGCAGACTGCTGGGGACTGTTCGCCAAGGCCCTGCCCCTACCCTGGCAGCCTGCGGCCGACAGCCACTTTGCTCAGGCGCTGACGGATTTGCAGACGCTCTGCGAGCAGGCCACCGAATGGCAGGAGTACTGCGGCGTCAGCACTGCCCTGCCGGCCCACGTTTCGCATTACGGCTTCCAGTGGGGCGAACGCCTGCACAATCGGCTCGACGCTTTGGGCAGCAGCACATCGACGCTCAAGGTGCTGACTGTGCAGGCCATCCCCCCGGGCATGGAACTGCTGCTTGTTGCCGAAGCGATCAGTACCGAGGACGACGCCAACGGCTACCGCCTGAACCTCTGCCACATGCCGAGCCACTACAGCGTGCAAGCGGCCCTGACCCTCCTGGAGCAGCTCCAGTCGCTGCTGCTCGATGCCCTCGTTTACCCCGGCAAGACGCTGGCCGATCTGTCGTTGCAGGCTCCGTGCTTCACCGCGGCACTGGCCGCTCTCCAGGCCCCGCTCGAAGTCGCGGCGGTGCCGTTTATCAGTGTGCCGACGCGCTTCAGTGAGTGTGCCGAGCACTTCAACAGCCACTTGGCACTGCGCGACCACAGCCAGCACCTGAGCTACGCCGAACTGCAGACCCGTAGTAACCAACTGGCACATTACCTGCGCGCCCAAGGCGTGGGTCGCGAAGACCGCGTGGCGTTGTACCTGGATCGCTCGGCGCAGATGGTGCTTGCCATGCTCGCCGTGCTCAAGAGCGGCGCGGCGTTCGTACCGCTGGACGTGCAGCAGCCCGCGCAGCGTTCCCTGGCAATTCTGCAACAAGCGCAGCCGGTCTTTGTACTCAGCGGCTCGGCCGGCAGCGCACCGACGCTGCCCTCGGTCGGCAGCCTCGACCTGCGCGATGAAGCTGCATGGCAGCAGGGTCCAACGACCGCTACGAACATCGAGATCCAACCGCAGGACGCTGCCTACGTGCTGTTTACCTCTGGCAGCACAGGCACGCCAAAGGGCGTAATCGTCGAGCACGGGCAGCTTGCCAGTTACGTCGCCAGCGTATCCGGGCGCCTGCAACTGGCTGCTGGCGAACGCAGCGCGGTGGTCACCTCGCTGGCTGCCGACCTGGGCTACACGCTGCTGTTCCCGGCGCTGCTCAGCGGTGGCGAACTGCACCTGCTGGACAAGGAGACGGCCATGGACGCCCAGGTCTGGGCGGCCTGGCAGGCACAGTATCCAATCGATCACCTGAAAATCGTGCCGTCGTTGCTTGACGCCTGGTTGATTCACGCCCAAAGCGCCACCGTGTTGCCACGCAAGCAGTTGATCCTCGGCGGCGAAACCTGCTCGCGGCGCCTGTTGCAGAGCATTCGCAACCTGGCACCGACGCTGACGATTTTCAACCACTACGGGCCGACCGAAACCACGGTTGGGGTGGTGATGCACAAGGCTGAGCCGGCCTGCGATTATCGCCGCTTGCCCCTCAGTGACCGTCTTGACGGCATGCGCCTGTATCTGCTCGACGACCAGCAAGAGTCGGTCGCCCCCGGGCAAAGCGCGGAGCTCTATATCGCCGGCCCGCAACTGGCACGCGGCTATTTGGACGCGCAACAAAGCGCTGAACGTTTTATCGAGCTTGCGCGGCTGCCTGGCGAACGCCTCTACCGCACCGGCGATATGGCGCGCTACCGGCATGACGCCAGCCTGGAGATCACCGGCCGCGCGGACCGTCAGGTAAAAATCCGTGGCTTTCGCGTGGAACTCGACGAGATACAGGCGCAGTTGACCAGCCTTCCAGGTGTTGCCCAGGCCGCGGTGGAATGCGTCCCCAGGGGTGAGCTCGGCCAGCAACTGTTCGCCTTCCTGACCCTGGCGCCCGGGCATTCGGCCACGGTTGCCCAACTTCATGGCCAGGCTCAGGATCGCTTGCCGGATTACATGCTGCCAACCCTGCGGATCGTCGAAGCGCTGCCGCTGATGGCCAACGGCAAGCTCGACCGCAAGACCTTGCAACAATGGGGGGACAAGGTGCTCGACACGGTCGGCAGTGCCTTGCCGCGCACACCGCTGGAAGCCCTGCTGGCCGAGGTCTGGGCGCAAGTGCTGGGCCTGGAGCGGGTGGGCATCGACGATGACTTCTTCGCCCTGGGCGGCCATTCGCTGGCGGCGGTGAGGCTTGCCAGTCGCTTGCAGAGGGCGCTGTCGGCACCGGTGACGGTCAATGCGGTGTTTACCGCGCCCAGTGTCTCGGCGTTTGCGGCGCTGGTGCAGGCTCAGCTCAAGCTCTCGCCGCTGGTCAAGCTGTCGGCGCCAGACGCCGTCACGGTGCAGGACGCCAACCTGTTCTGCTTCCACCCCTCCACTGGCCATGTGCAGGACTACCGCACGCTACTGGCGCCACTGCCGGCCTGGAACCTGTGGGGGCTGCAGGCCGCTTATCTGACCGACGACAGCACGACGCTGGGCGGTGATATCGAAAGCCTTGGCGCGCTCTACGTCGAGCAGCTGCGCCAGCAGCAACCACACGGTCCTTATTACCTGCTGGGTTTCTCCCTCGGTGGACTGCTCGCGATTGCCGCTGCCGCTCACCTGGAAAGTCACGGCGAACACGTGGCCTTTCTCGGCATCGTCGACTCGCAGTACCAGCGCCAGGCGCCAGAAGATAGCGTCGAGGCGCTGCTGGCATCGGCGGCGCAGGCCCTGACGCCTGACAGCCAGGCCGTGTTGCGCCAGTTACCGCAGCCGATCCTGGCCGTGTTGATGGAACAACTGAATGCCCTGCCCCCGCCGGCACGCCTGCCGGAACTGGTGCAGTGGGCTCGCCAGCAAGGCCTGCAACTGGACGGCGACAGCTGGGAGCACCTGCAGACGCGGTTGCGGTACCAGCAGCATACGCAACATCTGCTGGCGACCTTCCAACCTCCGCGGCTAAGCTGCCCGGTGCATGTCTGGTGGGCCAGTGACACCCTGGCCCAGGCTGATTTCGCCGACCCGCACTGGGAACGCCTGAGCAGTGGGCCGTTAACCCGCGAGGTCATCCAGGCGCAGCACCTGACCATCCTTGAGCAGCGCGCCTTGCAACAGCAACTGGTGGCGCGCCTTGAGGCCACTTTCACTGACGGAGCGGTTTGAAATGGATCTGTTATTACTAATGGCCAAACGCTCGTGGCGCGCACTGCTGGTCGCGACCCTGACGGGCTTGATCTGCGGCCTGGCGGCGGCGGGTCTGATTGCCACCATCAACCACAGCCTGACGGTGTTTGATCAGCTGCGCCCGGCGGACGGTCTGTACTTTGCGGGCCTGGTGGTGTTGGTGGCGGTGTCGCGGGTGATCTCCGACGTCAGTCTGCTGCGCCTGGGCCAGGCCGCGGTCAACGATATGCGCCTGCACCTGAGCGCCAAGCTGATCGATACGCCTTACGCGCAGTTGCAGCGCCTGGGTAAGCACCGCCTGCTGGCCATGCTGACCGACGACACGCAAACCATCAGCCAGGCGGTGGAGTTGGTGCCGATCCTGCTGGTCAACGCTGGGATTATCGCCGCATGCCTGGGCTACCTGGGCTGGCTCAGCCTGCCGCTGCTCGGCTTGACGCTATTGCTGATCGCCCTGGGCAGTCTCAGTTTCCACTGGCCGCAACGCCGGGCACTGACGTCGATCTCTCGTGCTCGCGAGCTCAAGGATCGGTTGTTCGATCACTACCGCCTGCTCACCGACGGCAGCAAGGAACTGCAGCTCAACCACCCACGCCGGCAACACTTCTTCACTCGCCTGCTAATACCGGTGAGCCAGCAATACCGCCGGGATTTTGTGCGCGGCATGAGCATCTATGCCGTAGTGCTCAACTGGGGCAATGCGGTGTTCTATATGCTGATCGGCGTGGTGCTGTTCGCCGCGCCGCACTTTATCGACCTGGGCGTCAGCCTGGTTACCGGCTATATCCTGGCCATCCTCTACATGATTACCCCGCTGTCGGAGCTGATGAATGCCCTGCCCACCCTGGGCCGGGCCAGCGTCGCACTGAACAAGATCCGCGCCCTGGAAGGCGAGATGCAAGTCGCCAGCGCGACCATCGACACCATCACCCCGTCTCAGGTCCGCAACCTGGTGTGCCGGCAAGTCACCCACACCTACTACCGCGAGCGCGAGGACGGTCACTTCACCCTTGGCCCCATAGACCTCACCCTCAATGCCGGCGAGGTGGTGTTCATTACCGGCGGCAACGGCAGCGGCAAAACCACCCTGGCCTTGCTGCTGACCGGTCTTTACCCGCCGGAAAACGGTGAAATAATGCTCGACGAGCAAGTGTCCTCGACCAGCGACAACCACCGTTACCGACAGCACTTCTCGGCGATTTTTACCGACTTTTGCTTGTTCGAAAATTTGTTGGATGACGACGATCCGCAACTGGTGCAGCAGGCACAGGACTACCTGATACACCTGCAATTGGACCATAAGGTGCGAATCGAGGAAGGACAGCTGACGACGTTGGCGCTGTCCACCGGGCAACGCAAGCGCCTGGCTCTGCTCAGTGCCTTTCTGGATGACCGCCCCTGCTATCTGTTCGATGAGTGGGCGGCCGATCAGGACCCGGTGTTCAAGCACTTTTTCTATAACAGGATCCTGTCGGACCTGCGCAAGCGCGGCAAACTGGTGATCGTCATCTCTCACGACGATGCCTACTTCGGGCTGGCCGACCGGCTGATCCGTATCGAACACGGGATGCTCAGCGAAGTCACACCGCACGCCGATACAGACCCACCGCCCCTGGCCGAGGTCTGCCCGTAATGAAGGGATGGGCCGGTGCCGTCGCTCAACCGTCCTGATAGATGTAGTGCAGGTAGCTCACCTGTTCTTCCACAGGCAGGCGATGCAGCTTGGGGCATGACTCGCAGAGCACTTGCGGCTTGCCTTCGACGGGCTCGTGCAACTGGTAATGCAGGCAGCAATGCCGACGCAATGCCAGACAGGGACAAATCTGCGGCGCAGGTGACTCGACCATGCGTTGCAGGCCCCGTAACTTCAGGCGCCCGTCGTTCACCGTGACCTGCTCCAGCCACTGGTGCGCCTCGGCGAATCCGTCCCTGGACAAGTCAGCATCCATTCTCGCGAAGGCACCATCCCAGATGGCTACCAGGTTGCCCCACAATATTTTCGGCGCCAGGCCACCGGCGGCGGCCAGGGTGGTAAAAAGCGGTGCCAGGTGCTCGTGGATCAACCGCGACCAGTAGGCTGCACGGTCTTCGGGGGCCAAGGTCGGTAGTCGGGCGTCCCATCCCAGCGCCAGGGGTTGACCCTCAGCGTGCAACAGCACAGCCTCCTTGCCCCAGAAGTCGATCGCGCAATGACGCGTGAGGACACAGGCCAGGGTGGCCGGCAGGACGATGCTCAGATAGTTCATCGACCACTGCGAAACCACGGCTGCGCGGTTTACCCCCGGATAACGCAGGGCGAACTGGGTCAGCAACGGTTGCAGCATGGCGGGGTCGGCAACCCGGCTCAATGCTATGGAAGGCTGATCACCAGGTTCATGCCGGATTACCCGCTGTATCGGTGGCCAAGCCTGGTTAAGCCATTCTGGAAATTCGATAACAGGTCTCCCGTGACTTTCCCTAATTAATGCAAACGATTAGCATTGGCCGATCCTATCCTCCCTCCCTTGCAAACTCAACGTCGTTAGCGACCGGGCTCACCAAAACCACATGCACACACTCCGCAATTTCTGGCGTCTCGCACGGCCTTTCTGGGCATCCGAACAAAAGTACCCGGCCCTGCTGCTGCTTTTGGCCACCGTGCTGATGAACCTGTGCCTGGTGGGGGTCAATATCCTCAACAACTTCTGGAACCTGCACTTTTATAACGCATTGCAGGCCAAGGACTACCCCGGCTTTCTCCTGGGCGGCCTGCAGTTCATCCTGCTGCAGATCGGCTTGGCCGCCTTTACCGTGGGCGCGTTTCACTTCCAGCAAAAGCTGACTTTGCGCTGGCGTCGTTGGGCCACCCGGAACATGCTCGGTCAATGGCTGGACAGCCAGCGTTACCAGAAACTGAAGCTGACCGAGACCGACGTCGATAACCCCGATCAGCGGATCGCCGAGGACATCGACCTGTTCATCATCAAGTCGCTCAAATTGAGCCTGGGGCTGATGACGTCGGTGGTGTCGCTGTTTTCCTTCCTGCATATCCTCTGGCAGGCTTCCAGCCTGATCAGCGTTCCGTTCGCCGGTCAGTCCTTGATCATTCCGGGGTTGCTGGTGTGGGTCGCCATGGTCTACGCGCTATTGGGCACGGGCGTCGCGTTCTGGCTGGGGCGCGCATTGCCACGGCTCAATTTCATGCAACAGCGGCGCGAAGCCGATTTTCGGTTCTCGCTGATGCGCCTGCGAGAAAACGCCGACTCGGTGGCCCAGTACCGGGGCGAAACCGTGGAAAACACCCGTTTCAACCAACGCCTGGAGGCGGCGCTGGAGAACTTTTGGGCGCTGGTGAAAAAGCAGAAACTGATCATGGGCTACTCGACCTTCTACTTGCGCAGCGCCACGGTCATCCCGATGTTCATCATGGCGCCGCAGTTCTTCGCCGGCGCATTTCCCCTCGGCCGCCTAACCCAGATAAGCGCCGCCTTCGGCGAAGTGCACGCAGCCGTCTCCTACCTGGTGAGCGTGTTCCCGGAGCTGTCCGAGTGGAAATCGGTGATCGACCGGTTGATCGGTTTCCAGGAGCGCCTGGATAACGTCGAGGTCAAGTCGAGGGTCATACTTGGGCAGCAGCCCAGAGGCCTTCATATCAAGGATTTAGACATCTGGCTGCCGAACGGCCGGCGCTTGCTCAAAGGTTTCAACCTTTCACTTGAGCCCGGCGATAGCCTTCTGATCAGCGCGCCGTCCGGCTACGGCAAGTCGACACTGATTCGTGCGGTCACAGGACTTTGGCATCATGCTTCTGGCTCGACCTGTTACGACCGTGAGCGTGCTCTTACACTCTCGCAAAAACCTTACCTGCCGCTGGGCAGCCTGCGCGAGGCGCTCTGGTATCCCAATCCACCCCATCGCGAAGAAGATGCCGCTCTGCGCCTGGCCATGCAGCAAGTCGGCCTGCAACACCTGAGCGAACAATTGGATCAGGAACGTGACTGGGCGCAGACCCTGAGCGTCGGCGAACTGCAACGCTGTGCGTTCGTCCGGGCACTGCTGGCCCGCCCCACGGTACTGTTCCTCGACGAGAGCAGTTCGGCGCTGGATTCGGCGAACGAGGTGCGCTGCTATCAATTGCTCAAACAGACACTGCCGGAGACGATCCTGATCAGCGTCGGCCACAATGCCTCGCTGGAGCGCTTCCATAGGCAAGTCCTGGAGCTGCAAAGCGAGGCTCAGTGGGTGCATCGAAAGGTGAAGCAACCTGTATGAGTTCGCGGGGCCGCGTACTCCAGCCCTTGAGGGCGCGGCGCAAGAGTCGATCAAGCAGGGTTTCGTCCAGCACAAGTTCAGAAGCCTGAAAGACAGTCATTGGGCGTTTCGTAAATGAGCATGAGAACTGTTACCCTGTCACGGTTTTGCACGCGTACACGTGCTTCATACCGATACCTGCAGGAAGCATAGATGTTCATCGACGATATGAAACTGCTGGCCGCGCCGTACTGGTCATCTGTCGGTCGCCGCCGCGCGTATCTGACACTGGCCGTGGCGATGCTGGCAGTGGGCGGGATCATCACCATTCAGGTGCGCTGGAACGAGTGGAGCCTTGGTTTCTACAACGCCTTGCAATCCCTGGACGCCGAAGCCTTCGGCTACCGTGTCGTCGAGTTGCTGGTTCTCGACATGGCCTTCATCGCCTGCACCATGGTCAAGTTTCATGTGCAGCAGAAGCTGCTGATCAACTGGCGCGACAGGCTCACGCAGGCTTTCCTCGGCAAATGGCTGGACAGCCAGCGTTTCTACCGCAGCCGCTTCCACAGCGTAACCTATGACAACCCGGACCAGCGGATCGCCGAAGACTGCCGGATTTTCGTCGAGCAGACCCTGGAGCTGGGCTTGAATCTTCTGCAGGCCGTCATCCTGGTGATCCTGTTCAGCATGATCATGTGGCGCATTTCCGGCCCGCTGGAGTTCAGCGTCGGCGGCCTCGAGGTCAGTATTCCCGGCTACATGCTCTGGCTGGCACTGATTTATGCCGTGATCGGCAGTTCGATCGCGCACTGGATCGGCAAACCGCTGATTGCCCTCAACTTCCTGCAGCAACGCCGCGAGGCGGATTTTCGTTTCGGCCTCACGCGCTTGCGCGAAGACGCCGAGAACGTGGCACTGGCACGTGGCCAGGGCTGGGAAAGCAAACATTTGCTGGGGCAACTGGGCCACCTGCTGGCCAACTACGCAAGGCTGGTGCGCTCGAAAAAACAGCTGTTGGGCATCAATGCGGCGTACGATCGCTTTGCCTTTAGCCTGCCGCTGTTGCTGGTCTCGCCACGGTTCTTCTCCCGCGAAATCCAGCTTGGGCAATTGACGCAGATCGCCTCGGCCTTCGGTGAGATCCAGAGCGCGCTATCGTTCCTGATTCGCAGCTACCCGGTAATCGCCGAATGGCGCGCGACCAAGACCCGCCTGTGCAGCTTCTGGCGCGAACTCGATGCGCTGCCCGCCCCGACCGATCCGGTGGTCGCCAGCACCGGCGGCTTGCGACTGCACGACTTTGCGCCCCTGAACGAGAGTGGCGCCGCGCTGTTCGAGCCGTTGACGCTCAGCGTACCGCCGGGTGCGCGGCTGTTGCTGCGCGGGCCATCGGGGATTGGCAAGACCACGCTGCTGCGCTCGCTCGCTGGTTTGTGGCCACGCCATCACGGCAGCGCCGAACTCGACCGCGAAGGTTTGCTGATCCTGCCGCAACGTCCCTACCTTCCGGCCGGCACGCTGCATGATCTGCTGCACCGGCCGGAGGCGCCCGGGGTTGGCGATTTCAGTGATGCGCGGCTCAATTTGGTCCTGCACCTGGTCGAGCTGCAAGACCTGCCGTTGCACAGCGCCGAAGACTGGAACCGCCGCCTCAGCCCTGGCGAGCAGCAACGGCTGGCGCTGGCCCGGGCGTTGCTGCTCAATCCGCCCGTGCTGTTTCTCGACGAGGCCACCTCGGGGCTGGATGAAAACGCCGAACGCCGGTTGTACGAGGCGTTGGCGGCCACCGACATCACCGTGATCAGTATCGGCCACCGTGAAGGGCTCAGCGCCTACCACACCCACGTGATTGACCTGGTGCCGACCGGGCAAGCCTGCGACAGCACGACGGAGGAAAACCGCTCGCTTCTCGCAACGGCAGCTGCCGCACAGCGTTGAGGCCATGGGCGGATGAGCCAGGAGCGTGGGTGCCGGTCACAGCCCGCTTTACGGCCCTTCCAGCCCACGCCGCCTGCGCCCCAGCCAGCCCCCCGACGCGGCCCACAGCAAGGCGATTGCCACGCCGATGAACATCGCCAGTTGCGGATGCTCGCCGAGCACGTCCAGCCCGCGCTTGACCCAGCCGCTGACGGCATCGCCACCGCGGTACACCACGGTGTCGATGAAGTTCTTGGCCTTGTATTTCTGCTCCGGCAACAGCACGGTGTAGAGCATTTCCCTGCCCGGGCGTACCAGCGCATACTCGCCGGCCCTGCGGATGACCATGACCACCACGAACACGGCAAACACCGGCGCCAGTGCCAACCATAGAAAACCGGCGGCCATGACCAGTGGCACTGCCACCAGCAATACCCCCACGCCCAGCTTTTGCGCGATGCGCCCAGTGAGGAAGGTCTGGGTCAGGATCGCGAGGGTCTGCACCACGGTATCGATCAGGCCGAACACCTGGGTCTGGCGGGTGCGATCAGTGAAGGTTTGCGCCACCAGCCGCGCCTGTTCGAAATACAGGAAGGTACTGACGCTGGCCAGCAGCACGACGAACACCGCGATGCCCAGCAGGTAAGGCGAGTGCAGGACCGCCGTCGCGCCGGCGAACGGATTGCCGCCCAGCGGCCTGGACCTGGGGTGTTCGGCGTCAGCCGGCAATGGATGCCGATCGCGCCAGTGTTGCAGGAGTACCGCCGCGCCGATGCTGCCGAGCAGAAACAAGGCCGCCAACAGCAGCAGGCCCGGGTGACCGATGATCCCGACCAGGGTTGCGCCCAGGATCGGCCCGACCAAGCCGCCCAGGCTGGCGCCACCGGCCAGCAGACCGAACAGGCGCTTGGCCTGTTCGTTGGAAAACAGGTCGGCCAGTACGCTCCAGGCCAGCGAAATGACCAGCAGGTTGAACACCGACAACCAGACGTAGAACACCCTGGCGGCCCAGAGGTTGTCCGGCTGCACGGCAAAAAGCGCGGCGAAGACCAGCAGGTTGCTCGCCAGAAAGCCATACGTCCAGGCCAGGATGTAGCGGCGTTCGACCCGTGAGGCCAGCCAGCCGAACAGCGGCAGCGCCACCAGGGTGACGATGAACGTGGCGGTGAACAGCCATTGCAGGTTTTCCACGCCACCGGCCACGCCCATGGTTTCGCGCACCGGACGCAGCATGAAGTAACCGGCGAACAGCAGGAAGAACAGGGCTAGCCCGCCAAGCACCGCGCCGCCCTCCTCGTCGCGGACATCGAAGCCCTTGCCCAGCATGCCACCGAGACGAATGCGGGTTGCCGGTCTGGACATGAGGCTCAGGCGAACTGTTGGATCAGGCGTTGCTGTTGCTCGGCGCTCAGTTGCGGGCCGGTTCCAGCCTTGAGCTGATCGAGCTGGCGTTCGGGTCGGCTGGTGGCGGGAATCACGGTGGTCACCGCCGGGTGGCTGAGGGCGAACTTGAGGAACAGCTGTGCCCAGCTGCCGATCCCCGCCTCCGTCGCCCAGGCCGGCAGCGCCTGGTCCTTGACCCTGGCGAACAGTCGGC
Source organism: Pseudomonas sp. LS1212 (assembly GCF_024741815.1). NCBI lineage: Bacteria > Pseudomonadati > Pseudomonadota > Gammaproteobacteria > Pseudomonadales > Pseudomonadaceae > Pseudomonas > Pseudomonas sp. LS1212. Next base: position 2,905,953 of record NZ_CP102951.1, read on the forward strand.
CGTCATCGAACGCCCGGTTGATCAGTACCGCGACGCCTTTGTCCTGGGCCAGCGGCAACACGCTCCTGGCGGCATTGGGCGAGTTCACCGAATAATGGATCTGGATGAAGTCGAGTTTTTCGTTGCGCAGGATCCGCTCCAGTTCGGCCAGGCCGCTGTCGGTGTAATGGGTGACACCGACGTAGCGCGTCTTGCCCTGGGCCTTGAGTTCGCGTGCGTAGGGCAGTTGTTCCTTCCAGTCGCGCAGGTTGTGGATCTGCAAGAGATCGACGGTCTCGGTCCGCAGCTTTTGCAGGGAGCCTGCCCACTGCGCCTGGGCGGCGGCAAGGCTGTCGGCGGCGATCTTGGTCGCCAGGAAGGTGTTCTGACGCCAGCCGCCCTCCTCCAGCAACTGGCCAAGCACCGCGTCGGCGGTGCCGTAGTTGGGTGAGGTATCGATGACCCGGGCGCCATGCCCGAAGAACACCTGCAGCACCTGTTTGAGCTGCTGGTACTGCGGCGACCCGGCCTCGACCTCGAAACTTCCGGAGGTGCCCGCGCCGATCACTGGCAAGGGTTCACCGGTAGAAGGGATCTTGCGGGTCTGCAAAGGCGCTGCCTGTGCACTCGCTGCGCCTTGAGCGAAGACACCTGCATGGACGGCCAGCAAACCGAGGCCGGCCGTGGCAGTGGCCGTGGTTGCGAGAAAGTGGCGACGTGTAACCATGCCGGGGCTCCTTTCATTCGGACCGAATCCGTCAAGCTTAGCCCCAGTGCCCCGGCTCATGACCTGGCGTATGATTATTCACGGCTCGTTGGCTCAATAATCACAGGGAGAACGACATGAAACTCTACTACACTCCAGGCGCCTGCTCACTTTCGCCGCACATCGTCCTTTGCGAACTGGGCCTGGCCCATGAGCTGGAAAAGGTCGATCTCAATTCCCACACCACCGCCAGTGGCGCGGATTTCTACACGATCAACCCCAAGGGCTACGTCCCGGTCTTGCAACTGGATGATGGCGAGTTACTCACTGAGGGGCCGGCCATTATCCAATACCTGGCAGAGCTCAAGCCCGCCTTCGGCCTGCTGCCCACGGCAAGGTTGCTCGAGCGCGCCCGCGTGCAGGAATGGCTGAACTTTATCGCGACCGAACTGCACAAGAACTTTAGCCCGTTGTTCAACCCCACCAGCCCGGATGAAGTCAAAGCCGCTGCGCGAGCCGCCATCGGCCGACGCCTGGGTTTGTTCGACAAGGCCCTGGCTGGCCAGGACTACCTCACCGGCGCCCGCTTCAGCGTCGCCGATGCTTACCTGTTCACGATCGTCAATTGGACCGGTCACATGGGCATCGACCTTGGGCCCTGCCCGGCCGTTTCCGCCTTCCTGGAGCGCGTCCGCGCACGCCCGGCCGTGCAGCAGGCACTCAAAGCGGAGGGGTTGATCTGATCCCTCCATTTGGGCCGGGACCTGGCGAACGCTTTGCGCTCAAGCTCAGTGCGGCAGCGGCTACAAAGTCTCGGCGCACCACCGTCGTTGTAGCCGCTGTCGCCAATTACCTCCTATGTGCGATAGCTGCTGTCGGCCCGATCGAGCTTGCGCAGCAAGGCCGGCCAGACGAACTCGCCGCCCCAGGCCACTGGTCTGCACGGACGCGGCGTGCGCGGTTCCCGCGAGGTGTTGGAAGATGCCACCCAGCGTGGCTTGCGCACACGGGTCGCACGGCGCCTGCTGGCGCTGGGGGCAACGGGGCAATAGTCAGTCGACGGTTCCAGGGCTTAAAATCATAAGGATCGTCGGGAACATCCGAGCTTTCTGGAACCAACCCAGGGGTGAGCGCCATGCATGATCCCTATGACCTGCAACGTTTTGTCGACGCACAGGAAACGACGTTCGATCGCGCCATGGAGGAATTGCGCGCCGGCCACAAGCGAAGCCACTGGATGTGGTTCATCTTTCCCCAACTCGAAGGCCTGGGCCACAGTGAAATGGCCTGCCGATATGCGATTACCTGTCGCGAGGAGGCCCAGGCCTATCTGGCCCATCCCCTGCTCGGGCCACGCCTGCAAGCCTGCACCGAGGCCGTGGTGCAATTGAAAGGTCGTACGGCCAGGGAGATATTCGGCGTGCCGGACAACCTCAAGCTGCGCTCTTGCATGACCCTGTTCGGCAGCGTTGCGCCTGAGCGGCGGGTTTTTCAGGAGGTGCTCGATGGGTTTTATGAGGGGCGGGGTGATGTGCATACCTTGGCCCTATTGGGAGTAGATGACAGCCTGTGAGTGGGCAGTGCCGAGATAAGGGGAAAATTCACTCACTTCCCTTCTATCTAACTGACTTTACTGATGATTTTAAAAATCTTCTTTACACGCGTAAGGAGCAGACATACCAGCGGATTCAGACACGCTATTACAATGCATCGGTTGATACCCTGGCTGCCACACGGTGTTCCCTGGAAAGCTGGCTCTAAGTGCAGAAAGAATCGACAGTCCAGCCCAATCCAGATCTCCCCAGAAGTACGATGTTCCTGTTTCTTGGGCATAGAGCCAACGGCTAAAGCGATCAGTCTGTTGTGTGCCTAAGCTACCTAGGTTCGAGAAAAACAAGGAAGACGTGCCTTCCTGCCTGAGGCGCCCTGCAGATCCTTTGAAGCCTGACACGTGGGCTATGGCCAGCCGATAGTGACCGACACGAGGCGAGCGGATCGCCCGCTCGAACGACACCTGGATCTCGATAAACAATGTTCCCTTCCACCCTTGGTGCGGCAAGAATACTTGCAGCTGAACAGGCGCCGCTGGAAAGGGACACTCAGGAATACCGAGGATCGCAGCGAGGTGCCCAAATTCATCCAAAGCCTCCGCAACATCGAGGGTGAAGAACACACGGGGTCGTTTTTTACTGCACTATCCTGAGCCTGCTGGTGGCGGGACTTGCCGGTAACGTACAAGCGACCGAGGGCGGAGGGTCCAGCTACTCAATGGGTGCCGAAAACTACATGACCGGGGCCCTGCCGCCGCCAGGGGTTTACGGCATGGCTTATGCCAGCCACTACGATGCGAATTCACTGCGCAGTAACGACGGGAAAAACTGCCGGGAATTTTCGAGTACAGGCCAGTTGGATTTCCCCGCGTTTTGTCTGGGTGACCGATCAGCAGATATTGGGCAGCACTCTGGCGCTCCATGCCGTCATGCCGCTGGTTGACCTCAAGGTCGACCTCAATGGCCAGTCGCAAAGCAAGCAAGGGTTGGGCGATATGACGTTCGGTTCCGGGCTGGGTTATCGGCTGACCGATCAACTGCATGCCATCGTCGCCCTCGATGTCTTTGCTCCGACCGGTGAATATGATCGCAACGATCTGGCCAATATCGGCCGCAACTACTGGGAAATCCAACCTGTCTTGGCGTTATCGAATATCGACCCAGTGGGTTTGAATGCCGATGCGAAAATCATGTATGACTTCAACACAAAAAATAACGCCACCGATTACACGTCAGGCCAGAAGTTGCACATAGGTATTCGGTGTGTTGGGGGCTAGGCAGGGTCGTGGGCTTGGGGAGCTACGTCTATCAGCAGACCACGGATGATCGGCAGTACGGTGAGCGTATCGAAAACACCAAAGGACATGCGCTGGCCATGGGGCCGTCGATCAAGTACGCCAGCCATAAAGGTTGGTTCCTGACGACAAAATGGGAGCAGGATTCCGACGTGCGAAATCGTGCACAAGGCGATGCGTACTGGTTGAAACTGGCGGTACCGTTCTGAGGCAGGCTGTCGAAAAATCTCGGCCGGCGATCAGAGCATGCCATACAACAACCGTCCAATCCGAGCGCATCTGACTCGCCGCAACAACGTGCGCACCTGCGGTGGATAATCGCTGGGTGAGTCCAATGCCGAGTAGTTATCAACTCGCCTGGTATGGCGTGAGAGTTGTGCAAGCTCCTCATCACGCTGCACTGCCCATTCAGCCTGCGGGTCGTCGATGAGCAAGGCATTTTCCAGGTCCAGCCGGAATCCACGGGGGTTGAGGTTATTGCCGGTCAAGAGGGTATAGCGTTGGTCTACCCACACCCCTTTCAAGTGAAAACTGTGATCGCCCTCTTTCCACAGCTGCAGATTCAGCTGATGACGGGCAATGGCGTCTTGATGCTTGCGGGCGAAGCCGCGCAGTTTGATTTCGTAAAAGTAAGGCAGTACGGCGCTCAGCTTGAACGGTTTTTCGGGCGGGATAAAAAAATCATTGGAGGTCTTGTCGCCAATGATGATGTCGATGGTGACGCCGCGCTTGAGCGCACGGTCGATTTCGCGAGTCAGCACGGGTGCAAGATTGAAATAGGGCGTGCACAGTGTGAGTTGCTTTTGGCTGGCGGCGACCAATTGGCATAGGGTTCGGCTCAGGGGATTGTTCCTGCCGACACCCAGCAGTGGAATCACCCGCAGCCCGCCCGGTTCGTTGGTCCCCGCCGACGTATCATAGGACGCACGCTTGAGGTGACTCCTGAACGCCCTGATGGCGCCACGCAAGGTGCGGGACATGGGTGGTGAGGGCAAGTCCAGTCGATGTGTCGCTTTGGAGCCTAGCAAGGCGTTTTGAATCAGCTCCTGCACTGAGTCGGCCAGCGGTTTGTTGTAGAGCACGTGATAGCGATCCAGGCGGTACTTGTCGAACTTGTGCAGGTAGACGTTGCTGATGCTGGCACCGCTGTAGATCACGCAATCGTCGATGACATTGCCTTTCAAATGCAGGACGCCGAAGAGTTCTCGGGTTTGTATGGGCACGCCATAGACCGGTACGTCCACCTCGCGACTCATTCGCTCGGCGCGGTACCAAGCTGCGTTGCCCGGTTGCTTGCCTGCCCCGAGCAATCCCCGCTGCGCGCGGAACCAGTCGACCATCACCACGATATCCAACGTTGGCCGGGCCGCCTTGGCTTGATAGAGGGCGTCGATGATTTCCTGGCCGGATTCATCCTTCTGCAGGTACAAGGCGGTGATGTAAATCCGTCGCCGGGCAGAGGCGATATGCTCAAGCAGACAACGTCGATAGTCGGCAGCCGTTGGCAATATCGTGATCGAGTCGGCCGTCATGTCAAAACCACGTAGCGCTGCAAGCGTGGTTTTTGGAGGGTAGAACCGCATAAGCCTCTCAAGATCGAAGTATTACGGTAGTGTGGCTTTCGCGGATGAGTCCGCTCCTACAGGGGGCATGCATTTCCCTGTAGGAGCGGATTCATCCGCAAAAAGATCACGCAATAACGTTCAGGCCAAACTCGGCCGCTGCATCCTGCAGCCACAGCCACCAGTAGTCGGAGAAGCTGCGACGAATCAACAGCTCCCAGGTTTCATCGCCGGTACGGCGAATCACCAGTTGCGACTTGGCGAACACCGTGCCGACCGCCTTGCCCACCGGGAAGTTGTTCGGGTGCACGTCGTAGCTGGTCGATTTCATCAGTACTTCGCGGACTTTCGGCCCGCTGAGTTCCAGCAGGGTCTGGCCGCCGCTGACGTTGATCACAGCGATATGCTGGCCGGCCAGCGCTTTGCGCAGCTTGTTCTCCACGGCCACTTCCTGGCCGCCGGGGACGATCAGCAGCCACTCGTCCGGGCCCATCCATTGCAACGACATTTCATCGTTGGCAACCACGGTCAGGGCTACGGGCAGTTCCAGGCCCAGTGCCTTGAACACGCCGCCGGCGAAGGCCTGGTCGTGGCCGTTGCCGCGCAGGGTCAGGTGGCCGAGCAGTTTTTTCTCGCGCAGGGTGACACCTGCGTTCTTGCGGCCCTTGCCGACCAGGCTGGCCAGGTCGGCATGCGCCAGTGGCGATTCGGCCTTGGCCCCGTTGGTGGGGCGTTGTTGGTAGACGTTGACTGTGGTCATTGGACACCTGCCTAGAATTCTTCTTGATAACAACACGATCCTGTAGCCGCTGGCGCAGCCTGCGCTCGCCTGCAACGCAGGCGCACGATCTTCAGATCGCCGGGGGAGCCCCTGCGGGACTCCAGCGCAGCCTGCGGCAGCGGCTACATGGACCGTGAACGGCTACACGTTCTGCTGTTCGCCTTTAGGGTCGAAGAACACCGAGGAGCAAATCTCGGCCTCGATCACGCTGCCATCGGCCAGCGGTGCGAACACACGTTCACCCATGCGCTTGAGACCACCCTTGACCACACCGAGCGCAAACGAATAACCCAACGTGGAGCTCATGTAGCTGGACGTCACATGACCGACCATGCTCATCGGGATCGCTTGGCGAGTGTCGAACACCAGCTGCGCGCCTTCAGGCAGTAACTTGGTCGGGTCGACCGGCTTGAGGCCGACCAGCTGCTTGCGGTTCTCGCGCACGCAGTCTTCGCGATTCATGCCGCGCCAGCCGATCCAGGAGAACGGTTTGGTGCGACCGACACACCAGCCCATGTTCAGGTCGTCCGGGGTCATCGAACTGTCGGTGTCCTGACCGACGATGATGAAGCCCTTCTCGGCCCGCAGTACGTGCATGGTTTCGGTGCCGTACGGGGTCAGGTTGTACTTCTTGCCCGCCTCGGCGATCTTTTCCAGCACACCCATGGCGTAGTCGGCCTGGACGTTCACTTCATAGGACAGCTCACCGGTAAAGGAGATGCGGAACACCCGCGCCGGTACGCCACCGACCTGACCTTCTTTCCAGGTCATGAACGGGAAAGCGTCCTTGTCCAGGTTGATATCGGTCACTTCACTGAGCAGCTTGCGGCTGTTGGGCCCGGACAGGGTCAGGGTCGCCCAGTGGTCGGTGACAGAGGTGAGGTACACCTTCAGGTCTGGCCATTCGGTCTGCTGATAGATTTCCAGCCACTGCAGTACGCGGGCGGCGCCACCGGTGGTGGTGGTCATGACGAAGTGGTTCTCGCCGATGCAGGCGGTCACGCCGTCGTCGAAGACCATGCCGTCTTCCTTGCACATCAGGCCGTAGCGGGCCTTGCCCACATCGAGCTTGGTCCAGGCGTTGGTGTAGATGCGGTTGAGGAACTCGCGCGCATCCGGGCCCTGGATATCGATCTTGCCCAGGGTCGACGCATCGAGCAGGCCCACGCTTTCACGCACGGCCTTGCATTCACGGGCCACGGCGGCGTGCAGGTCTTCACCGCTGCGAGGGAAGTACCAAGGGCGCTTCCACTGGCCGACATCCTCGAATTCGGCACCGTTCTTGACATGCCAGGCATGCAGCGCGGTGAAGCGCACCGGTTCGAACAGGTGACCGCAATGACGCCCGGCGACCGCGCCGAAGGTCACGGGCGTGTAGTTGGGGCGGAACATGGTGGTGCCCATCTCGGTGATCGAGATGCCACGCGACTTGGCAGCGATCGCCAGGCCGTTGATGTTGCCGAGCTTGCCCTGGTCGGTACCGAAACCCAGTGCGGTGTAGCGCTTGACGTGCTCGACCGACTCGAAGCCTTCGCGGGTTGCCAGTTCGATAGCGGCCGCGGTGACGTCGTTCTGCAAGTCGACGAACTGCTTCGGCGCCCGTGCAGTGGATTTGTCGTGGGGCACCTGGAACAGCGCGATCGTCGGCTCTTCCTGGCGCGACAGCGCCTTGGGCATTACCCCTTCGACGGCCTTGAAACCGGCTTCGGTGGCTGCGCGAGCGCCGCCTTCGAAACCATCGGCCAACGCATCAGCCAAGGCATACACACCGTTCACGCCGCCCACGCAAACGCGCTTCTGCGGGGCATCGCCCGGCACGAAGGCGAGGATATCTTCACGCCAGATCGGCTTGCCGCCCAGGTGCGAAGCCAGGTGCACTACCGGGCTGTAACCACCGGAGGTGGCAACCAGGTCGCAATCGAGCCATTCGCCCGGGCTGGTGACCTTGTGCGCCTTGACGTCGATCGCGGCCACCCGCGCCGAGGTCACGTGCTTGCTGCCACGGGTTTCGATCACGGCACTGGAGGTCAGGATGCGAATGCCCTTGGCCCGCGCTTCTTCGACCAGCGAACCGCGTGGGTTGTGCCGCGCATCGGCGACCGCCACGACTTTCAGGCCGGCATCGAGCCAGTCCAGGGCGACCCGGTAGGCGTAATCGTTGTTGGTCGACAGCACCAGCTTCTTGCCCGGTGCCACGCCGTAACGACGGACGTAGGTGGAGACCGCACCGGCGAGCATGTTGCCCGGCACATCGTTGTTGCCATAGACCAGCGGACGTTCGTGGGCACCGGTGGCCAGCACCACGCGCTTGGCGCGGATACGGTGCATGCGCTGACGCACCTGGCCGATCGGCGCGCGGTCACCGAGGTGATCGGTCAAGCGCTCGTGAATGGTCAGGAAGTTATGGTCGTGGTAGCCGTTGACCGTGGCACGCGGCAGCAGGGTCACTTCCGGCATGCTTTTGAGTTCGGCGATGACGGTGGCGACCCATTCGGCTGCTGCCTTGCCATCGAGGTTCTCGCGGCTGTCGAGCAGGCTGCCGCCGAATTCTTCCTGTTCATCGGCCAGGATCACCCGTGCACCGGTGCGTGCAGCGGCCAGTGCCGCAGCAAGACCGGCGGGGCCGGCACCGACCACCAGCACGTCACAGTGCTGGTTCAGGTAGTCGTAGGTGTCCGGATCGTTCTCGAGCGGCGAACGGCCGAGGCCTGCTGCCTTGCGGATGTACTTCTCGTAAGTCATCCAGAACGATTGCGGGTACATGAAGGTTTTGTAGTAGAAGCCCGGCGGCATCAGCTTGCCGCCGACCTTGCCGAGAATCCCCATCACGTCGGTGTTCACGCTCGGCCAGCCGTTGGTGCTGGTGGCAACCAGGCCGCCGTACAGCGCCTGCTGGGTTGCCCGCACGTTCGGGATCTGGGTGGCTTCGGTGGCACCGATCTGCAGGACGGCATTCGGCTCTTCGGCACCGGCGGCGTAGATGCCACGCGGACGCGAGTACTTGAAGCTGCGCCCGACGATATCCACACCGTTGGCCAGCAACGCGGCGGCCAGGGTGTCACCGGCATAGCCCTGATAGCTCTGGCCGTTGAAGCTGAAGCTCAGCACTTTACTGCGGTCGATACGACCGCCGTTGGACAGGCGATTGACCTGGCTCATACCTTTTCTCCCTGACCACTGACAGCCAACTGCGGGCTTGTGCTTTTGCCAGTCACTTGCGGCTTGGCGCCGATCACGTAGGTTTCCAGAATTTCGTAGGTCACGGTGTCACGCGTGGCGTTGAAGTACTGACGGCAACCGGCGGCGTGAATCCACAGCTCGTGGTGCAGCCCGCGCGGGTTGTCGCGGAAGAACATGTAGGTGCCCCACTCTTCATCGGTGCAGGCGTTCGGGTCCAGCGGCCGCGGGATGTGCGCCTGGCCCGAGGAGTGAAACTCTTCTTCGGAGCGCAGTTCGCCGCAATGGGGACAGAAGATGTGCAACATAGGGATTTCTCCTGTTAGTGGGCGACAGCGGCAGCGCCGTGTTCGTCGATCAATGCACCGTTGTAGAAACGGTCGATGGAAAAGGGTTCGGCCAGCGGGTGCATCTCGCCCTTGGCCAGGCTCGCGGCGAAGACGTTGCCCGAACCGGGGGTGGCCTTGAAGCCGCCGGTGCCCCAACCGCAGTTGAAGAACATGTTCTTGACCGGGGTTTTCGAAATGATCGGGCAGGCGTCCGGCGTGGTGTCGACGATGCCGCCCCACTGACGGTTCATGCGTACGCGCGACAGGATCGGGAACATCTCGACGATCGCTTGCAGGGTGTGCTCGATCACCGGGTACGAACCGCGTTGGCCGTAGCCGACCCAGCCGTCGATACCGGCGCCGATGACCAGGTCGCCCTTGTCCGACTGGCTGATATAGCCATGCACGGCGTTGGACATGATCACGCTGTCGATGACCGGTTTGATCGGCTCCGACACCAGCGCTTGCAGCGGGTGCGATTCGATCGGCAGGCGGAAACCGGCCAGCTTGGCCATGTGCCCGGAGTTACCGGCGGTGACCACACCGACGCGCTTGGCGCCGATGAAGCCCTTGTTGGTTTCGACGCCGATGACGGTGCCGTTTTCCTTGCGGAAACCGATGACTTCGGTCTGCTGGATCAGGTCCACACCCAAGGCATCGGCGGCGCGGGCATAGCCCCAGGCCACGGCGTCGTGACGGGCTACGCCGCCGCGACGTTGCACGGTGGCGCCGATGATCGGGTAGCGGGTGTTCTTCGAGCAATCGAGGTACGGAATCTCTTCGGCGACCTGTTTGGCGTCGAGCAGCTCGCCGTCTATGCCATTGAGGCGGTTGGCGCTGACCCGACGCTCCGAGTCACGGATGTCCTGCAGCGTGTGGCAGAGGTTGTAGACCCCGCGCTGGGAAAACATCACGTTGTAGTTGATGTCCTGGGACAGACCTTCCCAGAGCTTCATCGCATGCTCGTAGAGCTGCGCCGACTCGTCCCACAGGTAGTTGGAACGCACGATGGTGGTGTTTCGCGCGGTGTTACCGCCACCCAGCCAGCCTTTCTCGACCACGGCCACGTTGGTGATGCCGTGCTCCTTGGCCAGGTAGTAGGCGGTCGCCAGACCATGCCCGCCACCGCCGACGATGACCACGTCATAGACTTTCTTCGGTGTCGGCGTGCGCCACATGCGCTGCCAGTTTTCGTGGTGGCTCAGAGAGTGTTTGAACAGGCCGAAGCCAGAGTAGCGTTGCATAGTCATTACTCCTGAAGCCGATCAGCGGTAAACCGGGAAGTCTGCACAGAGTGCGGCGACATTTTTCGCCACATCGGCCTCGACATCGGCATCGCCAAGGTTGTCGAGGATGTCGCAGATCCAACCGGCCAGCTCCGTGCACTGGGCTACGTTGAAGCCGCGGCTGGTCACCGCCGGGGTGCCGATGCGCAGGCCCGAGGTCACGAACGGCGACTGCGGGTCGTTCGGTACGGCATTCTTGTTCACGGTGATATGGGCACGACCCAGCGCGGCGTCAGCCTCTTTGCCGGTCAGGCCCTGACGGATCAGGCTGACCAGGAACAGATGGTTGTCAGTACCACCGGACACTACATCGTAGCCACGATCGATAAACACGCCAGCCATGGCCTGGGCGTTGTCGATCACTTGCTGCTGATAGGCCTTGAAGCTCGGCTCCAGCGCTTCCTTGAAGCACACGGCCTTGGCCGCGATCACGTGCATCAGCGGGCCGCCCTGGCCACCGGGGAATACAGCGGCGTTGAGTTTCTTTTCCAGCGCTTCGTTGGCCCGCGCCAGGATCAAGCCGCCACGCGGACCGCGCAGGGTCTTGTGGGTCGTAGTGGTCACGACGTCAGCGTAAGGCACTGGGTTGGGGTACAGACCTGCTGCGACCAGCCCGGCAACGTGGGCCATGTCGACGAAGAGGTAGGCGCCAACCTTGTCGGCAATCTCGCGGAAACGCGGGAAATCCAGGGTTTTCGAATAAGCCGAGAACCCGGCGATGATCATTTTCGGCTTGTGCTCGACCGCCAGGCGCTCGACTTCGTCGTAGTCGATCAGGCCGGTCTCGGTGTTGATGCCGTACTGCACCGCGTTGTAAAGCTTGCCGGAGAAGCTGACCTTGGCGCCGTGGGTCAGGTGACCGCCGTGCGCCAGGCTCATGCCCAGCACGGTATCGCCAGCCTGCAGCAGGGCCAGATAGACCGCGGCGTTGGCCTGGCTGCCGGAGTGCGGCTGGACGTTGGCGTAATCGGCACCGAACAGTTGCCTGGCACGCTCGATCGCCAGCTGCTCGACCTTGTCCACATGCTCGCAGCCACCGTAGTAACGCTTGCCGGGATAGCCCTCGGCATACTTGTTGGTCAGGCCGCTGCCCTGGGCCTCCATCACACGCTTGCTGGTGTAGTTCTCCGAGGCGATCAGTTCGATGTGATCTTCTTGGCGTTGCTCTTCGGCATTCATCGCCGCCAGCAGTGCATCGTCATAACCCTGGAGTTGGTCGTTTTTGCTGAACATGTTCGCTCCTCATGACGGAGACCTTCCGTCGCTGTTATTTTTGTTGGACCGATTGTGCAAAAACGACAGGCGCCCTGTTTGTCTGATATCGACATCCAAATTCACGGCAGCCCCGCCAAGGGCCAGCCACCGAGCCCCGCACAAGGTGTACTATCCAAGAGCCTGGAAGCAGGCAGGAACTACAAGAAAACAGCCCGTACTGCGATGTCTCGATGCTTATGCCGGAGAACGCATTACCGATGCAGAAGAGGAAAGAACATGGCCCAGACATTGAAGGAAACAGCCACTGCGGATTATTCGGCCAAGGCGCACAGGCCGGTTAAAACCATCGGTTTTCTGGTGCTGCCGAACTTCACCACCATCGGCTTCGCTTCGGCCGTGGAAACCCTGCGAATCGCCAACATGGCCGCGCACCGAACCTTGTATCGAACCGTCATCATTGCCACCAATCACGACCCCGTGACCGCCAGCAACGGCATGCGCGTCCTGCCCGACTACTCCATCGAAGACGCACCCGATCTGGACATACTCTTCGTCGTGGGCGCCAACCCGATCGTTTCCGACCACAGCAGCCGGCCGCTGCTCAATTGGTTGCGCAAACTGGCCCATCAACACATTCCATTGGGAGGGATCTGCACCGGAAGCCACCTGCTGGCCCGCGCCGACCTGCTCAAAGGCTATCGCTGCACCATTCACTGGGAAGACATCGAAGCGCTTAAGGACCGTTTCCCGGGGATCATCATTTCCAATCAGCTGTTCGAACTGGACCGCGACCGATACACCTGTTCAGGCGGCGTCGCCTCCATGGACATGACCCTGCAGCTGGTCGCCCGCGAGCCCGACGGCGCAGAGATCGCCGCGCGGGCCGCCGAGTTGCTGTTGTGTGATCGGGTGCGCGGGGCGCGGGAGCAGCAACGGGTGCCGTTGCGCAGCAAGCTGGGCACGTCTCAACCCAAGCTCAGCCAGGTGGTGGCCATCATGGAAGCCAATCTTGAGGAGCCGGTGGGCCTGGATGAACTGGCCACCTTGAACGAAGTGTCGGTGCGGCAACTGGAACGCTTGTTTCACAAGTACCTGCAACGCACGCCGAGCCAGTACTACCTGGAATTGCGCCTGTCACGGGCGCGTCAGTTGCTGCTACGCAGTGAGTCCCAGGTGCGCGATATCGCCCTGGCCTGCGGCTTCGCCTCGCCTGCGCATTTCTCCAAGTGTTACAGCCGTTTCTTTGGCCTGTCACCGATGGGCGAGCGCAAACAAGGCGCGTTGCAGTAACGACAAAAAGCGAAGGCGCCGCAAAGCGCCTTCGCTGCCTTTTTTTGCTGAAAGTCAGTCCTGAAGTGCCTTGTGCGCCGTTTCCCGGCACGCCAGCATGGCAATCAGCGCAACCATCGCAGCCGCCAGCAGGTACCAGGCCGGTGCCATCTTGTTGCCGGTCAACTGAATCAACCAGGTGGCGATGAAGGGCGCCGTACCGCCGAACAGAGCATTGGCGATATTGAAGCTGAAGGCAAAGCCACTGAAACGCACCCGGGTCGGGAAGATCTCTGCCAGGAAACTTGGCAGGGTGCCGTCGTTCATGGCCAGCATGGCGCCAAAGACAATCTGGATCATCAGGATGATCACCAACGGCTGATTACCCAGCATGCCGAACAATGGAAACGTCAGCAGCAGAAACAACACCGACGCCATCACCAGCATGGTTTTTCGGCCAAAGAAGTCCGACAGTTTGCCCATCAGGAAAATCAGACCGATGTAGGTCGCAAGCGACACCGTCGAGGCAATGAACGAGTCGTTTTCACTCATGCCCATTTCGGTGGACAGGTAGGTCGGCATATAGCTGAGCAGCAGATAGAAGGCGACGGCGTTCAGGCAGGTCACCCCAATGCCGATGATGACGCTGCGCCGGTGCACGGTCAGCAATTCGCGAATCGGTGCCGGCGTCGCACATTCCTTGTTTTCCAGACGCTGTTCCATCTCCAGGAACTTGGGGGTGTCCTGCAGGCTCATGCGGATGTAGCGGCCGACCAGGCCAAAGGGCGCCGCCAGCAGGAACGGCAGGCGCCAGCCCCAGCTTTGCATGTCTTCGGCAGTCAGCAGTGCATGCATCCCCGCCACGAAGGCCGCACCGAACAGCAGGCCGGCCGCGGTACTGGCCGGCACGATGCTGGTGTAGAGGCCACGCTTGCCTTGTGGCGCATATTCGGCCAGGAAGGCTGACGCCCCGGCGTATTCGCCCGAGGCGGAAAACCCCTGGATCAGGCGGATGAGCAACAGCAACGCAGGCGCCCACAACCCGATGTGCCCGTAGGTGGGCAGCACGCCGATGCAGAACGTCGAGATGGACATGATCAGGATGGACCAGGACAACGCATTGCGACGCCCGTACTTGTCACCGTAGTGACCCCAGACCAGACCGCCCAGCGGGCGAACGAAAAAGGACAGGGCAAACACCGCAAAGGTCGCCAGCAAGCCGGTGGCTTTATCGGTTTGGGGAAAGAAAGTGGCGGCGATCACTGTCGCCAGATAACCATAAGCTGCATAGTCGAACCACTCGACAAAGTTACCCATGAAGCTGGCACGGGCGGCCTTGCGCAGTGCCCGGCGCTCGGCGTCTTGCTCGCTTGCATGGAATTGGGCTGACGTCAGTGTGGAGGTGCTGGACATGACAAATACCCTTTTATTGTTCTATCTGCGAAATGTAGGGCTGGCTCGCTTTTCGCCCTGGCGGGTGTGTGCCAGGGAAAAAAAGCCGCACATCCCTGTGCGGCGCGTCATCTTACTTTCTGATGATGTTTTTTTCAGGCCCGTACGGGAATTTGGTGATGTTTTCCGAGCCGTGCTGGTTGACGATCAAGATGTCGTGTTCACGATAGCCACCTGCCCCTGGCAGCCCTTCGGGCACCATGATCATCGGTTCGATCGACACCACCATGCCGGGCTCCAGAACCGTGTCGATATCCTCGCGCAACTCAAGACCCGCCTCACGGCCGTAGTAATGGCTGAGGGTGCCGAACGAATGGCCATAGCCAAAGGTGCGGTACTGTAGCAGGTCGTGCTGAAGGAAAATCTCGTTCAATTCACGAGCGATGTCGCTGCAACGCATGCCGGGCTTGATCAACTTCAAGCCCGCTTCGTGCACCTCGACGTTGACGTTCCACAGGCGCAAGTGCTCATCCGAGCAATGATCCAGGAACAGCGTGCGCTCCAGCGCGGTGTAGTAACCGGCGATCATCGGGAAGCAGTTCAGGCTCAGGATATCACCCTTGTTGACCTTGCGGCTGGTCACCGGGTTATGGGCGCCGTCGGTGTTGATACCGGACTGGAACCAGGTCCAGGTGTCCATCAGCTCGCCTTCAGGGAAGGTCCGGGCGATCTCGCGCACCATCGCCTGGGTGGCGTGCAATGCCACTTCGTATTCCGGCACCTGGTCACGCAGCGCCTCGACCACCGCCGCACCGCCGATGTCGGCAATCCGTGCGCCATGGCGAATCATTACTTGTTCTTCTGCCGACTTGATCATGCGCATGCGCATGCACGGTGCGGCGATGTCGACCAGTTGCGCCTGCGGATAACGCGCAGCGAGCTTCTCGTGGTTCTGCAGGTTCAGGTGGTCGAACTCGATACCGATACGGCCTGCTTTCGGTAGCGCCTGCTGAATGGCGACGAAGAAGTTGTCGCGCTGCCAGTCGGTGTAGACGATGTTGTCGGTGCCCACGGTACGGCGCCACGGCTGGCCACCGTCGATGTTGGCACTGATCGACACCACCTTGTCCTGGGTCACGACCAGAGCGTAAGGGCGGCCGAAGGAGCAATAGATGAAATCGCTGTAGTAGTTGACATTGTGGTAGGAGGTGAACACCGCCGCATCGATATCCTGGACAGCCATGTAGGCGCGCAGCTTGGCCTGGCGATCGGCGTATTCCTGCTCGGAAAAGGTCGATTGGACTTTCTCGCCGTTGCGGATCTGGATTGTTTTTGGCATTTGCATCGTCTGTGTTCCTTGTCATTGTTAGCGATTCGGTACGCCGCTTTTGGCCGGGTCCGTGAGGAGCATTGCAGCAGATACCCGGGGGCATCTTTTGTACGTGCGCGACCCGAAATTGGTTAGATCCGAATAGTGGGCACAAATGCCTGGGCAAAAAAAAACCGGCCCCGAAAGATCTCGAGGCCGGACGGGTAACGCGTCAGTGATGCTCTCAATGCAGCGGCGGGGAATTCACTCGGCGGCGATGCACGCGCTCATCTTTGGGTGGTACGCCATATTGTTCGCGGTAGCGCTTGGAGAAGTGCTGGGTTGAAATGAAGCCGCACTCGGCCGCCACCTGCATCACCGGCAGTGCTGTTTGCTTGAGCAATTGCCGTGCCCGGATGAGCCTCAACTTCTGGTAATAGCGCATGGGGGTACTGTACAAGTACTTCAGAAACAGCCTCTCCAACTGCCGCCTGGAAACACTCAGATAGTTGGCCAGTTCATCGAGGCTCAGGGGTTCGCGCAGGTTGCTCTCCATCAGCGCCACGACTTCCTGCAATTTCGGCTGCGCATGCCCCAGCATGTGCTTGAGTGGCAGGCGCTGGTGGCCCTGCTCGTTGCGCCGATGGTCGAAGGCCAGGGTCTCGCAGATCTGCGCCACCAGTTCAGGTCCATGCCCGGCGCCAATCAACCGCAACATCATGTCCAGAGGCGCAGTACCACCCGAGGCCGTGTAACGGTCGCGGTCAATCACAAATAATTGCGAGCTTAGGGTGACGTCTGGAAACCCCTCTTGCAAGTCCACCAGGTATGGCCAGTCGACGCTGCAATCGTAGCCATCAAGCAGACCGGCAGCGGCCAAGGCCCAGCTTCCGGAGCACACGCCCCCCAGATGCAGCCCCTGTTCGGCCTGCGACTTGAGCCAGGACGTCTGTTCAGCCGTACAACTGCGCTCGATGCCTTTGCCACCACACACGAACAGCGCGTCCATCGCCGGCGCATTGCTGGTGGCCGCGTTGGGGGATATCTGCAGGCCATTGCTGGCCCATACCGGGCGGCCATCCAGGGTCAAGGTGTGCCAGCGGTAGAGCTCATGTCCCGACAGCTGATTGGCCAGACGCAGGGGCTCAACGGCGCAAGACATGGCCATCAGCGAGAAGTTGTTGACCAGCAAAAAGCCCACCGACTCGAGTACGCGTTCATGGGGGTCTTGCTGTTTGTCGTCGATTGTCATAGTGGTATTCGTCATCAAAACCTGCCCCCTCAGCGCAAGATTTAAGTGCGCTTGACTGGATTATCAGATCTCCAACACGGCCGACATTGTCTGATTTCGACACCCATTTGTTTACATTCGTCGCCCACCTGACGTGGGTCCATGCCGTTTGGAAGGGTGGAACAGGCGCGCCAGGAGCACTGACGGAGGGGGAAGGAAAAAGCCGGCCTGCTCTGTGAGCAGGCCGTAGAGAGGTGAGCGATAGACGGCGCCAGGTGGGCCGAGCGTCAACGGGGACGGCGAGATTGAGGTGAAAGGGGGCCTTGGACTTGCTTCGTACCCACTTAAGCTCCTCATCTGAAAAGGAAAATTCGCGCTGTAACTCAGCCTTCGAATACGACTTTGACAGAGTGGGGTACGCCGTGCGCTCTACTGAAGCCATAGGACCTCCTTTCAGGGTAACCAGAAAAGATAGTCCACTCGCAGGGATGTAGCAGTGAATTATAAAAAAGCATTGATAACAAATGGTTACACGCGAAGTGAGTGAATTTTCCCCTTATCTCGGCATAACCCCGTGAGGGCCTCATCGCTGGCAAGCCACACAAAGATCGCGGGCTTGCCAGCGATGGGCTGCAAAGCAGCCCCTGATTCCAAAGCCGATATCAAACCCTCACATTACGCGCCGGCAAGGACGAGCGCTGGTGTGTTTCCCAATTCTTGGCCAGGCCCACCACCACATTCGCCGCCGGCAGCATCTTGCGCCCGCGAACCAGGTCGGCCGCTCTTTCGGCGAGCATGATGGTCGGTGCATTGAGATTGCCGTTCGGCTCGGTCGGGAACACCGACGAGTCGATCACCCGCAAGCCTTCCAGCCCCCTCACCTGCAGCTCGGAATCGACCACCGCCATGTCGTCCTCGCCCATGCGGCACGAGCCGCAGGGATGGTAGGTGCTCTCCAGGTTATCGCGCACGAACGCGTCGATCTCTTCGTCGGTATTCACATTCGGCCCGGGCGCAATCTCGGTATCGCGGAAGCGGTCCATCGCCGGCTGGCCGATGATTTCCCGGGTCAGGCGCACACAGCGGCGGAAGCCTTCGCGGTCCTCTTCGCGTTGCAGGTAGTTGAAGAGAATTTCCGGGTGCTCATACGGGTCAGCCGAGCGGATGCGGACATGGCCCCGGCTCTTGGGCTTGTTCGGCCCGGTGAGCACCATGAAACCATGGCCCTTGATCGGCTTCTTGCCGTCGTAACGCATCGCCGCAGGCAGAAAGTGGAACTGGATATCGGGCCAGCGCAAGCCCTGCTCCGAGCGAATGAAGCCACCGGCCTCGAAGTGGTTGGTCGCACCCAGCCCGTCCTTGCGCAGCAGCCAGCGCAGGCCGATCATCAGCTTGCTCAGCGGGTCCATCTTGCTGTTCAGGGTTACCGGTTCCTTGCAACCGTACTGGATGTAGATCTCGGCGTGATCCTGCAGGTTTTCGCCGACTCCCGGCAGATCGAGCTTCACGGGGACTCCGGCCTTCTTGAGCACTTCGGCCGGGCCGATTCCGGAACGCTGCAACAGGTGTGGAGAGCCGATCGGGCCTGCCGAAATCAGGATTTCCCGGTTGCACAGCACGGTATGGGTCTGGCCTTCATGATCATAGGTCAGCCCCACCGCACGCTTGCCTTCAAGGATGATCTGGCGCGTCATGGCCTTGGTGATCACCGTCAGGTTGGGCCGCTGCATGGCCGGGCGCAGGTAGGCGTTGGCGGTGGAGCAACGCACGCCATCCTTGACCGTCATGTGCATGGCACCGAAACCTTCCTGCATGTAGCCGTTGCAGTCGTCGGTCTTGATGTAACCGGCTTCGGCACCGGCGTTGACCCAGGCCCCGTACAGCGGGTTCTTCATGTTGTTGCCGTTGGTGGTGTGCAAGGGCCCGGAACCACCGCGATAGTCGTCGCCACCGGCATCGCAGCTCTCGGCGCGCTTGAAGTACGGCAGGCAGTTGCGATAGCCCCAGCCCTTGGCGCCCAGCGATTCCCATTCATCGAAGTCATAGGCATGGCCACGGATATAGACCAGGCCGTTGATCGAAGACGAGCCGCCCAGTACCTTGCCTCGTGGGCAATGAACCCGGCGGTCGTTGAGGCCGGGCTCAGGCTCGGTCTCGTAGCGCCAGTTGTACTTGGTGGTGTTCATCGGGATCGAGAACGCACTGGGCATCTGGATGATCACGCTGCGGTCACTGCCGCCGAATTCCAGCACCAGCACGCTGGTAGCGGCGTCTTCGGTCAGGCGGCTGGCCAGTACACAACCAGCAGAGCCCGCGCCAATGATGATGTAGTCGTAACGTTGGCTAGCCATGTTTATCTCCCAAAAGTCGTGTTGCTGGCCAGCGGCGTGGCGCGGTGGGCCTTCTTTTCGCCGGTGGTGTAGTGTGGGCAGGTTTTCTCGATGTCCTGGATGACGATTTCTTCGCGTTTGAGATCGATCGAACGACTGAGCACGTAGTAGACGATGCCCGACACGATCAGCCCGACCAGCCAGGCGATGTCGATGCTGCCCAGGGCCTTGGCCAGGGGGCCGACAAACACTTCGCGCTGCTCGACGCCGTCATAGATGTAGAAGAACGGGATCATCGCCAGAAAGCCCACCGCATACGAGACGATGCCGCGCACGCCCCAGCTGCCATAGATGTTGTCGTGCGGCATGAAAAAGTGCGGGATGGCATAGCGGCCCTTGCGCACGAAGAAGTAGTCGGTGAGGTTGACCGAGGTCCAGGGCACCAGGAAGTACAGCATCACCACCAGGTAGATACCCAGCACCGACAAGCCCTTGCCCGAGCTCTGGATGCTCAGGGCGACGCCCAGTTGCAGCACGATCACGAACAAAATAGCGAGGATGCGCGCCTTGCGCGTCGGTTTGATGTGCTTGATCGAATCGACACAGGTCAGCGTGGTCAGCTTCGCGCTGTAGATGTTCATGGCGATCACCGGCAGGAATGCCAGGATGGTCACCACCACCACGGCCGTACCGGCCAGCGGCGACAGGGTGTTGCCCACCTGCCCCAGTGCGACCAGCACATCGGTGGAATGCAGGTGGTCGGCCAGCCAGCCACCCACGGAGATCATCCAGGCACCCGACAATGACGCACCGAGAAAGACCACCGCGATCAGCTTGCCGCTCGGGGTGTTTTTCGGCAGGTAGCGCGAGTAGTCCGAGACATAAGGCGCATAGGCGATGTTATAGCTCGCTGCCGCGGCGAACTGGGCAATGAACCCGGTCCAGTTGAAGCCCAGCGGCGCCGGTGCCTGCTCCCCGGCCGCGAGTACCGGCAAGGGTGCATCGGGAATCCAGCCCATCACCACCGCCAGGGTCACCAGGCCGTACAACGGAAGCGACAGGTACAGCGCCCATTTGAAGCTGCGGTGCATCCAGTCATGACCGAGAATGGCCAGTATCGTCGCCGGCACCGTCACGGCTACCGCGATCACGATGGGGTCGAAGCCAAACAACGAATGCAACCCCTGCATCATCAACACCAGGTTGACGATGTTGAACCCGGCAAAGACGAACAACGTCGCCAGCAGCACCAGGATGACGCCCCGATAGCCGAACTGCGCGCGTGACTGGATCATCTGCGGCAGGCCAAGGTGCGGGCCCTGGGATCCATGGAAAGCCATGAACAGCGTGCCGAACATGATCCCGAGGGTGCCGGCCAGGGTGGTCCACAGGGCCGTCAGACCGACACTGGGCCCGACGAACCCGATGGTCATGGTGAAGAAGGTGAAGTTGCCCAGGAACCAGAATGGCCCCTGGCTCCTGAGTTTGTCGGTGCGTTCGTTCTCCGGGATGAAATCAATCGAATGCCCTTCGACCGCCAGCGCGGTGTCGCGATGTGTAGCGCTGGCGGCGGTCTTGGATGAAGTGTTCATGATGTACTCTCATTATTAGTAAAGATCATGACGAGGCGAGTAAAACCCGGCGCCTCAGGGCAACGTTATCCAGACCGCCTTGGTCTCCATCAGGTAATCCAGTTGTTCAGAGCCCAGGTCCTTGCCGAACCCTGACTGTTTGTAGCCACCGAACGGCATCGATGGGTCGATGGTGCTGTGCGCATTGACGTACACCGAACCTGCCCGCAGCCGTGGAATCAGGCTGTGCACGCGGCCCAGGTCATTGGAATAGAGGGCTGCGGCAAGGCCGAAGGGTGAGTCATTGGCCAATGCCAGTGCCTCTTCTTCGTCATCGAAAGGTGCAGTCACCAGTACGGGGCCGAAAATCTCCTCCTGGACGATGCGCATGTCGTTGCGGCAATGGGCGAAAATGGTCGGTTCGACAAAGTAGCCGGGGCCTTCGACCGGCTGGCCGCCGTAAACCAGCTCGGCGCCCTCGCGCTTGCCGGTTTCGATGTATTCGGTCACGCGCTGCTTTTGCAATGCCGATACCAGTGGGCTGATAAAGCACTCGGGGTCCAGGCCTGGCGCCATTTTCAACGTCCGTGTGTATGCGATTAGCTCACGCAGGAATGCGTCGTAGATGCTGCGATGGACATAGGCGCGGGTACCAGCGTCGCAGACCTGGCCAGAGTTGAAGAACACGCCGTTGGCGATGGCCTTGGCCGCGGCCGGCACGTCGGCATCGGAGAGGACTATTACTGGAGATTTTCCTCCGAGTTCGAGGGTAAGTCGCTTCATTTCGTCCAGTGCGGCGCGCCCGACCGTACGCCCGACCGGGGTCGAGCCAGTAAAAGTCAGCTTGTCGATGCCAGGGTGGGTGGCCATCGCCGCACCGACCACGCTGCCGCGTCCGGTCACGATATTGATCACCCCGTCCGGAATACCCGCTTCCTGTACCAGCTCGGCAAAGCGCAAGGCCGACAGCGAGGTCAGCTCGGCCGGCTTGACCACCACGGTGCAACCGGTCGCCAGTGCGGCGCCGAGCTTCCAGGCCATGGTTTGCAGCGGGAAGTTCCACGGCACGATGGCGCCGACGACACCGATCGGCTCTTTGCGGGTGTAGGCCAGGTAGTTGCCCGGCAAGGATGGCTCGACGGTGCGCCCATGCAGCTTGGTGGCCCAGCCGGCGAAATAACGGAGCGTGTCGACCGTACCCTGGATATCCACATCGCGGGCCTGGGCGGCGGACTTGCCCATGTCGATGGACTCGATCTCGGCCAGTTCTGCAGCGTTGACTTCAATCAGGTCAGCCAGGCGATGGATCATCCGTTCGCGTTCCAGCGGCTTGGCCTGGCGCCAGGGGCCACCGTCGAACTGGGCGCGGGCCGCTTGTACGGCGCGGTCCAGGTCGTCGGTAGTGCCCATGGGGATGCGGGTAATCAGGCCTTCGGTCGACGGCTCGATGACGTCGGAGGTCTGGCCGTCGCTGGCATCGACAAAGGCGCCGCCGATGAACATTTTCTGGGCCTTGCCGAGAAACGTCCGGGTGGCTTCGCAAACGCCGAACTTCTGCAGGTACTGCTTGACGGTCGTGTCCATTTCTTATCTCTCTGTTCGGCGGTCAGGTCTTGTTATTGGTGAGCATTGAGCTGGTAAGTCATCGCCGATGGAGTGACTATGAGCGCAGTCTTTGCCGGGAAAAATGCTAATCATCAGATGCCAACATCGGCATTCGCGATCTATCGCCAATCGGGAGGTTCGGGGTGAACAAGCTGCACGATGTCGACTTGAAATTGCTCAGGGTTTTTGCCGCGATCGTCAAATGCGGTGGGTTCTCCGCCGCGCAGGCGGCTCTGAATCTGGGGCAGTCGACCATCAGCGAACAGATGAGCCAGCTCGAATCCCGGCTGGGGGTCAAACTCTGCCAGCGCGGCCGCAGCGGCTTTCGCCTGACCGAACAGGGCATGGCGATCTACGAGTCCACCCAGCGTCTGCTATTGGCGGTGGACAGCTTTTGCCAGGATGCCGACGTGCTCAAACAGCACATCACCGGCAAGCTCAACCTGGGCATCATCGACTCGACCATCAGCGACCCGGCTTCGCCGCTGCCCAAAACCACCCAGCGCTTCGTTTCAAGAGGCCACGATGTGCACCTGAACGTGTATGTCGGCAGCCCCGCGGAACTGGAGGAACGGGTGCTCGACGGCCGCCTGCACCTGGCCATCGGGCACTTCCCGATTCACGTTTCCGGCCTGGATTACCTGCCGCTGTACCAGGAGGCGCTCGGGCTGTTTTGCGGTCGCCGTCATCCCCTGTTCGGCAGCAAGGCCGAGCGCGCCGAGCTGATGGAGGAGATCACCGAGAACCGCATCGTGGTCCGCGGCTACATGGAGCAATACGACCTGGAACACCTGGGTGTGAGCAAGGCGGCGGCCACCGTGGACAACATCGAGGCGCTGGCGATACTGGTCATCTCGGGCGCCTATCTCGGTTTTCTGCCGGTGCACTTCGCCGCGCAGTGGGTCAATACCGGCGCCATGCAGCAACTGGCGCCAGTGAGCATGAGCCTGATGTCGCCCTTCGACGTGATCACCCGGCGCGGGGTGCCGGCACCGCCGATTCTGCGGGTTTTCCTTGAGGACCTGGCGACCAGCGCAGGCCAGGAAACCCACGGCTGAGCAGCGGAGCCGGGCAGTCGGAACAGGCAAAAAACGAAGACACCGAGCCAGCGCCTGTCGAGCGACTATGCTGGGCTTACCGTCTTCCCTACTTTGCGGCGTGAAAGGAGAAACACGATGTTGCCCACGTTCACTCCCGACAAGGCACTAACCCGTGGAATGCTCGATGTATTGATCCGTGCCGGGCTTATCGCCGTTCTGGTGATCTTCTGCTTCCAGATCTTCCACCCCTTCCTGAACCTGATGCTCTGGGCAGTGATCCTGGCGATCACCCTCTACCCGCTGCAAAACCGGATCAAGGGCAGACTGGGAAACCGCGACGGCCGTGCCGCGACCCTGATCGTGCTGTTGGCCATCGCCATCCTGATGGTGCCGATCTACCTGCTGGGGACCTCGATGACCGAATCCGTCGAGAACGCCCTGACGATCGTCCGGTCGGAAAGCTTCCATATCCCGCCTCCGGGTGAGAAAGTCGCCACCTGGCCGCTGATTGGCCAGCCCTTGTACGATTTCTGGCTACAGCTTTCCACCGATATGTCCGGGGTCGTGAGAAAGCTGCTGCCCTACATCAAGAGTTTCAGCTTGAACGTGTTGGGCAAGCTCGCGGACGTCGGCGTGGGCTTTTTGATGTTCATCGGCGCCTTGATCATTGCTGGCATCCTGATGGCCTACGGGGACACCGGCAACCGCAGCGCCGTGCAGATCGCCTCGCGTATCTCGGGCCCTGAAAGAGGGCCGCGATTGGCGGCATTGTGCACCGCCACCATTCGCGCGGTGGCCCAGGGCGTGGTCGGTATCGCCTTTATCCAGATGTTGCTGGTCGGCGTCGGTTTCGTGGTCATGGGCATTCCCGGTGCCGGCCTGCTGGCATTGGCGGCCTTGCTGCTGGGGATCATGCAGCTGCCGGTGGTGCTGATTTCCCTGCCGGTGATCGCTTATGCCTTCGCCACCGAGGGCGCCAGCGTGGCGACCATTATCTTCGCCATCTACAGCCTGGTGGCTGGCATGGCCGACAACGTGCTCAAGCCACTGATGCTGGGTCGGGGCGTCGATGTGCCCATGCCGGTGATATTGATCGGCGCCCTGGGCGGGATGGTCACCAACGGTTTCATCGGGTTGTTCATCGGCCCGGTGATACTCGCGGTCGGCTACCAACTGTTCTGGCAGTGGGTGGAGGACCAGCCACCAAGTGCCGTGCCAGATGAACAGAAACCGGTTTGATGTGCCCCCATGCTGCGCCTCCATCAGTTGGGCCGGCTCCTGCTGCCTGGCGCACTCGTGCTCAGTGGCTGCGTGCGCCTGGGGCCGAATTTCCAGCCCCCGGGCCAGCCCTGGGTCGAACACTGGAACACCCCCGCACTCGAACAGGCCAGCCAGCAGCGCCCGCAACCCGACACCCGGCAGTGGTGGCAAGTCTTTGCCGACCCGGTGCTGGACCACTTGATTGCCGAAGCCGATGCCCACAACCCTGACCTGAAGATTGCCGGCCTGCGGGTGATGGAAGCCCGCGCCCAATTGGGTATCGCCCAGAGCGGCCGTTACCCGCAACTGCAACAGGTCGGCGCCGACAGCCTGTACCTGGACCGCCGCCAGTCCGGCGGGGCCAACCCCCAGGACAGCCACTTCTGGCAACACAGCGTCGGCTTCGACATCGGTTGGGAGCTGGATTTCTGGGGGCGCTTCAGCCGCGCCATCGAGTCGGCCGATGCGGCCTGGTTCGCCGCCCAGGCCAACCGTGAAAACGTCCTGGTATTGCTGCGCGCCCAGTTGGCGCAGACCTACTTTACCTTGCGCACCACCGAGGCACGGCTACGCATCGCTCGCGACAACGCCCGGTTGCAAAAGCGCAGCTACGAGATCACCGAACGCCTGTTCAACAGCGGCGCGAATGCCGAGCTCGACCTGCAACAAGCCAAGACCCAGTATCTGGGTACCCTGAGCACCATCCCTGACCTGGAAAGCCAGCTACTGAGCACCCGCAATGCCTTGTCCGTACTGATCGGTCGTGCGCCTGGCTCGCTGCCGGAGCTGTCGCTGCATACCGGCGAAATTCCGTTGATCGACAGCGCCATACTCCAGGACGTACCCGCCAACCTGTTGTTGCGCCGCCCGGACGTACGCGCCGCCGAACTGCAGGTCGCTGCCCAGTCGGCGCTGATCGGCGTCGCCGAGGCCGATCTGTACCCCTCGCTGAGCCTGCTGGGCAGTATCGTCTGGTCAGCCAGCTCGCTGAGCGGAGCTTCCGACACCCTGGACCTGGTGGGCGGCCCCAGCCTGACCTGGGACGTGTTCGACCACGGCCGTATCAAGAACAACGTCCGTGTGCAGGACGCACGCCTGCAGCAACTGATCGTCGCCTACCGGGATGGCGTGCGCCAGGCTGCGCGCGAGGCCGACGACGCAGCCAGTGGCCTGCTCAAGTCGCTGGAGCGCGAGCTTATCCTGCGTGAGGCGTCACTGGCCGCCGAGCGCTCGGTGACCCTGGCCAGCGCCCAATACCGCGAAGGCTATTCGGATTTTCAACGCGTACTCGATGCCCAGCGCGCGCTGTTCGCCCAGCAGGACGCGTATCTGCTCAACCGCGGCACTGCCGTGAGCAACCTGATCGCCCTGTACAAGGCCCTTGGCGGTGGCTGGTACAGCCAGGAGCCCCTGGTCGATCCAGCCACCCGCCGACAGATGCAGCGACGCACCGACTGGGGCGAGCTGCTGGATGAACCGAAGGTAGGTTCCGATGAGTGATAACCCCCAAAAAATCGAAGATAGCCCGCCGAGCCCGCCGCCGCCCGCTGCCGACCCGGTAAAAAAGACGGTCAATTGGGTGGCCGTGCTGATCGGCCTGAGCCTGGTCTGGTACCTGCTGGCCGACCGCTTCACGCCTTACACGCAGCAAGCCCGGGTGCAGGCCTTCGTCGTCCCGGTGGCCGCGGAAGTCTCGGGCCGGGTGACCCGGGTCAATGTGCGCAACAACCAGGACGTCAAGGCCGGCGAAGTACTGTTCGAGGTCGATCAGCAGCAGTACCGGATCGCCATCGATCGCGCCCGCGCCGACCTCGAGTCGACCCGCCGGCAGATCGGTGCCAGTACCGCCGGCATTGATTCTGCGTTGGCAAACCTGCGAGCCGCCCAGGCCAACGAACTCAATGCGCGGCAGGATAGCCAGCGCCTGGAACGCCTGTACCGCGAAGATCCGGGCACCATTTCCCTGCGGCGTCTGGAAATCTCCCGCGCGGAGCTCGAGCAATCCATCAGTCAGGCCGCCGCGGCCCAGGCCGAAGTGCAGCGTGCGCGCGAACAGCAAGGTGGCAGCGAGGAGGAAAACGCGCAACTGCGCAGCGCCGCCACGACGCTGGAAAAGGCCGAACTGGACCTGGCCAATACACAAATCCGGGCCCGCTCGGCCGGGTTGATCACCGACCTGCGCACCGACACCGGGCAATACGCCAC
Source organism: Pseudomonas sp. LS1212 (assembly GCF_024741815.1). NCBI lineage: Bacteria > Pseudomonadati > Pseudomonadota > Gammaproteobacteria > Pseudomonadales > Pseudomonadaceae > Pseudomonas > Pseudomonas sp. LS1212. The sequence goes on from NZ_CP102951.1 coordinate 2,933,045, forward strand.
TGCCGGTAGCCCGGTGATGACCCTGATCGCCATCCATGATGTCTGGATCAACGCGGAGATGACCGAAAACAACCTCGCCCGAGTCAGCCCCGGCACACCGGTCGGGGTCATCCTGGACGCCCTGCCCGGCAGAATCTTCGAGGGCCGGGTACGCAGCGTCGGCTACGGCGTCAGCGTCGGCCAGGCCCCGGCACCAGGCACCCTGCCGACCATGCAGAACAGCCGCGACTGGTTGCGCCCGGCCCAGCGTTTTCCGGTGATCATCGAGTTTGCGCCGGGCGAGTTGAGCGACCCTCGCGGCATCCGTGCCGGTGGGCAGGCCGAGGTCATGGCGTTTCCCAGCGAAGGCAATGTACTCAATCCGCTCGGCCGCGTGTTCCTGCGTCTGATGAGCTGGCTCTCGTATGCCTACTGAAAGCCGCCCGATCAGCAGCCGCCAACCCCGCGCCCAGCGCGCACTGCGCCTGGCCAGCGGCACCGCACTGAGCCTGGCGGTCAGTTTTGGCCTGGCTATGCCGATTCCCTTCCTGGCGCCGATACTGGCGCTGATCATGTTGGCTTCGATGAACCGGCCGCTGCCGCTCAAGGCCGGGCTGGGCCTGACGCTTATCCTGATGCTGACCACCGGCAGCGGCCTGTTGTTGATTCCGCTGCTGCGTTACTACCCCTTCAGCGGGGTGCTGATGGTCGGCCTGTGCCTGTACCTGGCCTTCGGTTATGGCTTGCGCGGCGGCAACAACCTGACCGCGACCTTCCTGGTGATCGGCCTGACCATGATCTCCGCAGCGGGTACCGTGGATTTCGGTCTGGCCCTGATGGTCATCGCAGCCCTGGTCAAGGGCCTGGTCCTCGCCGTACTGGTGTTCTCGCTCAGTCATTGGCTGTTTCCCGAGCCGGCCGGCACGCAGGCGGCGCCAACCGCCCCGCCGCTACCCGCCGAAACGGTCGACTGGATAGCGCTGCGAGCCGCGCTGGTGGTGCTGCCGGCCTTCCTGCTGGCACTGGTCGATCCGGCCAGCTACATGCCGATCATCATGAAAGCGGTCAGCCTCGGCCAACAGAGTTGCACCACCTCGGTACGCGATGCCGGTCGCGAACTGCTGGGTTCAACCCTGCTCGGTGGCCTGTTGGCGATCCTGTTCTGGGGCGCGCTCAGCCTGTTCGTGCACCTCTGGATGTTTTACCTGTGGATGCTGCTGTTCGGTCTGGTAGTGGCGCGCAAGCTCTATGCCCTGAGCCCGACCCGGCAGACCCCGGGCTTCTGGCTCAACAGCATGACGACCCTGATCATCCTGCTCGGCCAGTCGGTGCAGGATAGCGCCGCAGGCTCGGATGTCTTTGCGGCGTTCGCCGTGCGCATGGGCCTGTTCATCGTCGTCACCCTGTACGCATGCGCAATGGTCCATGTGCTCGACCAACGCCGCCGCACGCGGCAAACCGCTACCTGACGAGGTCATCCATGCTGCTGATTCTGCTGACTGGCTTCCCCGTGATCGTGCTCTGCCTGCTGTTGCAGGCGATCTTCCTGGCCATTTGCCTGCGACACTACGTACACATCACCCACGCCAGGCGAGGCAGCGAATCGCAAGTGCAGGAAATCGGGCTGCTGGCGACGGTGATGCTGGTGATGTTGCTCGGAAACCTCGTGCAGATGGCTATTTGGGCCTTGTTGTTCGTGCTGCTCGGCGAGTTCGACGATTTCGCCACCGCGCTGTATTTCTCGGGGGTCACCTTTGCCACCCTGGGCTATGGCGATATGGTCATGTCTCCCCGTTGGCGTCTGCTGGGTCCCCTGGAGGCGGCCAACGGCATTCTCATGTTCGGCGTCACCACCTCGGTGATGACAGCGGCGGTGATGGATCTGATCAAAAACCACCTGACCCGGTTGCGACAACGCAGCCGGTCATAGGCTGGCTAAGGAAGGAGCGCTGCCAGGATCAGCGCTACCCTATGTTCTATACCGAATGTCTCAATATTCGAGGAACCACCCATGAGTCGCTCGCAAACACGATTGCCCGAGTACATGGCGCAGCGCTACCCCGTGCTGATGGTGGTCAACGCTCAGGACAGCAGTGACAGCATTGTCGTACGCAGCGCCCAGGCCATCGGCGCGGCGCTGCACGACCATGACCTGGAGGTGGAGCTGGTCGGTTCATTGGAGGAAGCCGAAATCGCCGTGAGTGCCAACTCCGCCTACAGTTGCACGATCATCGACTGGGGTCTGTGTTCGGACAATGCGGACAAGGCGCTGCAGCTGATCCAGCTGATTCGCCGGCGCACGGCGCAGATGCCGATCATGCTGGCCATGAGTCAGGCCCACCAGAGTCAGGTGCCGTTGACGTTCGTCGAGAACATCGACGGGTTCATCTGGCAGCCCGAAGACAGCCCGCAGTTCATCGCCGGGCGCATCGAGGCCGCCGCCCGCCGCTACCTCGATACCATTTTGCCGCCGTTCTTCGGCGCAGTGGTCAACTTCGCCGGCACTCACGAATACTCCTGGCACACCCCCGGGCATACCGGTGGTACGGCCTTCATGAAGACTGCGGTGGGGCGAAGTTTTCTCGACTTCTACGGCGAGCAGCTGCTGCGCTCGGACCTGAGCGTGTCGGTCGGCGAGCTGGGTTCGCTCAATGACCACTCGGGCCCGGTGGATGAGGCGGAGAAGTTTGCCGCACGGGTGTTCGGCGCCGACTTCACCTTTTTCTCGGTCGGCGGCAGCTCGGCGAGCAACGAGATCGCCCTGCACTCGGCGGTAACCGACGGCGATGTCGTGCTGGTCGATCGCAACTGCCACAAGTCGTTGAACTATGCCTTGAACCTGTCCGGCGCGGTGCCGCTGTACCTGCGCCCGCGGCGCAATGCACGCGGCCTGATCGGGCCGGTGCCGCGCAGCGAGCTGACGCCGGCGGCGATTGCGCAGAAACTCGCCGAAAGCCCCCTGGTCAGCAACAAGCAGGCCCGCCCCGTGCTGGCGGTGCTGACCAACTCGACCTACGACGGCCTTTGCTACAACGTGCAGACCACCACCCGCGAGCTGAGCCAGAGCGTCGATCGCATTCACTACGACGAAGCCTGGTACGCCTACGCACGGTTCAACCCGCTGTACGAGGGGCGCTATGGCATGCACCGGGGCGAACGGCATGCCGATGACGCCACGGTGACAGTCACCCACTCCACCCACAAGCTGCTGGCGGCGCTGTCGCAGGCGTCGATGATTCACGTTCGCTCGGGCAAGGTGCAGGTCTTGCCGGCACTGTTCAACGAAGCCTTCATGATGCACACCTCGACGTCGCCGCAGTACAGCATCATCGCTTCGATCGATGTCTCGGCGAAGATGATGGACGACGCCGGCGATTACCTCACTGACGAGTCCATCGGCGAGGCCATCGCCTTCCGCCAGGCCATGGTGCGCCTGAGCAACCAGATACAGGACCGCAACACAAAGGACTGGTGGTTCGGTGTCTGGCAACCGGACGAAGTCAATGGCGTGCCCTTTGACGAACTCGATCCCAAGGTGCTGCACCATGGCGATGCCTGGGTACTCAAGCCGTCGGCCAGCTGGCACGGTTTCGGTGACCTGGGTGCCGGTTACTGCATGCTCGATCCGATCAAGGTCACCGTGCTGACACCTGGGCAGACGCTGGAAGGCGAGATGCAAACCAGGGGCATTCCGGCGCCTCTGGTGTCGTCCTTCCTCGCCAGCCGCGGTACCGTGGTGGAGAAGACCGAGCCGTACTCCATTCTGCTGTTGTTCAGCCTGGGCGTAACCAAGGGCAAGTGGGGTTCGCTGGTCGCCGGGCTGATGGAATTCAAGAAACATTACGACAGCAACTCGCCGCTGGAACAGGTGCTGCCCGAGTTGGTCGCAAGCCACGGCGATCGCTACAGCGGCATGGGCCTCAAGGACCTGGCGCAAGAGATGCATCAGGACATGCTCGCCACGCAAATGCTGCACAACATGGATGCGGCCTACACCCTGTTGCCCGACCCGGTAGCCTCGCCACGAGCGACCTACGCCCGGCTGGTGAAAGGCGAGATCGAGCAGATCGCGGTGCGCGACATGCTCGATCGTACGGTGGCCGTACAGATAGTCCCCTATCCGCCGGGCATTCCGCTGATGATGCCCGGTGAAAAAGCCGGTGCCGATAAAAAAGCCATCATTGACTACTTGCTGGCAATGGAAGCCTTCGATGGCCGGTTCCCTGGTTTCGAACATGACAACCACGGCGTCGAGATCGAGCGTGACCGTCAGGGACGGCCGACCTACAGGGTCTACGTGGTCAAACAATAACGACCGGAGTCTGCGATGGCTGATTCAAGCAAGAAGATGAGTCTCATGGGGCTCACCACACTGGTGACGGTCAACATGATGGGCTCAGGCATCATCATGCTGCCGACGAGCATGGCCCAACTCGGCGCCGTTTCGCTGCTGTCATGGATCGTTACGGCCATCGGTTCCATGGCTATCGCCTACTGTTTTTCCCAGTGCGGGATCTTCTGCCCGCGCCCGGGCGGGTTGTCTGCCTATAGCGAAGAGGCGCACTCAAAGTCAGGCTTCTTCCTCTGCTCGTACCTGTACTTCCTCTCGCTGGCCATCGCCAATGTGGCCGTCGCCATCTCCGCAGTGGGTTACATGACGTCGTTCGTGCCGTGGCTGGGCAGCAGCGCAATTGCGCTGTTCATCGGTACGGTTGGCCTGCTCTGGTTGACCACCTTGGCCAACTTCGGTGGTCCCGGCATCACCGGCCAGATCGGTGCGATTACAGTCTGGGGGGTGATCATCCCGGTGGCCGGCTTGAGCTTCATCGGTTGGTTCTGGTTCAAGCCCGATGTGTTGGCTGCCGCCTGGAACCCGAACGACCTGCCAATCTCCGAAGCCATCAGCAAGGCTATACCCCTGACCCTGTGGGCTTTTCTCGGCATGGAGTCGGCGGCGCAGGCCTCCGATGCGGTGGAGGATCCCAAGCGCACGGTACCACTGGCCTGCCTGTTCGGGACCCTGGGGGCGGCCGCCGTGTACGTGCTGTCGACCACGGTCATCCAGGGCATCATACCCAATGCGGAGCTGGCCAACGCTTCGGCCCCGTTCGCGCTCGTCTATGCGCACATTTTCAATCCCATGGTCGGCAACATCATCATGGCGCTGGCGGTCATGGCGTGTGTCGGTTCGCTGCTGGGCTGGCAGTTCACCCTGGCGCAAACGGCCAAGATGACTGCTGACCAGGGTATGTTCCCGAAACTGTTCAGCAAGGTCAGCGCACGGAATGCGCCAATCGTCGGCATGCTCGTCTGCGGTGTGTTGCAGACCTTGATGGCGCTGTCGACCATTTCGCCCAATGCCAGCGCCCAGTTCAGCAAACTCGTCAGCCTGGCGGCGGTGACCAACCTGATTCCCTACGTGACCGCCCTCACCGGGCTGCTGGTAATGATGTACAAGGCCAGGGTCACGCCGGCCGTGTACACCCGCAACACGGCGTTGGTGCTCATCGCGGTGGCCTATTCGTTGTACGCGCTCTATGCCTGCGGCAAGGTCGCCGTGTTCGGTGGCACCCTCGTCCTTGCGTTCGGTTACCTGCTTTATGGCTTCCTGGCCAAGCGCTTTGTCGACGAGACGCCGGTCACTCATGCCCGGACCCGCGTTTCGTAGGGGTTGTCTGCAGGACGGCAAAGAGATCTGATTAGGGGGAACTGGATATGAACGCATATATGACCAAACCCGCCAGCCTGCTGCTTGCCGGCTTGCTCGCGCTGATGCCGATGCTGGCCGGCGCCGACACCCTGGAGCGGGTGCGCGCCAGCAACACCTTTACCCTGGGCTACCTGCCGGATTTTGCACCGTTCAGCAGCCAGGAGGGCGACAAGGCCAGCGGCTATGCCATCGACCTGTGCCTGAAGATCGCCGACCGGCTCAAGACCGGGCTGGGCCTGCCTGCGCTGCAAGTGCGTTACCAGCCCGTCAAGCTCGCCGATGAGATCAGTGCCGTCAGCTCGGGCCGGGTCGATATTCTCTGTACGCCGACCCCGGCGACGCTGGAACGGCGCAAGACGGTGAGTTTCTCGGTGCCGATCTACACCGCCGGCCTCTCGGCGGTGGTGCGCAAGGATGCGCCCGAAGCCCTGCTCAAGGTGCTCAATGGCGAGGCAGCGCATACCGGCCCGACCTGGCGGGCAACGGTCAACCGCGGCCTGGCCGATTACACCTATGCAGCGGTTGAAGGCGGCGTTTCCGAAGACTGGATTCGTGAGCAAATGCGCCTGCTCGGCGTGGTGACCTCTCTGGTCACCGTTGCGGACACCGATGAGGGCGTGAAGCTGGTTGCCGACGGCAAGGCGAACGCCTTTTTCTCCGAACGCATGCTGCTCAAGAATGACCTGCTCAAGGACGATGCAACCCGGGACTTGATGGTCGTGGACCGTATCTTCGAATACGCCCCGGTATCGATGGTGCTTGAACGTGGCGATGAAGACTTTCGCCTGTTGGTCGATACCGTGCTCAGCGAAATGTACCGCTCGGGCGAGATCGAACAGGCTTACGCCAAATACCTGGGAGGGGCCAGCGATACGGCCAGACAGTTGTTCAAGATTTATGCACTGCCCTAGCAGCAAGGCTGCCCACGGGCAGCCCTGCCGTTAGAACGCCTCAGGCGATGATGATCTGCGCCGCGGCCAGGTTCTCCAGAGAAACCCCGATCAGGGTCACCGAATTGTCGCCAAAGCTCAGCACCGTATCGCTGCCGACGGTGGTCGCGTGTTGCAGATAGTCCGGTGCCTGGGCTGCCCCCTCCACGCCCATGAAGACCAGCTTGTCATCCGCTTGATAGCCAAGCACCCGGTCGTTGCCGAATTCGCCATTGAAGACAAAGGTGTCCTTGCCGCCGCCGGACACCAGGGTGTCATCGCCCTTGCCGCCGACGAACACATCATTGCCGGTCGAGCCGTTCAAGCGGTCGTTGCCGTCGAGACCGAACAGCCAGTCGCCCGCGGTCCGGGCGTTGAGCGTGTTGTTGCCGGCGTCGCCGCTGAGCGAGTGGGCATAGCCACTGAGCGTGTTGCCGGCGAGCAGTCCCTGGTCAGTGACCTGATGAGTCACCTCCTTGCTGAAGAACAGCAGGCTCGGCTCCTTGCTGGTGATAGCCTCGACCTGCCCGGCGATACTCAGACCGCCATTGGCATCGCGTACATACAGCGTGCCGGCTGCGTCCCGGGCGACCTGAACCTTGTTCAATGCGGTGTCCAGCGCCAGGGTATCGTGGCCCTGGCCGCCAAGGATCAGGTTGAAACCGCCTCCATCGCGAAACGTATCGTTCCCGTTGCGGCCTTCAAGAAAATCGTTGCCGCGCCCACCCTTGATCAGGTCGGCGTACTCCGAACCGATGATGAAGGTGCTGCCGCTGTGGGATTCGGCATTGCGATTGAGGTCCTCGACCCAGGTGGTGGCACGGGCCGGGTCCGACAGGTTGGCAACGATCAGGGTCGAGTCCTTACCGGTCAGGTCGTAGAACGCCGAGTCGAGGACCCGGTTCAGACCGTTGTCATAGCCCGAAGGCAAATGCGAGACCCAGGTCGCGAGATTGCCGATGGAGAACGGCAGCAGGTTCCACGCGTCGGAAGCGTAATGGTCGTTGAAATTTACGATGTTGTCCGTCGCCGAAGCCTGTGGCTTGTCATGTACGCCCAGTGAGTCCCACGTTACTTGCGAGCCGTCCAGCGCCCGGAACACCGGGTCATTCTCAAAGCCGATATTGAGCACCTGGCTGGCGTCTGCGGCCTGGGTCGGTGAAGCGAATGCCACATAGCTGGCGTCGTGGTAGAACCCACCCCAGTTTTGCCCGCTCAGGTCGGCCATGCTGTTGACCGCGAGCCCACCGAGGCTGTGGCCACTGACGGTCACGTCCTTGCCGGTGAGGCCATTGGCCTGGGCAAAGGCGGCGACGTCGGCCAGAAGCGTACCGAAGGCATTGTTGCTGTACTGCTTGGCGTAGTCGGCCGGCCCGAGTGCTGCCAGCAGGTCATTGATGGCATCGCCGATGCTGTCGCCGATCAATGATTCACGTGGGCCGCTGGTGCCGCGAAAGGCAATGCCGATCGAGACCAGCTTTCCGCTTGCATCGTACTTGCCGAGTACTTCGGCCTGCGCGGTGGTGTAGCCGGCGGTTTCGCCGAAAAAGGTGCCCCGCCCGTCTACCTTGCCCTCATAACCCAATTGCGTGGCGCTGATCGGGTTCCAGCCGGCCTGCTGGACCGTTGCCAGGGCCGCCTGCTCCGAGTCGGGGTTCCACGGGATGCCCGGGATCACGCCCTGGGCGTCAGTGCCGCCGATCACGGCCTTGACCAGCGTTGCCGGCAGGCCCAGCCCCAGGCCATTTTGCTGATAGCCAACGGCAAAACCGTTGTCGAGGTTGTGATAGGAGTACATCGTGAGTGCCAGGGCATCGCTGAACAATGCCTTCGATTGCGTGGTATCGAGGTTTCGGTAGTCGAACACAGCCATGGTGGAGCTTCCCTTCCTGTTGTTGGAATTCTCGGTTCCTGGCATCAGCAACGGTACGCGCCTGGAGCAGTTGGGCATCGGCCAACTTGATAGCGCACACTATCGGTGCAGGTGCCCTCGCTATATAGAGATCGTCAACGCCGGTGTTGGCATATTGATCAATGCCGAAGAATAGCCACTATTAACGATAAAATTTTTTATACGCTGCGAATACCATTCGACAGGATTCGTTCGCTTTATTATTGATCCGCTTCATTCGCTTGTCTTTCATCCATGAAAATGCCGAACTCTTTTAACTTTCCATAACGCGCCCTGGACGCCCAAAGCGTCTTTGGATAAGCAGGCCGCACCATGGCCGGGCTGTATGGGTGTTCGTTTTGTCAGGTGGCAAAAATTGACACAACTTGAAATCGATCGTCCAGTTTTTTTTTATAAATTTGCCGATCAATGTCATTCACTTGAGGTTTTGACGGCCGATTTAAAATAACCGCTATTAAAGTGACCAATGAGTTCTACTTTGAACACGGCAGTTCTATTTTAACCCACTTATCTTCAATAAACACGTCTAAATAAATGCTCTTGAGTTGTGTGTCGGGGCGATTTATTGCTTGAACTTGATACACCGGCTGGCGCCCGTCATAGAGCCTGTCGATCAAACGGTCGGCCATAGCTATTGGACGGCGTTGGCGTTGCCACTTAGCCTGTACCCGACCGAGCGCTACGAGTGTACGCTCGCGGTATCGGAGAACATCGAATGTCAGATCGAATCCTGCTGGACAGCTTTGCCCGACGGGTCGATTACCTGCGCCTGTCGGTGACCGATCGCTGCGATTTCCGTTGCGTCTATTGCATGGCCGAAGACATGGAGTTTTTGCCCCGCCAGCGGATCCTCACGCTCGAAGAGCTCTACCAATTGGCCGAGCGTTTTGTCGCCCTGGGCACCCGCAAGATTCGCCTGACCGGCGGCGAGCCACTGATACGCCCCGGTATCCTGCAATTGTGCCAACAAATTGCCGCCCTGCCCGGCCTGCGCGAACTGTGCATGACCACCAACGGCTCGCAACTGACCAGGCTGGCCGGCCCCTTGTTCGCAGCCGGGCTCAAGCGCCTCAACATCAGCCTCGACAGCCTCGACCCGCAGCGCTTTCGCGAACTCACCCGCACGGGCGACCTGGCCAGCGTCATAGCCGGCATCGACGCTGCTGTTGCCGCCGGCTTTCGCCGCACCAAGCTCAACTGCGTGGTGATGAAAGGCCGCAACGACGACGAGATCAACGACCTGGTGGCGTTCGCCATCGACCGGCAACTGGACATTTCCTTCATCGAGGAAATGCCGCTGGGTACCATCAGCGAGCACAGCCGTGCCGGCTCGTTTTTCTCCAGTGCCCAGGTCCGCGAGCGTATCGCCGAGCGCTATACCCTGATCGAATCCGCGGAGTCGAGCCAGGGTCCATCTCGCTACTGGCGCCTGGCCGAAGCGCCGGCGATTCGCCTGGGGTTCATCTCCCCCCACAGCCACAACTTCTGCGGCACCTGCAATCGGGTGCGCCTCACTGTCGAAGGCCGGTTGTTGCTGTGCCTGGGCAATGAGCATTCCGTCGACTTGAAGGCAGTGCTGCGCAATCACCCCGGCCACCCGCAGCGACTGGAACAGGCCATCGTCGACGCCATGCGGATCAAGCCCTACCGCCACGACTTCCAGCTCAACGACGAGCTGCAGGTGGTGCGTTTCATGAACATGACCGGTGGCTGAGCATCTTGCGACCATGTAACGCCGACCGAGGTGCGCCGAACTTTTGTAGCCGCTGCCGAAGGCTGCGCTCGCGCGCGTTAGCGGGCGCAAGATCTCAAGATCGCCGGGGAGCCCCTGCGGGACTCCAGCGCAGCCTGGCGGCAGCGGCTACGCCGACCGTGGTACGCCGAACACTTGTAGCCGCTGCGACGCCAAGGGCCGAAGGCCCTTCACGCGTCAGCTAGCCTGCAGCAACCTGTCCCGATAGAGCCCGCCGATGATAAGTTCAGTGTTAACTATTGGACCTGCCTGACTGGTCATGGGATCGTGAACGCATTCCTGTCTGGTACCCGCGCATGAACACTGCTTCCTCCTCTTCACCGCCCTGCTCGATCCTGCTGCTGGCCGGCGGGCGCGGCCAGCGCATGGGTGGGCAGGACAAAGGGCTGATGCTGTGGCAGGAACGGCCGCTGATCGCGCACATGCATGCCGTCGTGCGCCCGCTCACCGATGACCTGATCATTTCCTGCAACCGCAACCTGCAGCGTTACCGGGCGTACGCCGACCACCTTGTGGTGGATCGACAGCACGGCTTTCCGGGCCCGCTGGCCGGTGTGCTGGCTGGCCTGGAGCAGGCCCGGCATGACTGGCTGCTGGTACTGGCCTGCGATGCACCCAGAGTCGATTCGACGCTGATCCAGGCCTTGTTGCAGGCCGCAGACAACAAGGCCTCGCCGGTGATGGTGCGCCAGGCCGGTCAATGGCAACCGATGTTCAGCCTGGTGCCTCGATCGCTGCTGGCGGCGCTCCAGGCGCATTGGCAGCAAGGCGAACGCAGCCTGCTTCGGGCCTTGCTTGCCCACGACCTGCAAGCCGTGGAATGTGCCGTCGACGATCCACGCCTGGCCAACTTCAATACCCCTGAGCTCCTGCAGGAACCGCCGTAAGCCTTGACCGTCGATCCCGATAGCCCGTTCGGAACCCAGCCTGCGCCTGAAGAGTGGGGTGAAGGGCTGGTAGTCCGCTGGCCACTCAAAAAAATCAAGAATAAGGGAGAGCCATGCTCTCCCTGTGAATTTTCAGTTTATTCATAAAACCCGATGCTAGTAGGTACCTTTTTTGGCGTCCTCGATTATCTTCATGGCCTTATTGGTAGCGTCGATGCATTTTTTTTCATCTCCAGCCGCTTTCGCCGTTTCAGCCTCTTTTTGTAATTCCATGACATCCTGTTTGGTATCCACCGACACGTTTCCACCGCCGCTCACAGTATTCTTGATGCTCGCCAGATTACTCGTGCACAAATCGTCTGCGGCAAACACCGGCGATGCGACCAAGGCAGCAACGACTAACAGAATCGATCGTTTCATGGAGATCCCTCGGCTTTGAGTTACAAGAAATCTGAGCATAGACCGCAGTCGGTCATCATGCCTGCGACCGGAACTCAAGGCGCATTGACGACAACGTATGTCACGTTGCTGCCCTGGTACTGCGGTTGATACCAGGTCGATCCACATTGCATATAGGCCGTGTCGTAACGAATGACCTGCACGCAACTGCTGGGCATCTGCGCGGGGCTGACGATCGAACCCACCACGGCCGCGGTCACGGCGACCGTGGCCGTGACCGCGGCAGCCGTGGCGATGGGGTGGTAATGATCGTCATAGCCCCAACGCCCGCCACCATCGACATCGATGTCCACGTCACGGTTGTTGTTGATGTTCACATTGCGCGTGCTGTTGTCGATGTTGGTCCTGTTTCCGACCCTGTTACCGGCGTTGACCCGGTTGCTGGTGTTGACGTTGGGCCGTGCTTGCGCCCGGGCCTGGGGCATGGGCTGAGCACGGTTGACGTTGGCGCGCTGGGCGTGGCCCGCCGAAGGCCGGTTCACCGAAGCCCGGGCCTGGCCGGCGGCGCGCTGCCGGGCATCGACATCGGCAGCCATTGCCAGTACCAGCGCGGCGGCCAGCAACGATAACAATGCGATTGGCGGTGCTTTCTTGAGCATGACGGATGCCCCCCTTTATTCGGCGGCCTTCTTGAATGGAATGGCGACATCGCCTTTTCCGGGCGTGAAGGTGAAGTTCGAGGCTTTGGGTACGGGCTTCAGGTTCCAGCTGTAAACGGCGCTGTACTCCGGAAAACTGGCCTGATCGGTGGAAGTGATCACCAGCTTGCAAGGCAGTGGCTTGTCCGAGCGGGTCACCCATAACTGCCAATCAATGCCGGTTTGGCGAAACGCGAGGTGGTCGCACAGCTTGCCTTTGATAGTGGATGGCCCGACATACAAGGCGCTGCTGAGCGCATCGATGCTGTCCTGGTCGCGCCCGAGCAGGAACAGGTCTTCCAGGGGTACCTGCAGGCCATAATGGTCTTCGATCCGGTGCAAGGTGTCCTGGGTGTTGTCTGGCGCATCGACGGTCGTGTAGTACTTCATGTAGGGCGAGTACTGGGTCAGTTTCTTGCCGTTGTAGAAAAACTCACGGGTCTGGGTGTCACTCTCGATCCTGGCGTAGAGGCGGTTGCCGCCTTCGGCAAGCAAGGTTGTGACGGCCTGGCTTTTGATCTTTTGCCCGGACTCGAGCACGGTGTCGCGGGTGACATCGGCATCCACCCTGAACTTTGACAGGCTGCGCAGGTGGTCGCCCATCTGCACGAGTTTATCGACGACCTGGGGGTTCACTGCAGGGGTGTCGGACGGCGTATCTTCAGCCCATGCACTCATGGCGATGGGTGCAAGCAACAAGCACAGGGTCCTGGCATTGAACTTCATCGCGCTCACTCCTGATATCGGTCGCCGTGCCAGGTTCGCTGGCGCCTGGAAGGCTGGGCAGCAGAGGTGTGTGTCGATTAATACAAGGTCAGTTATGCGGTTCCGTCAATGGAGACAAAAGAGTGCGAGAGTTGTGTACGGAGGCGTAAACCGCAGAAAGCACTGAGGGGAGCCGAAGCTCCCCTCGAGGATTGTTGCATGCTTTTTTTTTATTGAGGGATGGCTGTTGTTGTTTTTATCGGCCGCGCCCTTCTTGGTTTTTTTTGTCGATCCCCATCCGGGATCAAGAGCAAACGTATTTTTTTGAGCGGTGATCTACCTTCATCATTGCTGATCCAACCGAGACGGGAGCTACCTTGAGGTAGTTTTATTATTCTCTGTCCGGTCGCGGGGGCAAGCCCCTGGAAAGCACATCCTCTCCAAAAAAATCTGTTAGCTGCGTCTCTGCCGTGTTGTTTTTGTTGTGTCAGAGTCGGTACGTCTTATTTTTATTGGGTTTGCTGCAGTTTTTATTGTTGTTGTGCAAGAGATACAGCAGGTCTCGTGCCAACTTTAATAATTTCATATAAATCAATGACTTGAAAAATCAACAGATTGCAAACCAAAAAAACACCAGGAAATCTGTTTCCCTGTTACCCATTGTTTCCGCACAAGTGTGGGGCGTGTTACGCCCCTGTGCGCACGCGAGCGATCTCACGGATGCATGCCGCCGAACTCTCCGGCCTGGAAGTCCTTGATCGCCTGCTGGATTTCTTCCTCCTTGTTCATGACAAACGGGCCGTAGCCAACGATCGGTTCATCGATCGGCTGGCCGCTGAGCAGCAACAATTTGGCGTCGCTGCTGGCTTCGAGCAGCACCTGGCTGCCCTGCTCATCGAACAGTGCAACCTGGGCATCGTGCAGAGTGTCACTGCCATTGACCTGGACCGTGCCGCTGAGCACGACCACCGCACAGGTATAGCCCGCCCTGGCCTGCAGCGTGAAGGCCTTGTCGGCATTGAGGCGTATGTCCCAGACATCCATGGGCGTGAACGTCAGCGCAGGGCCTTGTCTACCAGCGTACTCCCCGGCGATGACCCGCACGAAACCGGCGTCGTCGGGCAGCGCCACCCGGGCGATGTCCTGATTGAGCAGCGTCTGGTAGCGCGCTGGCGCCAGTTTGTCCGCCGCAGGCAGGTTGACCCACAACTGCGCCACCTCCAGCGTTCCACCGGTGCGACTGAATTCGGGAGAGTGGTACTCCTCGTGGATAATCCCCGAGGCGGCCGTCATCCATTGCACGTCGCCGGGGCCGATCTGCCCGCCAGCACCGGTGGAGTCGCGGTGCTCGAGCTCGCCTTCATAGACGATCGTCACGGTTTCGAAACCCCGATGCGGGTGCTGGCCGACTCCGCGACGGTGACTCGACGGCGGAAAATCGGCAGGCCCGGCGTAGTCGAGCAGTAGAAACGGGCTGATATGGCGCCCCAGCGTGCTGTAGCTGAACAGCGAGCGAACCGGGAAGCCATCACCGACCCAATGCTGGCTCGGCGCGCTGTAGATGCCCTGGATTTTTTTCATCTGATGTCTCCTGTAAACCCTGATCGAGGCTTACCTTATGCCCTGGGCTTGGGCTTCGGAAGTGGCTGGAGTAAGCTTCAGAGTCTCAATACTGGAACAATGCAAGAGCCGATCATGTTTGACCTGAACGAGCTGTACCTCTATGCCAAAGTGGTCGAACATGGAGGCTTTGCCCCCGCCGGGCGCGCCCTGAACCTGCCCAAATCGACCCTGAGCCGTCGAATCGGCCAGCTGGAATCCCGGCTGGGTGTTCGCCTGATCCAGCGCTCGACCCGGCAGTTCCAGGTCACCGATATCGGCCAGGACTATTACCGGCACTGCGTGGCGATGATGGCTGAGGCCGAGTCGGCCGAGGATGTGATCGAGCAGAACCGCTCAGAACCCCGCGGGGTGATTCGCTTGAGCTGTACAACCCCGCTCTTGAACTTCTGGGTGGCACCTGTGCTGGGCCAGTACATGGCCCAGTGCCCGGGCATCGAACTGCATGTGAAAAGCCACAACCGCCGGGTCGATCTCATCAGCGAGGGCTTTGATATTTCCCTGAGCCTTTGCTTCCCGCCGCTTGAAGACAGCGACCTGGTCATGAAACTGCTCGCCAAAAGCCCGCAGGTGCTGGTGGCGAGCCCCGCCCTGCTCGATCGTTTCGCCGCGCCAGCGCTGCCAGCCGACCTTTCGGCGCTGCCGAGCCTGCATTGGGGCTGCCCGCAGCCGCACTATGGCTGGCTGCTCAACGGCCCCGATGGCGCCGCCGCCACAGTCACCCACCGGCCGCATCTGGTCAGTGATGACATGAACATTCTCAAAAGTGCTGCACTGGCAGGCGTTGGTGCGGCGACCTTGCCGTTGCGGGTGGTCAAGGACGACCTTGAGGGAGGCAGGCTGGTGGAGCTGACACCGCAATGGCGACCGGTGGAAGGGGTTATTACGGCAGTGTTCCCTTCCCGGCGAGGGTTGTTGCCCTCGGTACGCTCGCTGATCGATTTCCTGGGCAAGGCGTTTGAATAAAACGACGGATGTCGCCTTATCTCAGCACGTTCCCTTGAATGGCCGAAAGGTGAAGCGGCGGCGACATGCTGATCCCATTGCCACTGGCCATGGCAAAACCTTCATGCTTGAGCTTGGCCATCAGATTTGGCCAATGTGGCAGCCGTTCGCTCTTGCCGACCTTTTGCAGCTGATTGTGCTCGAACCGATAGAGGTCAACGTCACCGAAAGCGAACTGCAGCTCCAGGTCAAGGCGTTGGGCAATGGGCAGGATGGTCGGGGTGATGTTGTCCAGCAGCACGGGCTCTGCCGCGGCATCCGACCAGTAGCCGAGCACCATGTGCGCCTGCCTGGCCGAAGTCTGGGTGGTGTAAACGAGACGCAGGCTCTGCTCGGAAATGCCGAG
Source organism: Pseudomonas sp. LS1212 (assembly GCF_024741815.1). Taxonomy (NCBI): domain Bacteria; kingdom Pseudomonadati; phylum Pseudomonadota; class Gammaproteobacteria; order Pseudomonadales; family Pseudomonadaceae; genus Pseudomonas; species Pseudomonas sp. LS1212. The sequence goes on from NZ_CP102951.1 coordinate 2,948,988, forward strand.
CAGTCGCAGGGTGAAGTACTTGGCGAGGGCGAAATCCTCGCAGTCGCCAGCGCCCTGCTCGAGGGTTTCCAACGGCGAGGCCCAGTAGTCGGATTGCCCCCATACGTCGGAATCTTCGCCAAAACGGATGTGGCGATTGAAAAACGCATTCACCAACTGCAGCTTTTCAGCGTCGCTCAGTGTGGTGGAATCCGCGATCAGGGCATGCCAGTCCTGAAGACGATGGGTCGCTTGCTCGTTTCGATGCGCGCTCGGTGTGGCCGCCGTGGCCTTGGCGGTGCCCATGAGCAGGCCGCTGCTGAACAACAGACCGACCAGCATTTTGCGCCGGCGCTCCACCAAAATCGACACGAGGAAGTACAGTCCTATCAAGTAACTCTCCAAGGCACCATGGCATGTGACAAAAGATTATTGCTGAGAGAACTCAACAGGCATTTCCACCATAAGGCCTTGGCCAGTCAACAGGCAAGGTACGTCCGTCGGCTAACAGGAAGTCTGGTCGGGTCAGCTGTAACAAAGCGCCTTCCCATCCATCCGAATGACGGGGATAGCATGAATGGAGGATTGCACCATGAAATCGATACTGTACGTGACTGCACTGACGGCACTCATGATGGGGCCGGGCGTGGCACTGGGCGAAAGCGGCAGCGACCGTCTGATAGACTATCGTTTGCAACAACAGGGATTGATCAGCAATAGTCCCAGCCAGGACACCAGTGATCCTTATGTTCAAATGATCAAGACACAACCTACGGCTTCCGGGGTTGAGCTCGATCAGCAGGACCAGAAGGTCCAAATGTCGGAACCCGATTTCGAGTCACCCATCCTGAGGGACAGAATGCTCTATCGCAGTGCCCATTGAAGGCATGTACATGCAGCATGAATCAAGGCGGGAGATGCCAGCCAAGCCGGTATCCCCATCTGCGGCACACGGATGTGCCGAATGAACACCCACCTCACGCACTCATTACGGCACGAGCTATCGATCGAGCTGGTTGAGTTTCTTCAGAATGGCCTGGCTGTCTACAGCTTCATCCTTGAAGGGTATGGTCTGCAGCATCCGGGAGGTCAGCTCGAGTTGCTTGATGTACAGCTCGCAGCGCGAGCACCTGCGCAGGTGCATGAGCACCGCCCAGCGCCTGAGGAAATTCAGATGCCCCTCGATAAACTCGGAGCCCAATTCCGAGACTTCGTGGCAGGTCAGCATGTTCCTTCCTCCTGAAAGTGATTGAGCATCGCTTGCATGCGCTGACGCCCCCGGTGCAACAGCACGCGGATATTACCTTCGGCCAAGCCCAGGGCTTGAGCGATTTCGTCGTAATCCAGCCCCCCCAATTCATGCATCAGTACCACGATTTGCTGGTCGCCAGGCAGCATGCGCAGGTGCTTGCGGATGCACGCGTGCAACTCGGCTTCGGTCAACAGCTCCTCAGGGCTTTCGTGGTGCCATTGGCTGGGTGGGGTTTGCCAGTCGCCCTGCTCGTTGAAGTGCTGACTGATCGGCGAACTGGCGTCGATGCCCCAGGAATCCAGGGGTACTTCGCGCCCGCGCTTGCGCCTTATCGCATGAGCCTCGTTGATGGCGATCCGGGCCAACCAGGTTCGCAGCTTGGCGCGTCCTTCGAACTTTTTTATGCCGGCCAAGGCCCTCAGCCAGGTTTCCTGCGCAACATCATGGGCCGACTCCGGTCCGACCAAGGGTATGGCCATGGCGACCAGGAAAGCATGATGAAGCTTGATGACCGCCTCAAGGGCATTGCTGTCGCCTTCGCGTAGCCGTTTGATCAGCTCCTGCTCATCTTCCATGAGCTTGTCCTCAGGTGGACTGAAGATGCCAACGGAAGGCAGCTTCAGTGCAGTTTACTTAGAGGCATGCATCGGGTCATTGTTACAGCCGGTTGTCACGCCTCGCATCAGGCAGCCTGTCGAGTAGAGACGTGGCACATCGCAATTAGAGAATAGCTTCGCTGCGGGCGCCCTCCTGAAAGGGACGATCGGCGGCGTCTGCAGGAGAGTCAGCACTGAGAATTGGTTTACCTGCGCCTGCGAACTGGACGCAAACGCAGGTGATGCCTGGGCAAATTACCCGATAACCGGAGTCAAAAACCATGATCGACCTGTATTACTGGACCACCCCCAACGGGCACAAGATCACCCTGTTCCTAGAGGAAGCCGGCCTGCCCTATCGCATCGTCCCGGTGAACATCGGCAAGGGCGAACAATTCGAGCCCGACTTCCTCAAGATCGCCCCCAACAACCGGATTCCGGCCATCGTCGACCACGCGCCGGCCGACAACGGCCCGCCGCTGTCGGTGTTCGAGTCGGGCGCGATCCTGCTTTATCTGGCCGACAAGACCGGCAAGTACATCGCGCAGGACTTGCGTGGGCGCAACGAAACCCTGCAGTGGTTGTTCTGGCAGATGGGCGGGCTCGGACCGATGGCCGGGCAAAATCATCACTTCGTGCAATATGCACCGGAGCCGATCCCCTACGCCATGGAGCGCTATGTCAAGGAAACCGCCAGGCTTTATGGCGTGCTGAACAAGCACCTGGCCGATGGGCGCGAATACATCAGCGGCGAGTATTCGATTGCCGACATGGCCAGCTATCCCTGGATCACGCCCCATGAACGCCAACAACAGGACCTGAACGACTTCCCGCACCTGGCCAGATGGTTCGAGCGCATCCAGGCCCGCCCTGCCACCGGGCGCGCCTATGCATTGGCCGATGCGATCAACACCGCACCGGTGGTGGACGACGAAGCCAGGAAAATACTGTTTGGCCAGGATGCGTCGACCGTCCACTGAAGTGCGTTGCAGCAGGCGCAAGATTTTGAGATCGCCGGGGAGCCCCTGCGGGGCTCCAGCGCAGCCTGTCGGCAGCGGCTACGCCGACCGAGGTGAGCGGAACCCATGTAGCCGCTGCCGCAGGCTCGGTGCGCCGCTGCGACGCCGAGCCCCACAGGGGCTCCTTGCGGCCCACGGTCAGGTTGCTGCCTTTTCGCCCTTGCGGATCCTGGCCTTTCTGGTCTCCAGCAGCTCGATCCGTTTCGCTTGCTGCACATTCGCCAGCCCCAGCGTTGCCAGCTCTTGCTGCAGGGCTTGAGCCTGCTGCTTGAGTTCGTCACGCGCGCCCAGGCTCTGGTCAAGCAGGCGCTTGAGTTCGCCCAGCTCATTGGTCTGCGCTTGAAAGCGGTTCTCCAGCTCCAGGTGTAACTTGTGCGCCAGGCGCGCCTCGACCAGTACTCGCTCGTTATCCCGGTTCAGCCGGGTCAATTCGTCCTGCTTGACGATCAATGTCTGCTGCAGTTGCCGAACCTCCACCTGGACCTGTTGCAACTGCCCTTCATGCCGCCGCTGCTCCTGCTCGCGCTGTTCCTTGACCGCGCTGCGGTAATGCTCGAGCGCATCGCGGGCGTGCAGGTGCTTGTCTTCCAGTGAGCCGATCTGCTCGTCTTTCTCCTTCAGGCGCACCTGGAGGTCTTCGCTGGCCTGACTCAGCCGAGCGTTACGGGTTTGCTCGGCCTGCAGCGTGGAGCGGCTGAGGCTCAATTCGGCCGATTCGGCTTCCAGCGCAGCCTTCTGGATATTGAACGCCTGCTGCAGCGCTTTCAAGGCTTGCTCACTGGCCGCCAGTTGCGCCTCCAACTCCTGTTTTTGCGCGTCATGAAGTGCCTGCGCCTGCTCGATCGGCGCCTGCGCCTCGTCCTTGAGGCGAGCAGCGAGCTGACCGACCAACGCGCCGAGTTCGTCGCCGAGCGCCTGCTGCACAGCGCCACTGCGCAAGTCGCTGTCGTCGAGTTCCTTGAGATAGCGGTGAATGGTGGTCTTGGAGCCGGTATTGCCCAGCTCGACCCGTATGGCATCGATGCTCGGGTTCTCGCCCCGTGCCAGCAGCGCCTGCCGTGCTTTTTGTACCACCGCCTTGTTTACACCGCCCCGGGCCATGCTTTTGCTCCTACGATATCGTACCGTATAACGTACCATGTATTTACATACTATAACCCAAAGAAAACAAACCCTCTAAAAGAACATTGCTCTGATAAAATAATTGAGCGTTATCGCATGTTAATAGCGAAAATCGCCCAGGGCGGAGCGCAAACAGTACGTTTGGAGGCGGTAGCAGTGAGCAAGGTCGATCGATACCTGGAAGCCGGCACGCGGGAGAACACCCGACGCAGCTATCGGGCAGCAGTGGAGCACTTCGAAGTGAGCTGGGGTGGCTTTTTGCCAGCAACGGCTGACAGCATTGCCCGATACCTCGCCGATTACGCCGAGCAACACTCCATCAATACCCTCAAGCAGCGGTTGGCGGCGTTGGCGCAATGGCACATCAGCCAGGGCTTCCCCGATCCGACCAAGGCCCCGATGGTGCGGCAGATGCTCAAGGGTATCCGCGCCCTGCACCCGGCCCAGGAAAAGCAGGCAGCGCCGCTGCTGCTGCAGCACCTGGAGAAAACCATCCGCAACCTCGACCAGCAGGCACGCCAGGCTGCCGCCGCACAGGATCTGGCCAGCCTGATGCGGGCCCGGCGCGATGCGGCACTATTGTTGATCGGGTTCTGGCGCGGATTTCGCGGTGATGAGCTGTCGCGGTTGCAGGTCGAAGATATCCAGGCCGAGCCCGCAGTCGGCATGACCTTGTACCTGCCGCACAGCAAGGGCGATCGTCAGCACATCGGTACCCGCTATCGCACCCCTGCCCTGAAGCTGTTGTGCCCGGTGCAGGCATACCTGGACTGGATCAATGTGGCCGGGATTGCGCGTGGCGCGGTGTTCCGCAAGATAGACCGCTGGGGCCACCTGGCCGACAGCGGCTTGAACAGCAACAGCATGATCGCGCTGTTGCGCAGGATTTTCGAGGGCGCGGGCGTGCCCGCCGATCTGTACACCAGCCACTCCCTGCGGCGCGGCTTTGCCACCTGGGCGACCGCCAATGGCTGGGACATCAAGGCGCTGATGGCCTATGTCGGCTGGAAGGATGTGAAATCGGCGATGCGCTACATCGACCCGTCCATTTCCTTCGGCGGGCTGGCCGCCAGCGCCCCGACCGAGGTATCGCTGCAGCCGGTCAGCCAACGGCTGGAATAGTCGCCGCCTTCTTCCCGACCCTTTTCAGGCTGAGCAGACCATGGGCGGCCAGACCGAAAATCAAACCCCAGAAGGCTGCCGACAACCCCAACAGCGACATTCCGGACGCCGTGACCAGAAAGGTAATCAGCGCCGCTTCCCGGTCCGAAGGTTCTGCCATGGCACCTGCCAACGCCCCGGCAATCGCTGCGAACAGCGCCAGCCCTGCCAGTGCGGCAATCAACTCCTTGGGAAACGCAGTGAATATCGAGACCAGCGTGGCGCCAAAGATACCCAGCAGCAGGTAGAACACCCCGCCCATTACCCCGGCCACATAGCGTTTACGCGGATGTTCGTGGGCTTCCCGGCCGGTACAGATGGCAGCCGTGATCGCCGCCAGGTTCAGGCCATGGCAACCGAACGGCGCCAGCAGCAAACTGCCCAACGCACTACTGGCAATGATCGGGCTGGCAGGCGTCGGGTAACCGGCATTGCGCAACACGGCGATGCCCGGCACGAATTGCCCGGTCAGCGCGACCATCACCAGCGGCAAGGCAATATTGAGTACGGCATGCCAGCTGAACTCGGGAGTGATCCACACCGGCGTCGCGATACCCATCACCAATGCCGCGCTGTTCATTTCCCCACTGGCGATCGCGATCACGCTGCCGACCAGCAACACCGCCAGCACCGCATAGCGCGGCAGCAAGCGCTTGAACACCAGATAGGTCGCGAACATCGCCAGCACCAGCACGGGCTTTTGATTCACCGACACAAACAGCTGGGTGCCGAAACTGAACAGTATCCCCGCCAGCATGGCCGCCGAGATCGCCGCCGGTAGCTTGCCGATGATCTTGTCGAAGGCGCCGCACAGACCGACCAGCAGAATGATCAGGCTGGCGACGATATAAGCCCCCACCGCCTCATTGAGGCTGGTGCCTGGCAACAGGGTCACCAACAGCGCCGAGCCGGGTGCGGACCAGGCGATGATCACCGGCACCTTGAAGCGCAGGCTCAGCACGATGCCCAACACGCCGCTGCCGATGGAGATCGCCCAGATCCACGACGACAGTACGTCCTGCGGCAAGCCTGCAGCCTTGGCGGCCTGGAAGATGATTACCAGGGGGCCGGCATAGGAAATGATCGTGGCAATGAAACCGGCCACCGTGGCCGAAAGCGAGAAATCCTTCAGGAGGTCTTTCACTGGTTTGTACCTTTTACGCCACTATTGCCGGGGAGCCCCTCCGGGGCTCCAGCGCAGCCTGCGGCAGCGGCTACGCCGACCGTGGTGCGCCAACTTGTAGCCGCTGCCGCAGGCTGTCGCAGTGGCGCACCAGCTAAAGGCCGAAGGCCTTTCGGCGATCTCGGATCCCGCAAATCAGCCCTGGTCGCCGCCACCTACCGGCAAGGTCATGCCGGTGATGTAGGAGGCCTCTTCAGATGCCAGGAACAGAATCGCGCCCACCTGCTCGTCGATCGTGCCATAGCGTTTCATCAGGGTGCTGTCGACGGTCTGGTCGACAATCTGCTGGTACCAGACTTTTTCCTGCTCGCTCTGCTCGGCAGTGTTGCGCGGAATACGGCGTGGCGGCGCTTCGGTGCCGCCAGGCGCCGTAGCATTGACCCGCACCCCGCGCCCGGCGGTTTCGAAGGCCAGGCAGGCCGTCAAGGCATTCACGCCACCCTTGGCCGCGCCGTAGGGCACGCGGTTGATGCTGCGCGTGGCAATGGATGAAACATTGACGATGGCGCCACTGCCCTGTTCCAGCATGTAGGGCAGCGCGGCATGACAGCACCACAGGGTCGGGAACAACGAACGACGCACTTCGGCTTCGATCTCGTGCTCCTGATAGTGCTCGAACGGCTTGGCCCAGATGGTACCGCCGACGTTGTTGACCAGGATATCGAGGCGGCCGAAGCGCTCGACCGCCGCCGCCATGACGCGACTGCACTCGCCGTACTGCTCAAGATCGGCGGTCAGGGTCAGCACTTGGGTAATGGCGCCCAGTTGCTCCTGCAGCTCGTAGACCAGCTCCGAGCGATCGACCAGCACCAGCAATGCGCCTTCAGCGGCCATGCGCTCGGCAACGCGTTGGCCGATGCCCTGGGCCGCGCCGGTGACCAGTGCGACTTTTTGATGGAAGCGTTGAGAACTCATAGTGACCTCATGCAAATATCGGGAACACTACCGCCCCCCTGTGGGAGCTGGCTTGCCAGCGATGGGAGCCCCGCGGTGTGTCAGTTATACCGCCATCGCTGGCAAGCCAGCTCCCACAGAAAGGCAGAGCACGTCACCATTAGGCCGCGCTGGCAGCGAATTTCTCGTAATAGAAATTGGTCGGCGTGATGCCCTGTTCGCGGATGTAGTGGCTGACCGCCTCGACCATCGGTGGCGGCCCGCACAGGTACACGTCGACATCGCCGTCGTTCAGGTGCACCGGCTCGATGTGCTGGGTCACGTAACCCTTGCGCGGATACTGGCTGTCGGGGTTGGCGACGCACGCGCTGTAGGTGAAGTTGGGGATGCTCGCCGCCATGGCTTCCAGACGGTCCAGCTCGACCAGGTCAAAGTCGTTGGTCACACCATAGATCAGGTGCAGTGGATGATCGCTGCCCTGCTCCGCAACCTTCTCAAGCATCGCGGTGAACGGCGCAAGCCCGGTACCACCGGCCAGCAGCAACAGCGGGCGGCGAATCTCGCGCAGGTAGAAACTGCCCAGGGGCCCGGCCAGGGTCATATTGTCGCCAGCCTTGGCCAATCCGGTCAGGAAGCTGCTCATCAACCCGCCCGGCACATTGCGGATCAGGAAGCTGACTTCGCCATCACGCTGCAGCGAGCTGAAGGAATACGCGCGGGTCTGTTCGCTGCCCGGCACCTGCAGGTTGACGTACTGGCCCGGCAGGAACGCCAGTCTGCTCAGGGACTCGCCCTTGATTTTCAAGGCGATGGTGCTGTCGGACAGCTGCTCGACCGCGCTGATAGCGCCGCTGAAGCTGGCCTGCTGGGTGCGGCAGACGTCCGAGGACGCCGGCACCCGCACTACGCAATCACTTTGCGCGCGCATCTGGCAGGTCAGCACATAACCTTGCTCGGCTTCATCGGCGCTGAGCGCGTCTTCGATATATTCCTCGCCCAGGTCGTACTTGCCCGACTCGGCGAAGCACTTGCAGGTGCCGCAGGCGCCATCGCGGCAGTCCAATGGAATGTTGATACCCTGGCGGTATGCGGCGTCGGCCACGGTTTCGGTGGCGGTACCGTCGATGAAGCGGGTCACCCCGTCTTCAAAGTTGAGCGCGATCTTGTAGGTCATGATGGCAGCCTCAGATGTGGTAGACGTCGATCACCTGGCGAACGTAGTCGTTCTTCAGGATGACTTTCTTGGCTTTGATCAGCGGCTGCTCGCCACGGATATCCAGGGTGTAGAAACTGCTGCCGAAATAGCTGTCGACAGTCTTGTAGCGAAAGCTCAGGGTGTGCCAGTTGAAGCGCACCTTGCACAGGCCATCGCCCTGCTCCAGCAACTCGATGTTGCTGATGTTGTGCGAGGTCCGGGTGTCCGGCACGCTGGCGCTGGAGCGCTCGGTCTTGATGCGGAAGATGCGGTCTTCGAGACCTGTGCGGTTGCCGTACCAGATCAGCGAGATTTCGGTCTGCGGGTCTTCGGTCAGCTCGTCGTTGTCGTCCCAGGACGGCATCCAGAAGGTGGCGTCGGCGGCATACAGCTCGAGCCAGCTGTCCCAGTCCTTGTCGTCCAGGTAGCGCGCTTCGCGGTACAGGAAGTCGCGCACTGCTTCATAGGAAATGCTCATTGCGCGGCCTCCACGGGGATCAGGTTGGCTTGCTCGTCGGCCAGGGCCTGGAGCATGGTCTCCTGCCAGTACTTGTGCTGCAGCACGAACAGGCCTTCGTCTTCGGTACGCACGCCGCTGAGCAGTGGCTTGAGGTCGATTTCCTCGGCGGCCGCATCGGCGCCTTCGATCCAGTGCTCGGCACCGCGGGACATGTCGTTCCAGGCGGTGGTGCTGCCCTGGTAGCCCATCTGGCAGGAGCGGAACTCTTCCAGATCGTCAGGCGTGGCCATGCCGCTGACGTTGAAGAAGTCCTCGTACTGGCGAATCCGCCGCGAACGCGCTTCGGCACTTTCGCCCTTGGGCGCGATGCAGTAGATGGTGATTTCGGTGCGATTGACCGAGATCGGCCGGGCAATGCGGATCTGCGAGCTGAACTGGTCCATCAGGTACACATTGGGGTACAGGCACAGGTTGCGCGAGTTTTCGATCATCCAGTCGGCGCGAGCCTTGCCGAAATCCTGCGCCAGTTCGTCGCGGCGCTCGTACAGCGGGCGGTCCTCGGGGTTGGCCCAGCGGGTCCAGAGCAGCATATGGCCCTTGTCGAACGAGTAGAAACCCCCGCCCTGCTTGGCCCAGCTACCGGCGCTCATGGTCGGGTTCTCGTCACCGGCTTCGCGCTGCTTGCGCTGGTTCTGGGTGGCGGCGTAGTTCCAGTGCACGGAACTCACGTGGTAACCGTCGGCGCCATTCTCGGCGGTCAGTTTCCAGTTGCCCTCATAGATGTAGCTGGAGGAGCCGCGCAGTACTTCAAGGCCATCGGCGGACTGGTCGACAATCATGTCGATGATCTTCGCCGACTCGCCCAGGTGCTCGACCAATGGCACGACATCCGCCTTCAGGCTGCCGAACAGGAAGCCGCGATAGGATTCGAACCGGGCAACCTTGGTCAGGTCGTGGGAGCCTTCGCAGTTGAAGCTCGACGGGTAACCTGCCGCCGCCGGGTCCTTGACCTTGAGCAGCTTGCCGGAGTTGTTGAAGGTCCAGCCATGGAACGGGCAGGTATAGGAGGCCTTGTTGCCGGTCTTGTGGCGGCAGAGCATCGCGCCACGGTGACTGCAGGCATTGATGAAGGCATTGAGCTCACCGTCCTTGTTGCGGGCAATGAAAATCGATTGCCGGCCCATGGTGGTGGTGTAGAAGTCGTTCTTGTTGGGGATCTGGCTCTCGTGTGCGAGGTACAGCCAGTTACCTTCGAAGATGTGTTGCATTTCGAGGTCAAAGAGACGCGGATCGGTGAACATCTCCCGTTTGCAACGGTAGATACCCTTGTCTTTGTCTTCTTCAAGCAGGGAGTGAAGATATTCGGGTCGCAGGGTCATGGCCGCCGCCTCCATTGTTTTTGTTCAGGCAAGGCTCATGCTAGAACTAGGAGGCAAAGGCCAATATCCGCTTAATGCAGATCACTATCCGTTTTTTGCAGCGGCCGTTTTCTGCAGCAGCCGTTTTCTGCAGCGACCGTTTTCTGCAGCGTCCGTTTCTTGCAATCGACTGGAGGCGCCGGGCAGATCGCTCAGCGACGGCGCTTGAGGGTATCGGAGGGCAGTTCGCCGAACTGGTTGCGGTAGATTTCGGAAAAACGCCCCAGGTGCAGGAAGCCATAGTCCATGGCCAGCTCCGTGACATTGCGCACGTTGCAGCTGGGGTCGCTCAGGCAGGCATTGACCCGCTCGAGCTTCTTCTGGCGAATGTAGTGCTTGGGCGTGGTCCGGGCATTGCGCTCGAACACCCCGTAGAGCGAGCGCAGGCTGACATTGGCCTGGCGTGCCAGTTCGTCGATGCAGATGTCCTGCTTGAGGTTGCGCTCGATGTAGTCGGCGATCGCCTCGAAGGTCACCGACTGCGATCCAAGATTGCCCCGGCTGACGTTGTTTTTCATCAGGCTCAGCATCTTGCTCGCGACGATCTGCGCGTAATGCTCCTGGACATTGGGCATCGATTCGCTGGCCTCGGCCTCCTGGCAGACCATGGCCAGCAGGCTGACAAAACCTTCCAGCTCGTTCAACTGGTAGCGGTTCTCCAGAAAGCGCACATCCTGCCCCGGATGCACCCAACGCTGCTGGGTACAGACCGATTCGATCAGGCTGGTGGGCATTTTCACGATGAATTTTTCGCAATCGTCGGAATAGGTCAGGTCGACCGGATCATCCGGATTGATCAGCAACAATTCGCCTGGGGCGAAATAATGCTCCTGCCCATGCCCGCGCCACAGGCAATTGCCCTGCAGCAAGACCTGCAAGTGATAGATGGTTTCCAGGGCCGGCGAGGTGACGCGCACGCTGCCGCCGTAGCTGATCCGGCACAGATCGAGGCTGGCGAACTTGCGGTGATTGAGGCTGGCTTGCGGGATGCCATACCTGGGCAGGCGTATGCAATGGCCGCCCACATGCTGATTGACATAGCCGGACACCGCATAGGGGTCGGCATGATCAAACACCATGCTGCGTTCACTGAGCAGACGCGCATCCATAAACAGATCACTCTAATTGTTGTTATCAGGCACAGTTCATTCTATCGAAGTCCAGACAAAGCGAAAGGCCGCGAGATCAATGGTCTCGCAGCCTTGTTGTCGTGCCTGTGACTATCAGTCTTCCAGTGCGCGAACCCGCTCGTGGCGCTGTTGCAGCTTGGGCTCGGCCGCGGACTGCAGGGTGAAATCGAATTCGATTTCGGCAAAACGCCCTTCCACGCCATGCTCGGCCGCACGCTGCTGATCTTCGCTGAAGGTGATATGGGCGATCAGCTCGTCGCGGGTAGCATAGGCGAAGTCATCGTGCAGGTACTTGTCACCGGCCAGGTTGATCTGGGTGGTCAGGTGACGATGGTCCGGCGCCGAGATGAAGAAGTGGATATGCGCCGGGCGCTGACCGTGACGGCCCAGTTGGTCGAGCAGTTGCTGGGTCGGGCCGTCCGGCGGGCAACCGTAGCCCGACGGCACGATGCTACGGAAACGGTAGCGACCTTCGGCATCGGTGACGATGCGACGACGCAGGTTGAATTCCGACTGGCTGCCGTCGAAGTAGGAATAGGTACCGCCGGTGTTGGCCTGCCACACGTCGACGATGGCGCCGGCCAGCGGCTCGCCGTTGGTGTTGGTGACCCGGCCTTGCATGAACAGCGGGACGCCCGGGTCGGTGCCGTCGTCCAGGCGCGCTTCGTAGTTCGACAGCGGCGCGCCGGCCACATACAGCGGGCCTTCGATGGTACGCGGGGTGCCGCCGGTCTGGCCGGCCTGCTCGTCTGCGGCGTCCATCAGCAGGTCCAGGTAGTGCTCCAGGCCCAGGCCTGCTACTACCAGGCCAGCTTCCTGACGGGCGCCCAGCTCATTGAGGTAGTTGACCGCTTTCCAGAACTCTTCCGGGGTTACGTTGAGGTCTTCGATGATGTTTACGGTATCACGCAGGATACGGTAGATCAGGGCCTTGGCGCGTGGGCTGCCGGCATCGTTGTGCAGGCCGCTGGCTTCTTCGAGAAACTTCTGAGCTTCGACAGTGTGGGAAATTTTTACATTCATGATTACATCCTCATCTTGTATTTATTAGAAGCTGCTACAGACGGTTCGCTCAGCGATCGTCCTCGTGAATCGAGGAAGGATGGCGGCACAGCGCATTCACCTCGATGGCCATGTACGGGTAAAGCGGCAGCTGCATCAGCAGGTCATGCAGTTCTTGTACGCTATCGACGTCGAATACGCTGTAGTTCGCGTAAAGGCCGGCGATGCGCCACAGGTGGCGCCACTTGCCCTGCGCTTGCAGGCGCTGGGCCAGGGCCTTTTCGTCGGCCTTGAGCCTGGCGGCGCGCTCGGGATCCATGTCGACTGGCAGGTTCACAGTCATTTTTACGTGAAACAGCATGATGCTCTCCTCAAGCCTGGTGAATGGCAGTGGTGGGTTTGTCGCGTCGGAAGAACGCCAGGCGCTCTTCGTCCAGGCTCAAGCCCAGCCCGGGCGCTTGCGACACATGCAGGTGGAAGTCGCGGTAAACCGGCTTCTCGCAAATGATGTCTTCGGTCAGCAGCAGCGGGCCGAACAGTTCGGTGTCCCAGCTCAATTTGTTCAGGGTCAGGCAGGCATGTGCCGTGGCCAGGGTGCCGATACCGCCTTCGAGCATGGTGCCGCCATACAGCCCGATGCCCGCAGCTTCGGCGATTGCCGCAGTGCGCAGGATCGCCCGAGGGCCGCCGTTCTTGGCGATCTTCAAGGCGAACACCGAGGCCGCGCCTTCGCGGGCCAGGTTGAAGGCATCCTCGACGCATTCGATGGACTCATCGGCCATGATCGGCACCGGGCTGATGGCATTCAGGCGCACCATCCCCATGCGGTTGTTGCGTGAAATCGGTTGTTCGATCAGGTCGATACCGTTGTCGCCCAGGATCCGGCAGGCGCGCAGCGCTACCGCTTCGTCCCAGGCCTGGTTGACGTCCACTCGTACGCTGGCGCGATCGCCCAGGGCCTTTTTGATCGCGATGACATGGGCCAGGTCGCGGTTGACCTCGCCGGCGCCGATCTTCAGCTTGAAAATACGGTGGCGGCGAACATCGAGCATGTGCTCGGCTTCGGCGATGTCTTTGGCGGTATCGCCGCTGGCCAGGGTCCAGGCCACCGGCAAGGAATCGCGCACACGACCGCCCAGCAGCTCGCTCACCGGCAGGCCCAGGCGCTTGCCCAGCGCGTCGAGCAGCGCGGTTTCAATGCCGGACTTGGCGAAGGTATTGCCTTTTATGCTGCGCTCCAGACGCAACATGGCGGCATTGATGTTGTTGCTGTCCTGGCCGATCAGCAAGGGGGTGAAATGCTGGTCGATGTTGGTCTTGATGCTGTCCGGGCTTTCGCCGCCATAGCTCAGGCCGCCGATGGTGGTCGATTCGCCGATACCTTCGATGCCGTCGGCGCAACGCAGGCGGATGATCACCAGGGTCTGATTCTGCATGGTGTGCATCGCCAGCTTGTGCGGGCGGATGGTCGGCAGATCGACGATGATCGTCTCGATGGATTCAATGGCTGAAGAAAGCATGACGATACCCACTAGGTTCTTGAATTTCTGTAGGGATTCTCGTACGGCTTTTTTCGGTGATCCAATATTGATTTGGTCTCGATCGATACCTTTAAGGTATGCATCGTCTGTTCGGGCCTCATCGCTGCGGTCCGGCGATCCGGCAAGCCAGCTCCTACATGGACCGCGTGAACCTGTAGGAGCTGGCTTGCCAGATCGCCGGACCGCAGCAATGGGCTGCAAAGCAGCCTCGACAGAAGCAGCCATACGCAAGATGGCGAACTAGGCTCTAAGTAAATTCTTCATCGCCGCAAGGAACACCCCCCATGGACTACCTGGACCTCGTGCAATGGCCAGCCATGCTCATGACCGTGCTGGCAGCCTGGATGATCGGCTCACAACAACCGCGTCGCCGCGTTTCGGGTTTCATCTGCTTCATCGTCAGCAACGTGCTGTGGGCCATCTGGGGTTACCACACCCAGGCCTGGGCGTTGATCGTGCTGCAGTTCTGCCTGTGCGCCATGAACCTGCGCGGCATGAAGAAGAATACCGATAGCGCCGCTGCCGGGGGCTGAGGCTCAAATTGAACCCGGAACCGATTTCGACTGCCCAAGTCCATGTACATGAACGGAGGTCAGCCGCTCAACGTTTTGGGTAACCCGTGCAACCTTTCGGGAGGATCCTGCCATGAGTACACCACCCGAAGCTTTCCAGGGCCGCGGCGGCAACCACGACCCCCGGGCCTTGCGCCGGCGCTGGTACGAGCAACGCAAGCGCGACTTGATTCTCGCGACCTTGCAACGCCAGCGTTACCAGCGCATTTTCGAGCCCGCCTGCGCCAGCGGCGAGTTGAGCCTGGGCCTGTCCGAGCGCTGCGACGAACTGGTGTGCATGGATGTCAGCCCCGGCGCGATCGCACAAGCGCGCCAGCGCTTGAATGGGCATGAGCACGTGCACATCCAACAAGGCCGCTTGCCGGGTGACTGGCCCGCTGGCGAGTTCGATCTGGTGGTGCTCAGCGAATTCGGCTACTGCCTGGATCAGGATGGCTTGCTGCTGGTGATCGAACGCGCCGTCGCCAGCCTCACGACGGACGGCGCCTTGCTGGCATGCCACTGGCTGCACCCCATCGAGGGCTGCCCGCTCGATGGGCGTCAGGTGCATTTTCTGCTCGAACATTTTCTGCATTTTCACCGTACGGTACTGCATGAAGAAACCGATTTCCTGCTCGAGTACTGGTGCCGCCGCCCCTGCGCGATCGATGTTGACGAGGGTATCTTGTGAGTGAGGTTACCCCTTGGGTTTTTCAGCGCAGTGACATTTGGCGGACGCGGTGCACGGCTCACCGTTGGGGTGATGATCGGCGCACGCCTGGCAGCAATAGTGCTTGCCATGGCGAACGATGCCATGTTCGCCGACGTTGCAGTTGCAGCTCGGACAGTCGCAGGTACGTTCAGTCATGATCGGACTCCGTGGTGTCAGGTGGTCCCGAAGCGTCGTACAGCAGCGCTCGTGAACTAATAACTATAGCGGCTGCCTATTGAAGCATTGACCCCCTGGCCTGCCAAATCACTCCTTCGCGACGCCCTTTCGTCCCTGCCCTACAATAAAACATGAAACCCTTGGCGCGCCGTGGTCTCAAAGGAGCATCAGGCAGCGTTCGCGCGTCGCGCCCGTTCGGGAGGTTCTCATGACAGCGCATTTCGTAAAGCTCTTCACCCACCCCAACTTCGCCTGGACAGAAATCCGCGAGGAAGAGGAACACCACCCCCGCCACTACCTGGGCCATCTGCTGCTTTTGTCCCTGATTCCTGCGGTGTGCCTGTTCATCGGCACGACTCTCGTGGGCTGGGGGCTGGCGGAGAATGAAACCGTGAAGCTGAGCCAGGCCAGTGCCTTGCAGCTCAGCGGTCTGTTGTACCTGACCATTCTGGCCGGGGTGGTGATCATGGGCTTGTTCATCCGCTGGATGTCGAGGACCTTCGATGCTCGCCCGACCGCCAATCAATGCATCGGTTTCGTCGCCTACACGGCTACTCCGTTTTTTGTCGCCGGCGTTACCGGCCTGTACCCGGAGCGCTGGCTGGCAGTGACCCTGCTGGGGCTCGCGTCGATCTACTCGACCTTCCTGCTGTACACAGGCTTGCCGACGTTCATGCGCGTGCGCAAGGAAGAAGGCCTGTTGTTCTCGACCTGCACCTGGGGCGTAGGCCTGCTGGTGCTGGTCACGATGCTGGTCTTGATGATCCTGATCTGGTTCAACGTATTGACGCCTGAGTACATGCGGCCACCGGTGACCAGTTAAATGCCGGGCGCGCGGAGGTAAGAGTTACTTGCCCTTGGGCTTGCCAGCCCTGGATCTTGCGCGTGCTGTTGCCGTAGTGCCTGGTCGTGCCGGCTCGGCGGTGGCCTCGGCGGCCGCCTTGAACGGCAGGTCGCATGCCAGCACCTCGAGCCGGTCGCCCTTTTGCAGGGCCTCGGCCAGGCTTTCCAGCGTCTGGGCCTTGTGTAAGTCGCCCTTGCCGCCGCGTAAAGAGAGGAAACTGGCCAACAGGCCCAGCTGCTTGACCACCGAATCGAACTGGCGAACCGAGGCACGCTGGCCTTGCAAGGCGTCCCAATAGAGATTGCACAGCCCCGCCACTTCGTTATCGGCAACCACGCCCTTGGCCTGCGGCAGGTTGCCGGTCAACAGCCAGCCCGCCACGGCCGCATCGGCCGACATCACGGCATCGAAGAAATCGAAGCCGTTCTGGAAGCGCACCCGCGCAGCCGTCTGGCAGCGCACCACGTCACTCGGGTCGGCATGCACATTCCCCAGCAAGGCATCGAGTTGCAAACGGTTTATGCGCGCATAGGGGTTCCAGCCGGGCATGTTCGGGTCGCCCTCGCCCAGTGCATAGGCATCCCGGGCCTTGATCAGGATTGGTTCCACGACCTTCCACGGCTTGCTCGCCATCCACAGGATGACCGCCTTGCGCTTGTAGGCGCTGCCCAGAATCGCCTGGCGCTCTGAATGCACGACATCGCAACTCTGGACGTCGTCCGGGCTGTCTGGATGGGGGCTGGCGAGCTTGATCAGCGCAGCCGCACGGGCAATGGCCGCGTTGATCAACACCAGGGCCGAATCGGCCATCTCCCTGGCGATGCTTTCATCCTCGGCGCGCGCGGTCTTGCGCAGCAGTTGTGCCTGTTCTGCCAGTGCCTGTGCCCGACGCGCCTCGATATTGATCAGTTGTTCGACCGACCGCAGCGGCACGATGGCCCGGGCAAAGTCCGCCGCAATCGACTGTAACAGCGCCGTGCAAGCGGCTTCGTAGCCCTGCTGGCCGCATTCGCTGTAAAGCAACCCAAGCGTGTATTGAACTTCGGGCATCTGCGCCCATTGTGGTGGCAAGGTCCGCAGCCGTTGGGCTACCCGCCGCGACAGCGTCTCAAAGTCGAACCGGGCAGTTCCCGCGCATGGCGCCAGTGCGGCCAGCCGAATGCGCTCGAGCCAATCGAGCAGTTCTTCCGGTGCTCGCAGGGGCACATCGAGTTTGATATCGCCGGGCAGTAGCTTGAGCTGGAAGGATGGATCGCCATAGGCCTGGTAGGCACCCCAGGTATTGCAGCCGGCATGGCTGTCGAGGGTCGACAGGCGCGCATGGCTGATCGCCGCGCCAAAGCTGTCGCCATGCATGGCCATGCGCATGAAGAAGGTTTCGGCGAAGGTCTTGGCCGCCTCGTCGCCTACTTCCCAACCGGCTGCAACGACGCACCGCACGCCCATGTTGATCAGTTCCCGGGCCAGGCTTGCGGCCAGGCGATTGTCGTTCTTGCCATATTCCTCCACCTTGGCCAGGTGACAACAACTGAGAAAGACCAGGTCGGGAACGATTTCCATGCGATCGATTTCAGCCGCGGTCAGCAACAGCCCGTCGGACAGCACCACGCCGCTGCGATAGATACCGTCGGCACCGGCCTTGCCGAAAATGCCATGGGCAGAGATAACCAGTACCCGATAAGGCCGGGCAAAGAGTTGCGTGAACACCTCGCCTGCCCCGGCGCCGGAGCTGACCGGGTATGTGGTATAGCCTGCACCCTCAAGCACATGGGCAACGGCTTCACCTTCTTTTTCTGCGCCATCAAGGGTCTGCAGTCTGTCTTCCTGTGGTGCGCCTGTGGGCGTCACTCGTTGCTTCCAATCCGCCCCTCCGAACTGGGTGTAGTAACCCTCGGTGCTGGGGTTGGCTATGACGCAGGCGGTCATGCTGTCGGTACGTATCACCTGGCGGCGGAAACGCTCGGTGATGAACTGCCGGATCATGCGGGTGCGCTTGATCAGCGGTTCGCCATCGGCTTCGAGCATCTCCCACGGCAAGTTGGCACTGCTTTCGTCGACCATCAGGATAAGGTTGCGCGAGCGACGTACCGAGGACTTGAACTCCAGCGGCAGCAGCAGCTGGAACAAGGTGTTCCCGAAAAAGGAATGCTTTTGGTAGTCCGTGCAGCCTCGCCCTTTCAGTGCGCTGTCGACCAGTTTTTCCACCAGCCCCGGCTGGCGCTGTTCGACCAGCGCTTCTACCCGCGCCTTTTCGCCCATGTAGGCAAAGCGAAAGCTCCTGGCGCGCAGCAAAACCGGCGCCGTCGTCCCATCATGGCTCGGCGTGCCGTCGATAAGGTCGTCGCTGCTGACAGACAGGCGCGGCCAGTAGTCGCTGAAAGGGTTGACGCTCAGGCGCTGACGAACGCCTTCGCCGTATTGCAACTCGTCCGCCAACTCCAGTTTGGTTTCCAGTTGCGAGAGTTCTGTCACCAGGTTCTTGTCCAGTTCGCTGACGGCATAGGCAGCCGAAATCGCGGTATCGCGGAAGACTTCGACCATCTCCAGGCGCGAGATGAATGCCTGGGTCGCGCCCCGCTCCGCCGCGCCGGCGGCGAAATCGCGATTGGCCAGAAGCACGCCCAGCACCACCGCTTTTACCGAGTCGCCAATGCTCAATTGTGCACTGGAGTTGGTGCCGATCAGCAGACTCGCCAGGCGCAACGACAAGGCCGAACCTTGCGCGAGGGAAGTCGACTCGCTCTGCTCTTTTCCATAGAAATCAGAGGCATGCAGCAAATACCTCAAAACACCTGCACGAACGGCCTGGGTCACGCCTTCGGACGACAGCGTGCCCATTTCCCCCAGGCCGACGATCAAGGCGCCGCGCCCGGTCTGGCGCAGGTGCTCTTCAGCCGAGCGTGGCATCAGCACCACCGTGGCATTGCCCAGCTCACCGGAATGAATGCCGAGCCGCTGGCGATGGCTGAGGGCACCGTTGACCAGGGTTTGATCGATCACAGCTTCAGCACCGGCAATCGGGTCGCCGCGGTAGTGGCCGCACATGATCGGGACTTGCACGAAACTCAAATCCATCGCTTTTACAATGACTTGCAACACCTTCTTCTTGCGACTTCGAAGCATGCTGCCGCGGCTGCCGAGCATCCGGCTGACCAATTCCTGATCCGTTGGGTAGGCCGGGGGCCCGCCGCGGTAAATGATCAGGGGAGCACGCTGCTCTTCACCCCGGCTCACCGGCAGCCGGCCCAGCTTGTTGGGTACGCCCTTGCTCAACAGCGCCTGGATCTCGCTGAAAAACTCCGTGGTATTGGTCAGCCCGCCATGATCGACGGGCATGTACCAGTAACGTTCCTCCGGCAGATTCTGCAAGCGGCCCGAGCGCCAGGTCACCGAGCCATCGCCATTGGGGGTACCCCGCATCATCACCCGCACGGGCTTGCTGCCCTCATTGACGATTTGCACGCCGCAAGCGGTGTTGTCGGCCTTGCCGAAGACATAGGCAATGCGCTCGTGGTCCAGGTCGACCCAATGGCAATCCTGCATATCCCGCCAGAACCCTCGGGCTTCATCCAGCGCGGCTTGACCGGGACGCCCACCGAGGTTGTTGCCGAACCAGAAGTCGTCGTTCAACCGGGCCAGGCGCAACCAGCTGTTTTCCTGATAGAAGTCCACCACGGCAGGCCCGGCGGCGTCCTCGAAACCGGGTGCCGGCAACAGGTGCAGCGCGCCTGGAAAGCCGGCGACGACATTGAGTATGTCTTGCAGGTTATGCGTGACATCGACCCGGGCCAGCATGCGCATGGTATCGGCTTGGCCGAGCAAGGTTTCCACGAAGGAATAGGAGCCCTGGTTCGGCGTACCGAGCATCAGCAGGCGGCCACCGGGACGCGCCACCAATTCGGGCCAAAGGGTCTTGTCGGCGGCAAAGGCCGCCCGCACCAGCAGTCCGCCCATGCTGTGGGCGAGGATTCTGACCGGTTGATCCGGGTGGGCCGTCAAGGCCTTGCGCATGACCGACGCCAGTCCCTTGCCCAACGTGGCAATGGGCTGGCGCCAGTCGTAGTCATGGATGATCACCTGATGGCTGAGCTGCAGGTGCTCGATCAACTTTGCATAGGTCAGCGTAACGAGACCGTCCTTGCTGACGGTTCTGCGACTGGTCATGGCGATTCTGGGCAAACTGCCGGTCGCCAGACCCAGCGGGTCGAGCCAGACCCGATTGCCATCGGCCGCCAAGTGGCTGCCCATGATGCCCGGCAGGAAGATCAATACGGGCCTGGCAGTGGCGACCGGCGCCTCGCCCCGTTCCTTCGACACCTCGATGGCGGGCTCCAGGTCCGGCAAGGCCAGTGGCTCTTGCCAGGGTGCCCGGGCCTGCGGCGTTGCGTCCAGCAGCCAGGCCCCGAGGGCGTTGGGCAGTGGCAGGTTCAGATACTTCACATCGTCGCGAAAGTAGCGGAAATGATTGACCTGGGCGCTGTGAACGAAAATGGCCCGCGCATCCGTCACGCGGCTCAGAATGCCGCCATACATGGAGTCGGTATCCACGACCAGGTCATTGCGCGCCCGATCGAAAAACGCCCAGTCGACGAACATCACCCCAACGCGTTGCAGTACCCCCGCCCCGGCGGCTTCGATGTCCCCGGCGATCACCGCTATTCTCACCGACGGCGAAACCCTTGCCCGCCCCAACAGCATACCCATCGGCGCTTCAGGCAACATGGCCTCGATGCCCGGTACCGTCTGGGGTTCCAGGCGCTTATCGGCGATTTCCAGCACCACCCGGCTGAGAAACTTGAGCCCGGCATCGGCCAGTTCCCTGGCCTTGGCCCCCGCTACCGGCGTTGCCACCAGCCCGGCGGCAGCCCCGATGCTCCAGGCTCCAAATCTGCGGACCAGCCCGAGCAGGCAGGACAGAAACACGTCCAGGTTATCGGACAGCAAGGCCGTGCCCCGCGCCGGGGCTGCCACGCGCACATAGCGCCCGACCTGCAGGTTCTTTTGCTTGAGCAGGTCGACCAGTTGACGCAGTTTGGCCTGTTCTTCGGCGGCCACTTGTTCGCGTTCACTGGCCAGGGCCGTGTTCTCCCGCTCACGCTCGGCCTCGTCAGGCCTGGGGTTGCTGCGGTAACGCTCGATCAATTCGCCCAGGCCCTTGTCGGAGGGGTCCAGGCACAGCAAATCGCCGATCAGCCCGCCGCGCGAGTGGGTCACGATATTGAGCCGCGTGCCAGGCGCCAGCGTGTTGACCAACGCCAACGCGTTGTCGATCGGGCTTTCGGAGAAGGTCCGGTGCTCGAAGCCGAATATGCGTTGGCCAAACGTGTTTTGCAGGGCTCTCCAGGCGCCGGTTCCCGGCAAATCGCCAAAGCTGCCCAGCGTGTGGGAGCCGGTGCCGTGAATGAACACCAGCAGCGGCCCGGATTGCGCGGCCTCTTCCAGGCGCGCGTCGAGCGGCGCATGGAGGTCCTGGGGCTTGAGCAGCCCGCCATCCCAGCGATAAAGCCCCGGCTCGCCCGCCAGGCTTTTCTCCACAACGGCCATCAAGACCTTGGCGCTGCGGCGCGCCGCCCAATCGATCACCACCCCGCCGAGCGCGTCGGTGATCTGCTCCCGGGCCGCAGCAGTGATGGCATCCTCGGTCAGGGCAAGTTCGGTGATTTGCTGCCAGACCCAGCCGAGGGCGCCCCGGCCGACATCCTGGCTGTCGCGCAAACGCGCGAAGTCGATGACGCCATCCTCATCGACCAGCTCGGGACGGCTACGGCGCAACTGAGCCACGAGCGTATCGGTGCGGATGAAAATCGTCGTCCCATCCGTTGCTTCGAGCGCCAGCAGGCCCTGGTTGCTGGAGAGTACCTCGGTGTGGGGCGCATCGCCGCTGCGGCTGGCCGGGGCCAACTGCCAGGTGCGCTTGACCTGCACATTGCCCAACAAGCTGATGCCAGCCCCGCCCTGGCTCCGACTTCCCGGCACGGTCAAGGCTTGCGGTAACGTCCCGCCGGTGGATCCCGCGCGCGACAACGGCAATTTCAACGCTGGTTGCGGCTCGCTACCCACATCGGTCGGTTTCATGACCTGCGCCTCCACGGCGGTTGGGTGGGCGTAAACGTGCCCCATTAACTAAAGTCCAAACGAGGGGGTATTTCAAGCCAACCCCCCTGTCTACAGGGTTTGAAGGAGACTTGTACTAGAATGAATCTGTGCATTTCCCAAAAATGCCCACCACCGGGGTCACGCCCGCCCCGTCACTGGATCCCTCCCAAAGGGGATTTGTATGGCTTATGTGGGACTTCCCTTCGCCCATGACCTGTTCGTCAGCTACAGCCACGGCGATGACGGTGCCGGCGCGGCCTATCTGCAGCCCTGGTCGGCAGCCTTTGTCAAAGCGCTGGAACAGGAACTGCGCGTGGAGCGCAAGTTTCGCCTGGATCTGAGGATTTTTCTGGACAGGGACCATCGCCCCGGCCAGGGCGTGGACCCCATGTCGCCCCTGACCGAGCAGTTGCGGCGCCAGATCAGCGACTCGGCCCTGCTGGTGGTGCTGATGTCCCCCGACTACCTGGCTTCGACCTGGTGCACCGAAGAACGCAATTGGTGGTGCGAGCACCAGAAACAGCTCGGCCTGCCGCTGGATGAACGGATTGCGGTGGTCAAGATCTGGCCGACCGAGCCCGAGCCGTGGCCGGCGTCGTTGGCGGACTCACGCGGGCACCCCCTGGTGGGCTTCACCTTCCACAGTTCGGTCAGCGGCGCTATACGGCCCCTGGGCTGGACTGAAGTACCCGGGACCTTCGGCAGTGATTTCCGCAAGGAACTGCTCGGGATCGTCGGCCAACTCGCCCCCAGGCTCACAGCGCTCAAGATCCGTCTCGACGAGCGTCTGCGCGCAGCAGCCGAAGTCACCCGACTGGCTCAGGCAGGTGGACAATCGATCTATCTGCACGGGCGTGCCGATCAGGCCCTGGCGTGGGAGAAAGCCGGCATTACCCTCACCGACAGTGGTTACCTCGTGGTCCCGGGCAGCCCTGACGCCGTCAAGGACGACCCGCAGAAAATCAACGAAGTGCGCGAACAACGGGTGGAAATGCTCAGCTCGTGCGATGCGCTGTTGCTGCTGGGTACCGCCGATGGCCGGGCGCTGGATGCCGACCTGGTGGTGGTCGGCAAGCATGATCGGCAATCGGCGCGCTCGCGCTCCAATCGTCTGCTGCCCTGTGGCCTGCTCAATACCGTGGGGCCGGCCATCACCACGCCGGTACGCACAGCCACTGCACGCATCGTCCAGGCCGACTGGATCGACGGGACCCTCGAGAACTGGACCGGGCAAGTCCAGCAATGGCTGCTGGAAAAAAGTGCACAGCTGGAGCCCAAGACATGAGCGACACCTTTGCCGCGCAACTGGAGGATGTGTTCAAGGTCGATCTGCCGCAGCGTCCTTACCCGGGCCTGCGGCCTTTTGAAAAAAACGAGTGGCCGATCTTTTTCGGTCGCGAGCGCATGGCCGACGCCATCGTCAAGACGCTCATCGAGAAACATCTGCTGGTCGTGCATGGCGACTCCGGCTGTGGCAAAAGCTACCTGATCCGCGCCGCGGTGCTGCCACGGCTGGAACAGGAAAATGCCCGCGCCGGCTTGCGCTGGCGGACCTGCACGGCACTGCCCCGCGAGACCCCCTTGCTCAATATCGCCCAGGCGTTGGCCGGGCTTGACGGCGAACCGCTGGATGACGAGCGGGTCATCACCCTGCGACGTTTGCTCAATTTCGGCCAGGATGCACCGGCAGAGCTTGCCCGGTTGCTGTGCGATAACCCCGGCGACAACCTGTGCATTCTGATCGATCAACTTGAAGAGCTGTTTGGGCAGGCCCGGCGCCATGGGCCGGAAGAGGCGCAACTGCTGACCCAGTTCCTGATCGAGTTGCACGCCCATCCGCCCCCCGGGTTATATGTCGTGCTGACCATGCGCTCGGAGTTCCTCGGCGCGTGCGCGCACTACCCAGGCTTCGCCGAAGTGGTCAATGCCACCCAGTATTTGTTGCCACGCATGGACCATAGCGATCTCTTGCGGGCCATCTGCGAGCCCGCCCGGTTGTATGAGGGCGATATCAGCCCCGCCCTAGCCGAACGCCTGATCAACGATGCCGGCGGCGGTCAGGACCAGCTGCCGCTGATTCAGCACGGCTTGATGCTGCTGTATAACCAGAACGTGCGGCTGCCGCCTGACCAGGACCCGCTGGCCAATCCGGCCTGGCACCTGGGGCTGGAGCATTATCACCATGAGAGCCGCCTGGCCGGACTGCTGTCTGCCCATGCCGACGATGTGCTGCACCAGGCACAGACGGCTTACCTTTCGCCAGACAGCCATGTGGTCGAAGACCTGTTTCGCGCACTGACCGATATGAACGCCGATGGCCAGGCCATCCGCCGCCCGCGGACACTCAGACAGCTGCTGTCGGTGACCGGCGCCACGGAAAAGGCCCTGCTCGGGGTGATCGACACCTACCGTGCCGATGGCGTCTCCTTTCTGACCCCTCACGGCGACACACCATTGAAAATGGACGAGCTCATCGATATCAGCCACGAGGCGCTGATCCGCTGCTGGCACAAGATTGCCGATCGAGCCGATGGTTGGCTGATCCGCGAATTCCGGGATGGTCTGGTGTGGCGCAGCCTGCTGGTTGAAGCCGAAAGTTTCGAGCAGGACCCCAGTAACGTGATTGCCCCGGCGATAACCGACGAGCGCAGTCGCTGGTTGCCCCGGCACAACCAGGCCTGGGCGGTACGCTATGGTGATGGCTGGCCGCGTGTGATGCTGCTGCTCGATGCCAGCCGCCAGGCCCGCGATCGTGCCCGTGAGCAAGCCCTTGAACAAGCCCGCCGCAAAGAGGCGCGCAGGAAATGGACCGTAGGCACCTTGGTGATCGGCGTGACGCTGGCAGGGCTGGGCTATGGCATCTATTCAAACCGCCAGTTGGTTATGACTTACGAAAACGTCAACAACCAGCTCGATGATGTGGTCAAAAAATATCCTACGCTGTCCGAGCCGCTGAACGAGGTCAAGGCCGAACTGCAGATGCAGCAGCACGGCATCAAGATCCTCGGTGTCCCTCCACCGCAAGAGAATGCGACTGACCAATGAGCCGACGCCAACGCTACAAGCGCAAGCCCGAACAATACGTCACCGCCGTCCGGCTGGACCTGGACACGCCGGGGTTTGCCTACCGCAAATGGGGCGCCGAACAACATTGCAAACAGGGTGACTGGCTGGTGAACAACGCCGGGGAAACCTACACCGTCGACGCCGACGTGTTCAGCAGAACCTACCGCCAGCTACGTCCGGGGGCCTACCTCAAGACCACGCCGGTGTGGGCCGAAGTCGCGAAGCAGGCCGGCAGCATTCGCACCAAGGAAGGCCATTCACACTACGAAGCAGGTGACTACCTGGTGTTCAACGATGAGCAAGGCCAGGACGGCTATTGCATCAAGGCCGCTCGGTTTGACGCCCTGTATGAACTGGATGAGCCAGCGGATCAGGGTTCATGGGAGGGTATATGGTAACGGCCCGTTCGTCGGCCCCGGTCGGCATGCTGATCACCACACTGCTGGTGGGAGCGATGTCCGGCTGCACACCCAAGCCTGACAAATTGACCGACGTGGCAGCGCCCATCACCTCGCCTGGCTGGATCCGCTTTCGTCCTGAAGCCCAGGTCGATGCCCGCAGCTTCATGTCGCGTTACGGTTCATCGCTGCAGTTGGCCGAAGGCACGAAAATGCGGCCCGTCTCCGAGCAGACCGACGAACTGGGCATGACCCACCTGCGCTACCAGCAGTATTACCGGGGTATCGAAGTCGAAGGCGCGCAGTTCCTGGTGCATGCCAAAGGCACCCGGGCACTTTCGGCAAACGGTGAGCTGGCCTTGCGCTTCGCGCCCAGCGTACTGCAGCCTTCGATCGACGAAGCACGCGCCTGGGCCATCGCTCGCGACCACCTGCACGCTGACGCGTATTACGACGGCGAGCGCCTCGTCGAAGCACTGAAAGCCGAACCGTCGAACCATGTGCCACGCGGCACGCTGCTGTTCACCCCCCAGGGGCCAGAGCTGGAACGCGTGCTGGCCTGGCGCTTCGATGCCTATGTGGAGCCGGTCGCCCGCTCACGCCGCCTTTACGTCGATGCCGGCACCGGCGCCATCATCAAGGAAGCCCCGCTGCTGCCCAACTGCTTCACCACCAACGCGCCGACATCGTACCGTGGCAATCAGACATTCAATACGGCGCGCGCCACTATTCCGGTGTTTGGCGAACGCTTTATCCTGGCCGACGACTGCCATGGCAACCAGCTGCGCCTGCAGTCCTTCAATTTCACCAGCGGCTCATCCAAGGATGTGTTCGACAGCGACAACAACTGGTCGGACCAGGACCGTGGCCTAGCGACGCCTGTGGGGGCCGGCGAGTGGTCGAACGTCGGGCGCCCGACGCTATCGATTGCCGACCTGAGCCTGTTCGGGGTCGGCGATGTCGATTACTTCCGCATCACCTTGCCCGACACCGCGATGGTCGGCGGCGAATGTTTCCCTTCCGGGGTGGCGCTGTCGTTCTCGGCACCGGTCGACGCGCGCATTCTGGTCGGTACAAACACCGTGCAATCGGGCCATAACGTCAGTTATCTGAAGCTCGGGGGGACATCGGGCACCTTCGTTCTGCAGGTCAGTTCGCCGTTCCCGAGCCTGATCCTGGATTACAACATCAGGGCGGCCTTTTACCAGAGCATCGACCCGAACTGCTGGCAGACCGAACCGCCTACGGTGTTCGAGCAGATTCTTGACTGCCCGATGTGCGACGTCGGCGTACTCAGCGGGCGTGACGAGCTCATCCTGGACCCCGATTACCGGCGCCCCGATCTGGTTTCTCCGCTGCAGCATTACTTCCGGTTCCGTGGCGGCGACATGGAGATTCCGATCGACGTGACGCGCGGCAATGCACTTCAGGTCGAACTGGTGGACAGCAACGGGCGCATGGTTCAACGCTCGACGTGGAGCGCAGGCAGCGAGGCAGGCCCTGCGGTGAAGGTGACCGGGTTACCCGAGGGCATTTACTCGCTGCGCTTCAGTGGCTATGGCAATGGCACGCAGATTCAGCTGCAGGCGCCCGACTGAGACGGACACGGGACTCTGGATCGCATGAAAGTCCTGCGGACTTTAGCTGGTGCGCCACTGCGACAGCCTGCGGCAGCGGCTACATCGGTTCGGCGTACCCCGGACGGCGTAGCCGCTGCCGCCAGGCTGCGCTGGAGCCCCGCAGGGCTCCACCGGCGATCTTGAAATTACTGCTCTGCCTTCACCAACACCGGCGCCTCCCGATAACGCTCTGGAAAGAGCTGCTTGAGCTGCGCAATCTTGGGCAAATCATTGATGACGATGTAGGGATGACTCGGGTGTTCCGTCAGGAAATCCTGGTGATAGCTCTCGGCCGGGTAAAAGCCGTTGAAGGTTTCAAGGCGGGTAGCGATGGGTTTGTTGAACGATCGGGCCGCGTCAAGTTGGGCGATGTAGGCCTGGGCAATACGCTGCTGTTCGCTGTTGGCCGGAAAAATGGCCGAGCGGTACTGGGTGCCGACGTCGGGGCCCTGGCGGTTCAGTTCGGTCGGGTTGTGAGCGACCGAGAAGAAAATCTGCAACAACGTGCCGTAGCTCACTTGCGCTGGATCGAAGGTGACTTCGACGGACTCGGCATGCCCGGTGTCGCCGTTGCTGACCCGCTCATAGTCGGCGGTGCTGGCGCTTCCGCCGGCGTACCCCGAGACCGCCCGCTTGACGCCTTTGACGTGCTGAAACACGCCTTGCACACCCCAGAAGCAGCCGCCGGCCAGCACTGCTGTTTCGTCGCCGGCCTTGCCGGCAGGCGCGTCCAGGGCCGGTGGGGCAATGGCGACTGCATCCTTGGCCGCGCCCAAGGACCACGCGCTGCTTTGCCCGGCGAAGGCCAGGGCCAGCAGCCCAAGGAGCAAACCGCGTATGCAAGGGACTTTCATGGTGCTGACTCCTGAAATCTTGAGATGACATATCGCATTGGCCATGCCTTCAACCGAACGTGAAGGCATATGCCGATACCCCCGGGTCGAGAAATTCGATGCTGAAGGTTCGCTCCTTCACAGCGCCTGGCTGGCGCACCAATTGGTAAAGCCGCTGCTCGGTCACGCTGCCGCTGCCATCGGGGGCCACGTCGGTACCATGGGCATCGCCAGGGGCCTGGCCATCGAGCGTGACCTTGAAACGCACCGGCTTGCCGTCGGCCCCCGGGCCCAGCACCAGGTGCAGGTCGCGGGCATGGAAGCGGTAAACGATACGACCGGTCGGGGCTACCAGGCGGGCCTGTTCGGCGCCGACCTGCCACGTGCCCTGCAAGCCCCAGTCGTTGAGCGCGAGCTGCTGCGGCACACTGTAGGAGGCGATTCGGTCAGGCGCCAGGCTGGCGGCCGGCACGAAGTGCTCGGCCCGCTGGTAACCGAGGTAGGTTTCCGGCGACCGTACGGCGGCCATGTCCGGCGCTTTCTGGACGCCCTGCCCCCTGGCACCGATCAGGCCTCCGGCGACCTGCGAGGCCCCTGCCTCGCGCAACAGCTGCTGAATGACACGCTCCGATTCGGCATAGTTACCCTCGCCAAAATGGTGGTAGCGGATGCGACCGCGGGCATCGGCAAAATAATGCGCCGGCCAGTATTGATTGCCGAAGGCGCGCCAGATCCGGAAATCGTTATCGACGGCCACCGGGTAGTCGATACCCAGGTCGCGCATGGCCTTGGTGACATTGCCCAGGTCCTTTTCGAAGGCGAATTCGGGGGCGTGCACACCGATTACCACCAGGCCCTGGTCTCGATACTTCTCGGCCCAGGCCTTGACGTACGGCAGGCTGCGCAGGCAGTTGATGCAGGAGTAGGTCCAGAAATCCACCAACACAACTTTGCCCTTCAAGGCCTGAACGGTCAGCGGTGGTGAGTTGAGCCATTGTACCGCGCCGTCGAGGGACGGCAGGTTGCCTTCGATGGGCAGCGCTGTGGCCGACCGGTCGATTTTCATCGCCGTACCCGAGGCCATCATGGCCGGCCCCGCCATCATCGCGCTGCTGGCCGGCGCCTTCCCGGCGAGACGGCCGACCAGCGCCTGTTCAAGCCCACCGGTGGAGGCCGTCGAGACCCGTGCCAGAATACCGGTATCCAGACCCAGCGCAATCGCGGCAACCCCGGCCAGCATGGCCGCGCCCAGGCCCCGTCGCATCCACTCGCCGGCCCCGAGCGAACGTTTCATCGCGGTAAAGACCTTGCCACCGAGCAACAACGCCAGGGCCAGAGAAGTAGCGGCACCCGCGGCATAGGCCAGCAACAGCAGGCTGGTACCGACGCTTGCCCCTTGCAGCGCCGCGCCGGTCAACAGCAGCCCCAGAATGGGACCTGCGCAGGGTGCCCAGAGCAAGCCCGTGGCGACGCCGATCAACACAGAAGTACCGGGGCGCGGCCGGGCATCTGCACCCGCCGCTTGCGACAGGCGATTGCCGGCTCTCACCAGCGGATGGGTCAGGCGCTCGGCCAGGGCTGGCAGCAACAGCGCCAGCCCGAACAGCGCCATGAGCAGCAACGCCAGCCAGCGGCCATATTGATTGAGCTGCACCACCCAGCCGCCGCCCACCGCCGCCAGGGTGGCCACGAGCGCAAAGGTCAGCGCCATCCCCACCAACAGTGGCGCGCCGCTGCGCCAGAACGGCTGGCCGGTGCGCGCGAAGACAAAGGGCAATACCGGCACAATGCACGGGCTGACAATCGTCAGGACACCGCCCAGGTAAGCCAGAATCAGAAGCCACATACGATCGACCTCCGGTCATGCCACCCGTGGCTGGAATTCAAGCGACAAGCCATTCATGCAGTAACGCAGGCCGGTCGGTTTCGGGCCATCGTTGAAGACATGCCCCAGGTGACCGCCGCAACGGCGGCAATGGACTTCCTCGCGCGCCATGCCGAACGAGGTGTCGGTACGGGTCGCCACGGCGTTGTCCAGGGGTTGCCAGAAGCTCGGCCAGCCGGTGTGGCTGTCGAACTTGGTGCTCGATGAAAACAGCGGCAACGCACAACCGGCGCAGACGAAGGTCCCTTCTCGGTGTTCGTCGTTCAGCGGGCTGCTGTAGGGACGTTCGGTGCCTTCCCGACGGAGAATTTCATACCGGTCCGGGCCCAGCAGGGTCTTCCACTCAACGTCGCTGTGGGTGACTTCGAACACTTCGCCCGTGCCTTGGGTGCCGACAACCTTGGCGCTTGCGGCGAAACGCGGCAGCAGACCGACGACCACCGCAGCGGCCCCCAGGCTGGTGCCGGCAACAAGGATCTGTCGTCTGGAAATCATGGCTCTCTCCAACAATTGCCCAAAGGGGTATGGAGAAAGCCTAGGCTTTTGCTGATCGCGAAATCCTCACGCCAAGTTAAACAATTCGTGATAACTCGGCGCGCAGAAAACCCGCACAATGATGGCAACGCGCAAGGCCTGGCTTTATAGGATGAGATTCGATGGATCAACCCAAGCGAGTCCTGGTGGTCGAGGACGATAAACACATCGCCGACCTGATCATGCTCCACCTTCGCGACGAGCACCTGGAGGTGGTACACAGTGCCGATGGCAATCAAGGGCTGCGTCTGCTGGAGCAAGGCGGCTGGGATGCCCTGATCCTCGACCTGATGCTGCCCGGCGTCGACGGGCTGGAAATCTGCCGCCGGGCCCGGGCCATGGCCCGCTACACACCCATCATCATCATCAGTGCACGTTCGAGCGAAATGCACCGGATTCTGGGCCTGGAACTGGGGGCCGATGACTATCTGACCAAGCCGTTCTCGATGCTGGAGCTGGTCGCGCGAGTCAAGGCGCTGTTGCGCCGGGTCGATGCGATGGCCCGCTGCCTGAAAATGGACGCCGGCAGCCTGAACGCCAGCGGCCTGTTCCTTGACCCGCTGACGCGCTTGGCGTCACTCGACGGCCGCCGCCTGGACCTCACGCCGCGTGAATTCGACCTGCTGTATTTCTTCGCCCGTCAACCGGGCAAGGTGTTCTCGCGCATGGACCTGCTCAACGCCGTGTGGGGCTACAGCCACGAAGGCTACGAGCACACGGTCAACACTCACATCAACCGTCTGCGGGCCAAGATCGAGCCTGACCCGGCGCAACCGGTACGAATCCTCACCGTGTGGGGGCGCGGCTACAAGTTCGCAAGCCCGGAGGAACAGCCGTGAGACTGACCCTCACCCACCGCCTTTCACTGGTATTCGCCCTGCTGTTGCTGGTGTGCAGCGGCACCTCGGTCTGGATGCAAGTACGCGCCAGCCGCATGCACGAGCTGGAGGTGGTGCAAGGGCTGTCCCGTGACCTGGCCGGGCACATCGCCCGTGCTACGCAACTGATGGACGCCAATGGCCTGAAGCCGGACGCCTTGCGCCAATTGTTCAGTCAGTTGATGTTGGTCAACCCGAGTGTCGAGGTCTACCTGCTCGATGCCAATGGGCGGATTGTCGGCAATGCCGCTCCGGCCGGGCGCCTGCGTCGCGAGCAGGTCGATCTGGCCCCCATACGTCGCCTGCTCGATGGCGAAGCCCTGCCGATCCTCGGCGACGACCCTCGCAGCGTCGACGGGCGCAAGGTATTCAGTGCTGCGCCCTTGCGGGTCAATGGTCGACAGGCTGGCTACCTCTATGTAGTGTTGCTCAGCGAGGAACACGACGTGTTTGCCGAGCGCGGCGCCACCAGCGCGGCGTTGAAGACGGCGTTGTGGTCGATCGGCCTGGTCGCGTTGTTGTGCCTGGTCGCCGGCCTCACGGCGTTTGCCCTGATCACCCGACCCTTGCGTCGGCTGACCGAGCGGGTGCGTCAGTTCGACATCGACGGCGCGCCGGTCGCCCCGCCCAGCACACCTGTCGCGGACAAGGCTGCCAGCCACGATGAAATCGCCATGCTCGACGCCGCCTTTGGACAGATGCAAACCCGTCTCGGCGAACAGTGGCGCTCTCTGACCCACCAGGATCAGGAGCGCCGGGAGCTGGTGGCCAATATCTCCCATGATCTGCGTACGCCGCTGGCGTCGCTGCATGGTTACCTCGAAACGCTCTCGCTCAAGGATGCCACCCTGACCCCGGACGAGCGCCGCCGCTACCTGGGCATTGCCCTCGATCAGAGCCGCAAGGTCAGCGGGCTGGCGCAGTCCTTGCTGGAGCTGGTGCGCCTGGAACATGGTTTTGTCCAGCCGGTGCTGGAGCAGTTTTCCTTGACCGATCTGGTACAGGACGTTTTCCAGAAATTCGAACTGAGCGCCGATGCGCGGCAGGTGGAACTCAAGGCCAGCTTCGCCCCCGGTGTCCCGGCGGTGTGCGCCGACCTGGGGTTGGTCGAACGCGTCCTGACCAACCTGCTGGACAATGCGCTGCGTCATACGCAGGTCGCCGGTGACGTGGAAGTCGCTCTTGCGGCGCGAGGCTCGTTCGTCGAAGTGACGGTGAGCGACAGCGGCCCCGGCATTGCCGCTGAACTGCGCGAAGGCCTGTTCCTGCGCCCGTTCAACATCGGCGGCGCACGTCGTGACGGGGGGTTGGGCTTGCGTATCGTGCACCGGATCCTGCAACTGCACGGCAGCAGGATCTGCCTGGTGGACAATCCGGGACGCGGTGCGACCTTGCGCTTCACCTTGCCGGTGGACGCGCAGACTGCGTCCCGATTGGCGGTACGCTCATCGACTCACGATGCATCATCACATTGACACATCGGCTTTCTGTAGAAGCGGCGGGGGCGCCTAGCCTTGCCAGCGATGCAAACGACGCGGTCTGTCCGAAGTACCGCGGTGAAGCTATCGCTGGCAAGCCAGCTCCCACAAGGGTAATGCGTGCACCACGGTCCTCTGTGGGAGCTGGCTTGCCAGCGATGAGGCCCAGGCGCCACGAGGCAAGCGCCTGGCCTACCGCATCAACGCCGCCGAAACAACGGCCTGGGCTCAATCACCGAACGCCCGTACAACACGCTCATCCCCGCCAGGCCCTTGAGCGCATCCTCGGCCGACTTGTCTTCGCGAACGGCAAAGCTGTCAAAGCCGCATTGACGCATATGGCTCAACTGGTCGCGCAACACATCGCCAATGGCCCGCAGCTCGCCTTTCCAGCCCAGCCGGGTGCGCAGCAGGTAGGCCTGGCTGTAGCCGCGGCCGTCGCGAAAACTGGGAAAATCCACCGCGATCAGTGGCAGCTCGGCGAGCCTGGGTTCGAGGCTTTCCGCCTCGTCGTCCGGGCTCAACCAGACGCCATGACCTTCCCGCCAGTGCGCCAGCGGGAGTATCAAGCGCGCTTGTGGTAGCTCGCCCGAGGCCTCGCGAACCAGTGTCCACGGGTCGTCAGGCACGACCCGGGCCTGGCCATCGAGCAACCGAATCAGATTGTTCATACCGCCACCTCCACGGCCTTGGCATAGATCCGCTCCTTGAACGGCTCAAGGCCGATGCGTTGGACGGTATCGACGAACAGCTCCTCGCTTTCGCGATAGGCAACGAAGGTTTCGACGATCTGTTCGATCACCTCGGGAATTTGCGCGGCGCTGAACGACGGCCCGATCACCTTGCCCAGTGCGCTGTCCTTGCCCTGCGCACCGCCGAGCGTGACCTGGTACCACTCGCTGCCATTCTTGTCGACGCCAAGTATGCCGATATTGCCGATATGGTGATGGCCGCAGGCGTTGATGCAGCCGGAGATGTTCAGGCTGATCGCCCCCAGATCGTGCAGGTAGTCCAGGTCCTCGAAACGCTGTTGAATGGCCTGGGCGATCGGGATCGACGTGGCATTGGCCAGCGCACAGAAATCACCGCCCGGACAGGCAATGATGTCGGTCAGCAGGCCGATATTGGCGGTGCCCAGGCCTTGCTCGCACGCCAGGGACCACAAGGCATGCAGATCACGCTTGGGCACATCCGGCAGGATCAGGTTCTGCTCGTGGGCGATGCGGATCTCACCGAAGCCGAACCGCTGCGACCAATCGGCGACGGCTTCCATCTGGACATCGGTGAGGTCACCTGGCGGCGAGGCCGGCCCGGGCTTGGTCGAAAGCACCACGCTGGCATAGCCTGGCACCTTGTGCGGCTGAACATTGCGCGCGACCCAACGGGCGAAGGCGGCGTCCATGGCCAGGTGCGTACCGAACTCCAGGTCGGTGTCGGCCAGTGTCTGGTAGCGCGGCGGTACGAATGCGTCGGCGACCCGCTGGTATTCAGCCTCGGTCAGTTGCGCCGGGCCGTCCTTGATGTGCTGCCACTCCTGCTCGACTTCGTGGGCGAAGGCCTCGATCCCCAGTGCCTTGACCAGGATCTTGATACGCGCCTTGTATTTGTTGTCGCGCCGGCCATGGCGGTTGTAAACCCGCAGGATGGCTTCGACGTACGACAGCAGGTGCTGCCACGGCAAGCCTTCGCGGATCTGCAAGCCGAGAATCGGCGTGCGGCCCAGGCCACCGCCGACCATGACCCGCAACAGCATCTCGCCGTCCTGGCCCCGGTACAGGTACAGGCCGATGTCGTGCATCATGATCGCCGCCCGGTCCTGTTCGGCCGAACAGATGGCGATCTTGAACTTGCGCGGCAGGAACAGGAATTCCGGGTTGATGGTCGACCACTGGCGCAGGATTTCTGCCAGTGGGCGCGGGTCCATCAGTTCGTCGGCAGCGACGCCGGCGAAGGCTTCGGTGGTGATGTTGCGCACGCAGTTGCCGGAGGTCTGGATCGCATGCATCTCGACCTCGGCCAGGACCGCGAGGATGTCCGGGACCTGGGCCAGTTCGATCCAGTTGAACTGAATATTCTGGCGGGTGGTGAAGTGCCCATAGCCACGGTCGAATTCCCGGGCGATGCGCGCCAGGGTGCGCAACTGATTGGCGCCCAGCGTGCCGTAGGGGATGGCCACGCGCAGCATGTAGGCGTGCTTTTGCAGGTACAGGCCATTTTGCAGGCGCAGGGGCAGGAACTCTTCCTCGCTCAGCTCACCGCCCATAAAGCGCTGCACCTGGTCGCGAAACTGCGCGACGCGCTCATGGACCAGCGCGCGGTCATACTCGTCATAGTGATACATGGTCGGGGCCTCGTCAGTGCTTGCTGGCTGCCCTCTGGCCGGGGCAGTTCAAGAGGCCTGCGACTATGCTCGCGATGTGTATTGCATAACAGATTCAGATTGCCTTCATAAAACCATATCAGCGTCGCGGATGTGAGCGACCGCTTTGCGGTCGATCGCGGGCAAGCCCGCTCCCACAAGTCCTGAGTACCACCTGTGGGAGCGGGCCTGCCCGCGATGTTGCCCAGGCTACCAATGCCGCTTGTCAGGCCGGGTCAACCCCAGCTTCTCGATCCGATACCGCAGCATGTCACGGGTCAAGCCCAGCAACCGCGCCGACTTGGTCACGTTCCAGTCGGTCTTGTCGAGCATGCTGCGCACCCGGTCGCTCTCGCCGTGTGGCAGTTCCTCATCATCGGCATGCTCGACAGGTGCCACGTACGCGTGGTTCATGCGCACCTGCAGTGGCGGTTCATCGACCAGGCTCATGCACACATTAAGCTGGCCCGGTTCGATGAGCGGATTCGGCGCCAGCAGCACGGTTTGCTCGAGCATGTTGCGCAGTTCGCGCACATTCCCCGGCCAGCTGTAACTCATCAGCAGCGATTGGGCCTGTGCGCTGAACCGCAGGTTCGGCTTGCCATAGCGCTTGCCGTGCCTGGCGAGAAAATGCCTGGCCAGCAACAGCACATCTTCGCCGCGCTGATGCAGGCGCGGCACCTTGATCGAAATGATCCTCAGGCGAAAGAACAGGTCACGCCGAAACTTGCCCTGCTGGACCATCTGTTCCAGGTTGCAGTTGGTGGCGCTGATGATGCGCAGGTCGACCCTGCGCTCCTTCACCGAACCAACCCGGCGGATGGTCCGGTCTTCCAGCAGCTTGAGCAGCTTGGCTTGCAGCAACAGGTCCATTTCACCGACTTCGTCGAGAAACAGGGTCCCGCCATCAGCCGCTTCGACCAGGCCTACCCGACGCTCCTTGGCATCGGTGAAGGCGCCTTTTTCGTGGCCGAACAGTTCGGCCTCGATCAGGTTGGCCGGTATCGAAGCGCAGTTGAATTCGACAAAGGGTTCCTTGCTGCGTGGCCCGTCGAAATGCAGGGCCCGGGCGACCAGCTCCTTGCCGGTCCCGGTTTCCCCTTCGATCAGGACCGGAGGCAGGTCGCTGTTGTCCATCCGCCGTTCGGCATCGAGCAACTGATGGATCATGTCTTTCATCGAGCGCATCGCCGGGGACTCGCCGATCAGCGCCTTGATCCCGGAATTGTGCGCTTCGCGTTCCTGATAGAACGACAGTGCACGCTCCATGCGCTCGGTCTCCAGGGCCTTGTCCAGCAACAACTTGAGCTCTGGCAGGGCCACCGGCTTGGTCAGGTAATGGAAGGCCCCCTCTTTCATCGCCATGACTGCATCTTCAACATTGCCGTAACCGGTCATCATGATCAGTTTGAGCGCAGGCGCCGTGCTGCTCAGGTGCTTGATCAGTTCGTGCCCGCTCATGCCCGGCAAGGAGTTGTCGGTGAGGACGACATCCGGCTGGCACGTCTTGAGCAACTCCAGGGCCTCTTCGGCCGAATGGCAAACCAGGGCTTCGAAATCCCTGCGTTCCAGGTAGGTCTTGATGTTATCGGCAAGAAGTTCGTCATCCTCAACGACCAGAATGCTGTGCTCCATGTTCCCCTCCCGCTGCAATTCTAAAAACCAGGTTCACGCGGGTTCCTTCCGCTTCGCGGCTGCTCAGGCTGACGGCGCCGCCGAAACGCTCCATTATTCGTTTGACCAGCATCAGGCCTACCCCCAGGCCACCCTGCTTGGTGGTGAAGAACGGCTTGAACACCATCTGTTCCTGTTGCCGGGTCATGCCTTTGCCGCTGTCGGTCAGAAACATGCGCAAGACGCCGTTCGCAGGTTCGGGTTCGAGCTCGATTTTCAGTACCCCACCGTTGGGCATCGCCTCCAGTGCATTGCCCAGCAGGCTATTGAGAATCTGCGTGAGTTGCACCTGCTGGCTGACTACCGGCGGCATCGGCTGCGGCTCGTATTCGACCCGCACGTTCGATCGCTTGATCTGCAGCGCATAGGCATGGAGGCTGTCCTGCACCGTCGCGACCAGGTTGACCTCCTCCGATTCTTCGCTCAAGGGGCGCAGTGACTGCAACAACTCACGTACCCATTTGGACATGCGGTCGACCTGGCTGATGATGTCTTCGATGTTCTTTTGTGCAGGCTCGCCGGCCACCTCCTGGGCCAGCTCGGCGCTCGATCGGATCGAGGCCAGCGGGTTGCGCAGGCTGTGCGCCACCGCCGACGACATCTCGCCCAGGGCGACAAAGGTTTCGTTGGTGATCAGTTGCCGCTGCTGCGATTCGAGCAGGCCGGCAGCCCGTCGCACGATCCAGTACAGGCCGAAATAAATCAGGCCACCGCCGAAGGCCGTGGCCAGCCAGATCAGCACGAAGCCGCGATCGATCCGGGCGATCAGGTCCTTGGGCTCCTTGTAGATCTCGACCATGGCCGTCACGGTCTGTTCATCGGCATCGAACAGCGGGATGTAATTCTCGATGAACAGGAATTCGGGAGGCTTGGGAAACTTCTGCTCCATTCGTTCTTCGGAGACCTTGTGGTAGCTGGAGGAAACGCGTTGCCTGGTTCTGAACGCGTTCTCAAGGTCTTCGTCGCCTGCGATGCGCTGGCCGATCAGCGCCGGGTTGCTCGACCAGATGATCACATGGTCGGGCGCATAGATATTGGCCAGCAGTACATCGGGCAGGTGCAGGATATGGTCGAGAAACTCATCTCGGGCACGGGCGCGGGCTTCGGGCATGACGTCGGGAAAGTTCATGTCCTGGCGTGGATCGAGCAACTCGCCCATGGTCCGCACGTTGGAAATTTCGACGTGACGAACCTCCGCCGCGCCCAGGGCGTGAATGAACTGCGCAGTCAGCAAGGCATCACGTTCTACGCTTTCGTTCACCAAAAAACGGGTGGTGATGAGTCCCAGCCCCACCGCCACCGAGGCGATGATGCCCAGGCTGACCAGCGAGAACCAGCGCAGCAGATTGAATTGCGGCCTGGAGGCTTTCATCGCCTTTTCAGCCGATGCCCCCGACAGTGCATCCTTGCGCTCGACCATCTGCATGAACGAATTCCCCCGGCGCTTTTCTCTTTGGTATAGCCCAGACTTTTCAGGTTGCCTGAATCATTAGTCATGACTAATCAGTAAGTGATAGTAATTGGCCGGTACCACCGAGCCAGCACTCAGCATAGCTGATACCCACGCCTACCCATCCTCCCCCAAAAGCCCCAAACCTGGGGCTCCCCCGCTCTTCTCGCAACGCTCTGAAAATCCTGCACAGGCCTTGTCCCACGGGCATTTGCGCTGCTTGGTACGGAACTTGCCCAAGCCTCTGCAACGCTCCATCCCACGGGTCTGGTTCATTGCAAGAGGGAAGACTCATGCACCACACACTGTCCCACACAGCTTCACTGCTTTTACTCACGACGGCCGTCCAGGGTTCGGCCCTGGCGGCCCTTTACGCTGTCGACCCTGGCCCCTACCTGCCACAGAACGGCTCTTTTGCCGCCTGGTATCAGGACAGCCATGGTCGAACGCTCGATCTTTGCCTGTCCAAGAACCTTAGTTCACGAGTGCCAAGCACCCCAGGCGCTCCCTCATACATGTGCCAGCTGTTGCCGGAACCGGGCGTGTTCGATGACACCCAGCCCGTCATTTTCCCCAGCAACTTCCCCGACGAAGCCTTCTGGTTCGCTGGCAACGCGGCCATTGTCGATGTTGCCAGCGGCATAAACCTGACCTACGTGACCGCCATCGAAGCGGCGTTCGCCGCCGAACTTCCGGTTGAGGGCGACCAGATGAGCTTCGCCCGTGTCCGGATTCGGGTGGATGTCCCCAGCCCCGGGGTCTACACCGTGACCCACCCCTATGGCGTCGACGTGTTCACCGTGACGGACGCCGACTTCGGCACCGACGGCAACCGCGCGATCAACATGACCCGCGACATCGGTGTCGGCGTGCCGAAAACCTATGACGGCGCCTTGCGTGGCGATATCGGCCCCTTCCTGCGCAGCGTCAACGGGCCCTATAGCGAAATCAACCCGGAGACCGGCGCCGCCGACACCTTCATCGGCGACCCGAACCTGCCAGAGCCGGCCACCGGCAGCCCCTTCAATACAAACTTCGTCCGTATCGAAGGCCCTGGCGGCCTGGACCTGCGCACCACCCTGTTCGCCCTGTCGGGCAAGCTTTCCAAGGTCGTGCGGCCAACGCCAATGATCACCCAGCGCAGCACCTATTCACGGCATACCGGCGATGGCGGCGTGGTCGCTCAGCAAGATGTCTTCATGCAGGCCCCGCCACCGCCGGCCACTGCGCGCTTTGTCAGCGACAACCAGACCGTGGCAATGATCGAATCCAACGCCACCGGCAATTGGTACGGCCAGTCCGCCCTCAACCCGACACTGCCGGTCAATCTGCAACTGACCGCCGACAACCAGCCGGCCGTTTCCACCAGTACGCCGACCACCCAGACAGTGCCACTGGTCGATCTGGTGACTATCCAGCGCGCCGAGTACAGCCTGGCCTCCGGGCAGCTGTCGCTGGCGGCCTCGACCAGTGACGAGACTTCGCCACCCACCTTGACGGCCATGACCGGCAACGGCACGGCCATTGGTGCACTCGGCGGCGAAGGCGCAACGAAAACGCTGACAACCGGGATCTCGCCGATCCCCCCGGCCAAGGTCCAGGTGATCTCGGCCAATGGCGGTAGCGATACCGAAGAAGTGGTCATCGTTCCTTGACCGCGTCCTCTACCTGATCTCGAATCCGGAGGCATCATGAACAAATGGCCACGCCTGGCGCTCAGCGCCATTGGGCTAACCCTCTCGATGGCGGGGACGGCACATGCCGGTCTTGCTGCCGTCGACCCCGGCCCCTACACGGTCGCCAGCGGTCGTTTCCCGATGTGGTACCAGGACCACAGCGAGAAGAAACTCGAACTCTGCCAAACCCGGGCCGTCAGCTCGCGGGCGGTTGCCGGTGTCACCCCCGCCTATATGTGCCTGCTGGGCGCAGAACCGGGGTACGACGATACCCAGCCCATGGTGTTCCCGGACAACTGGCCAGGGGAGCTGTTCTGGTTCACGGCCGGGGCCGATATCCCGCAGGTCGGCACCAGTGGTTATGAACTGGAGGCCTACGTGGCCGCCGTCGAGGCCGCGTTCTCCTCGGAGGCCCCGGTGGATGGCGATCAAGTCACTTTCGCCCGGATCCGCATTCGCGCCAGCGTACCCCGCACCGGCACCTACACCATTACCCACCCGTACGGCATTGAAACCATCGATGTCACCACCACCGGGCGCCGCGCGATCAACATGACCCGCGACATCGGCATCGGTGCACCGGGCAACTTCAGCGGCGCGTTGAACGGCAACATCGGGCCCTTCCTGCAGAGCGTCAACGGCCCCTACACCGAGATCAACCCGGACACCGGCGTCAGCGAAACCTTCGTCGGCGACCCGAACCTGACCGAAGCGGTCACCGGTAGCCCCAATGGGACCAACTTCGTGCGCATCCAGGGCCCGGCCGGGACCATCCAGACCAACCTCTTCACCATTACCGGCAAGGTCTTCGACAACCGTATCCAGACACCTCTGGATCTCGACCGCAGCACGTATCGACGCACCAGCGCCGGCACCCAGGTGGAAGTCTTCGCCAAGGCGCCGAACAGCTCTTCGCTGTGCTATCGCGATACCCTGGCATTGCTGCCGGGCACGCCGCCATCGCCCTGCCAGATCACGATGCTGAGCGACAACAACGGGCTGTATTTTGCTCACCATTCGCCCACCGGTGCCGTACCGCCGTTCGTGGTGGTCACTGCCAGCAACCCCACCGGCACCACCAAGCCGACCTCGCATTCGAGCAAACTCACCGACGTCGTCAAGGTCCAGACCGCAAGGTATGACTGGAGCAATCACCGGTTGACCATCGAAGCGACGTCCAGCGATGAGGTCGCGATTCCCGACCTGGTTGCCCAAGGCTTCGGCCGCCTGGCCAAGTCCGGAACCCTGCAACAGCTGATCGTGACCGACCTGGCTCAGCCACCGGCCAGCATCACCGTCAAATCGGCCGCCGGCGGTGCCGACAGCGAGCTGGTCACCGTGGTCGGCAGGGCCCCGACAGAAGCTCAGAACGGCGCGCCGCGTGCCATGGCAGACAGTGCCACGACCGGCCCCGGTGTTCCGGTGACTGTCAACGTACTGGCCAACGACACCGACCCTGAAAGCAATACCCCGCTGACAGTAGCGGACCTCACCCAGCCTGCCGCCGGGCAAGGCACCGTAGCACTCAGTGGCACTACTGCGGTGATCTACACGCCGCCGGCAGTCGTCAACGGGCCGTTGGTAACAACGTTCACCTACCGCGCCGTCGATTCCGAGGGAGCGAAGTCCGAGCCCACCACTGTGACTGTCACTGTCACGGCTGCCGCCAACCAGGCCCCTGTTGCCGGCAATGACACCGGTGCAACGCAGACCGCTCCGGTCACCCTGAGCGTACTGGCCAACGACACCGACCCCGACAACAACACGCCGCTGACCGTGGTCAACCTGACCCAGCCTGCCGCAGGCCAGGGCAGCGTCACTACCAACGGCACGACGGTCACCTACACACCACCTGCGGGGCTGCTCAACCCCACTACCGCGACCTTCACCTACCAGGCCAGGGATAGCCTGGGCGCTCTCTCGGCTCCGGCAACGGTCGCCGTGAATGTGACGGTTCCCGTCAACCAGGCGCCTGTTGCCGGCAATGACACCGGTGCGACCCAGACCGCTCCGATCACCCTGAGCGTGCTGGCCAACGATACCGATCCGGAGGGCAACACGCCGCTGACCGTGGTCAACCTGACTCAGCCTGCCGCCGGCCAGGGCAGTGTCACCACCAACGGCACGACGGTGACCTACACGCCGCCAGCGTCGCTGGTCAACGCCATCAGCGCGAGCTTCACCTATCAGGCCCGCGATAGCCGGGGCGCCCTCTCGGCTCCAGCGACGGTCACCGTGCAAGTATCGCCGGTGATCAACCTGGAGAACCTCAGGGTCACCGCGGCCATAGTCCAGGCCCGCGTAGGTGGGCGCTTCACCTGGGATATATCCGGGGCCTCCGGGATCATCCTGGGCAACACCATCACCGTTCAGGTCGCTACCCCGACCGGTCTGGTGACCCTGGGCACAGCGTCCGTAGCACTGACCGGCCGCTGGCGGTTGGTGGTCACCAACAGCATCGTGCCGGGCGCGAACCCAACGGCCACCGCCCGATCATCGGCGGGCAGCACGATCAGCTTCCCGGTGGTGGCCCAGTAGCGACCCACCCCGCCTCCCTCAGCGGAGGCGGGGTCAGCCGTTGAAGGTTTCTTGACTTGAACCCGAAAGGACTTCGACATGCCCGGCCAATCTCGTACTTCGCTCCGGCAACTGATCCTCGGCCTGGCCTTGCCGTTGTGCCTGGGCAGCCAGGCACTGCGGGCCAATGACCTGATGGAGAACTTCGATATCGCACCGGGTAACGACCTGGGCGAGCCACAGGCAGTGTTCTTGATGGCGACGCCAAATGGCCAACAGGCACTGATCAGCCAAAGCGGTGAAGCCAACCTGGCGACGCTGAACCAGAACGGCCAGTCCTTGCTCGGGCAGATCGTCCAGGCCGGTAGCGCCCAGGAAGCCTGGATCCTGCAACAAGGCATCGACCAGATCGCACTGATCAATCAACAAGGCTATGGCAACCAGGCCTACATCAGCCAGAACGGATCGAACAACCGTGCACAGATAGACCAGAACGGAAACAGCAACAGCGCCAGCATCGAACAGAACGGTGCCGGCCTGCGGAGCAGTGTCAGCCAGAACGGCAATGGCCAGCGTGTCGAAATTCGCCAATACCACTGACCTGATCACTGCCATTGACCTAATCAGTACCACGCAAGCAAAAGCGAATTACCAGGAGGCAATACCATGTTCAAGCTCACCCCCCTCGCTGCCGCCGTGCTGATACTGGCCAGCACCCAGACACTGGCTGATGACAGCGTCTCGACCCAGGACCAGTCCGGTAACGTGAACATTGCCAATGTGTACCAGATCGACGCCAGCCAGGCCAGCACGATTCAGACCCAAAGGGGCGACGGTAACGATGCCGCCGCAGTGCAGCAGGTGACCAACAACCCCATCGAACAGACCCAGGAGGGTACCCAGAACGCCGGTTACGCCGATCAGCTCTATGAAAGTACCGGGGCCATCGTGCAAAAACAGAACGGTAGTTTCAACGGCACCCACGCC
This sequence comes from Pseudomonas sp. LS1212, assembly GCF_024741815.1. Classification (NCBI taxonomy): domain Bacteria; kingdom Pseudomonadati; phylum Pseudomonadota; class Gammaproteobacteria; order Pseudomonadales; family Pseudomonadaceae; genus Pseudomonas; species Pseudomonas sp. LS1212. The sequence goes on from NZ_CP102951.1 coordinate 2,992,674, forward strand.
AGCCAATCGACGGGCTACGATAACCAGGCCCTGCAACAACAACTAGGCGAAGGCAACTTCTCTTTTATCATCCAGGAAAGCCAGATTGGCGCGCAGGCCACGACGTATCAGTCGGGCAGTAACAACGAGGCCAATATCGAGCAGTTGTTCAGCGGCTCGAACAACAACGCGCTGGTGATTCAAACCGGTATGGGGCAGTTCGCCGCCGCCGAACATCTGAACTACCTCAACGGCCAGATCGAGATCAACCAGAACGGCGATGGCAACTGGGCCTACGCCGAACAGGGCGAAGGCATTGGCGGCAATGTCAACGTGATCCAGGACGGTATGCTCAACTCCGTCGAAGTCTGGCAAGACTCGCAAGTGGGTAGCCGGGCCGGCATCACCCAAAGTGGCGACAGCAACGAAACGGTGGCCGACCAGAGCTTTGGCGAAAGCAACCTGACCACGATCCTGCAAATAGGTGGCGGCAACGCCATCTACGCCGATCAATTCGAGTCGAACAATTCGACCACCAACCTGTTCCAGGACGGCCAGGGCAACCTGGCACTGACCTATCAGACCGGCGAAAACCAAAGCCTGGTGGTGTCTTCGGTTGGCGATGACAACAAGGTCTACGCCAGCGACTGGCAAGGTCCGCAGCATGGCGGTCAGTTCGGCAGCAATCAGCGCGCCGAGATTTACCAGGACGGCACGGGTAACACCGCCAACCTGACCCAGAAAGACATTTCCCAGCACACTCAACTGAGCCAGTCCGGCTATGGCAACCAGGCCAGCGTGAGCCAGTCTGATGCCTACAACGAATTGTACTTCGAGCAAAATGGCACCGATAACATCCTGGTCGCCGACCAGCGCGGTACGGAAAACCTCGGCTCGGGCACCAGCAGCGGGACAGGTAACATCGTCGAGCTCGAGCAGTCCGGTAGCGGCAACCAAAGCTATACCTACCAGCTCTATGGCGATACCAACCTGGCATCGATCAAACAAACCGACGGGGTCAACATGGCCTACATCACTCAAGGTGGCTCGGCTAACCAGGCCAATGTCGACCAGAGTGGCCATAACATGAACGCGACCATTCAACAAACAGGGACGCGCAACCAGGCTAGCGTATTGCAGCAGTGAGCAAGCGATTAACCCTCTCCGGCAATTCCCCTTTGCTCCCACGTTTGTGCGTGGGAGCTTTTTTTATCGCGGCAGGGAACGCGGAGCGTCAAAAGAGGCATTCCCACGCAGAGCGCGGGAGCGAGATCGTTAGTTCGTGAAACTTGGCTGCGCCGCATTTTGCGCTTGCGTGCGGCCGCGGGTTGCCAGGCAGTAATACAGTGGGCAGGTGACTACCAGGCCGACCAGCCAGGACAGGTCCACACCTTCGATAGTGTTGGCATAGGGCCCGACGTACAGCGATGTGTTGGCGAACGGCAATTGCACCAGGATGCCGATGAAGTACGCCACGATCGCGTGCAGATTGAAGCGTCCGTAGATCCCGCCATCGGCCTGGAAAATCGACGCGATGTCATAGCGACCGCGCTTGATCAGATAAAAGTCGATCAGATTGATCGATGCCCACGGCACCAACACCAGCAGCAACGCCAGAATCAAACCGATGAAGTGCGAAATGAAATTCGCCGACGCGCTCAGCGCCATCAGGCAGCAACCCACCAGTACCACAGTCGATAACACTACCCGTACCTTGATGCTCGGCGTCCAGCTGCCGGCAAAGGTCTGGATCGAGGTGACGATCGACAACACAGCACCATACAGATTCAATGCGTTGTGACTGATGATGTTGAGCAGGAACAGCACCATCAGGATCGGCCCGAGCACGCCGGTCGACTGCTTGACCGCCGCCATTGCCTCGGTGCCTTCAGGGGTAGCCAGAACCGCCACTGCGCCAAAGCTGAACGACAGGATGGTCCCCAGCGTTGCGCCGAAATAGGTTGCCCAGAACGGCCGGGCAATCCCGATATCGCTCGGCAGGTAGCGCGAATAGTCCGATACATAAGGCGAGAAACTGATCTGCCAGATGATGCCCAGCGACACCGTCGCCAGCCAGCCGGACAGATTGAAGCCACCACGGCTGAAGAAATCCGCCGGCAGATCATGCCCGAAGATATAGACGAAGCCTACGAGCAAGGCGCTGCCCATGACCCAGGTGCCGATACGGTTGAGGGTATGGATGAAGCGATAGCCGATCACCCCGATAGCCGTGGCACTCAAGGCACCGATGACGATACCTGCAGGCAGCGGTACCGATTCGACGATGCCATGGATCGACTCACCGGCCAGAACGATATTGGAGATAAAGAAGCCGATATAGATGATGGCCGCGAAAAACACGATCAACAACGCACCATAACGGCCGAACTGGCCACGGCTCTGGACCATCTGCGGAATCCCCATCCGGGGCCCCTGGGCTGAAGCCAGGGCGATGACAATGCCACCGATCATGTGCCCGAGGGCGATCGCGATCAGCCCCCAGAGCAGATTGAGGTGAAATACCTGTACCACCATCGCGCCGGTCACGATCGGCAGTGGCGCGATATTGGTACTGAACCACAGGGTAAAGAGGTCGCGGGCTTTCCCGTGACGTTCGGCTAGCGGTACGTAATCGACCGTGTGGTTCTCGATCAGCTGGTTTTGCTGGGACGGCTGGGACATGGGCAATGAACTCGAGTTTGTCTGTTCTTATCTTTGTATGAAGCCAAACCAGGAAGCCGTCAGATGGCCCCTTAGATGAACACCATATTATGGTATTCCAACATTTTCACAAGACTGATCCGGTCATTGCGCGACGAACTGATCTGCACGACTGCCCCCGCAATCAACCCTCTGGCCGCCAAAAACCCCCGGTTTCACTGACCATTGGCCGCAAAGCGGGCGGTAATCGCATCCGACAAAAAGTACTTGCAAAGCATGTATTACGGTATACCATCAGACACACTAATCACAAAAAGCGTGCGCGAAGCCGCCCGAGGGCAATCCAATGATCGATGCAGCCGTCTACAAACAAGTCATGGGCTCGTTCCCTTCCGGCGTGACCGTGATCACCACGCTCGATGACGATGGCCAAGTGGTCGGCCTCACCGCCAGCGCCTTCAGCTCCCTGTCGATGGACCCTGCCCTGGTGCTGTTCTGCCCCAACTACAGTTCCGATTCCTATCCGGTACTGATCAAGAACAAGCGCTTCGCCATCCACTTCCTTTCCGGTGAACAGCAAAACGAAGCCTATGCCTTCGCCCGCAAGGGCAAGGACAAGGCCCAGGGCATCGAGTGGACGCTCAGTGAACTGGGTAACCCGCTGCTGGCCAATGCCACGGCGATCATCGAGTGCGAGCTGTGGCGTGAATATGAAGGCGGTGACCACGCCATCATGGTCGGTGCGGTGAAGAACCTGATCGTGCCCGAGCAGGCCTGCAGCCCGCTGGTCTACTGCCGCGGGAAGATGGCTGCGCTGCCGGCGTTTGCCTGACCGTGGCAGGCAAGAGAAAAATCTTGCGGATATCCCGTATTATGGTATACCAATATTCAACAAGCCGCCCGGCCGAACTCCCGGCAAACGTGCACACTGGCTAAAACAAAAAATCCGAGGTAAGCGTCATGAAATTCTCTTTGTTCGTACATATGGAACGGTGGGACGAGCAAGTCAGCCATCGCCAATTGTTCGAAGACCTGACCGAATTGACCCTGATGGCCGAAGCCGGTGGCTTCAGCACCGTCTGGATCGGCGAACACCACGCCATGGAGTACACCATCTCGCCGAGCCCGATGCCGCTGCTGGCGTATCTGGCGGCCAGGACCACCACCATTCACCTGGGCGCCGGGACTATCATTGCGCCGTTCTGGCACCCATTGCGGGTGGCTGGCGAATGCGCCCTGCTCGACGTGATCAGTAACGGTCGCATGGAAGTCGGCCTGGCCCGGGGCGCCTACCAGGTCGAGTTCGACCGCATGGCCGACGGCATGCCGGCTGCCACCGGCGGCAATCACTTGCGTGAAATGGTCCCGGTGGTACGCAAGCTGTGGCAAGGCGACTACGCCCATGACGGCGAGATCTGGAAATTCCCGACCTCCACCAGCGTACCGAAACCGATCCAGAAGCCGACCCCGCCCATGTGGATTGCCGCCCGCGACCCGGACTCGCACAGTTTCGCGGTGGCCAATGGTTGCAACGTGATGGTCACGCCGCTGATGAAAGGCGACGAAGAAGTCCTGGACCTGAAGAACAAATTCGAGGCGGCGCTGGCCAACAACCCGGACGTGCCGCGCCCCAAGCTGATGGTGCTGCGTCACACTCATGTGCATAGTGCCGACGACCCTGAGGGTTGGCAGGTCGGGGCCAAGGCCATCTCGCGCTTCTACCGCACCTTCGACGCCTGGTTCGGCAACAAGCAAACACCGGTCAACGGCTTCCTTGAGCCGAGCCCGGAAGAGAAATTCGCGGAGCGCCCGGAGTTCGAACTGGAGAACATCCACAAGAACACCATGATCGGTACCCCCGAAGAAATCATCAAACGCATCAAGTACTACCAGGAACTGGGTGTTGACGAGTTCAGCTTCTGGTGCGACAACAGCTTGCCGCATGCCGAGAAGAAGAAGTCGCTGGAGCTGTTTATCAAGGAAGTGGTGCCGGCGTTCCAATAAGGAACCCAGATTTTTAGAGACCTTGCCGGCCTCATCGCTGGCAAGCCAGCTCCCACAGGGAACCAGGTGCATGCATCACCTTTGTGGGAGCTGGCCGGGCGGCGCTCCGCTTGCCCGTCGACTCGGAGTCGCGCCCGACCGTAGCGGTCGCAGAATACATGCAACAACACAAGAACAACGGTCGATGCTCACCATGAACAATCGATTCAACCCATCCGCCACACTTCCCCTGCCCGGTGCCGAGCTGGCCTACCTGTGCGCCAACGCCAGCACCTCGCACATCCGTCTCAAGCGCCTGCGCGCCAGCGTCTCGGCCAAGCAAAACGGCTTCTGGCTGATAATTTCCTGAGCAAACCCTGAGCTGCACCTTCAACGCCGACTGCGCGGCTTCGCCGTGCCCGACACCTTGATCAGGCTTTGCCCATGAAAAACAAAAACGCACTATTGATCATCGACATGCAACAGGAAGATGGCTTCGTTCTGGAGCACTTCGACAACGTCGTCGCCAACACCGCGACACTCCTGGACACCGCTCGCCAGCTGGCGATCCCGGTCTTCTACAGCCGCCACATCAATCCGGCCGACGGCATCGGCCTGCCGCCGGGAGAACCGAGAGCCGCCGACGGCGGCCCGGCGAGTTACCGCAGTGGTACCCGCCAGGTGGAAATCATCGCGGCACTGGCGCCACAGCCTGGAGATGCAGTGATCGACAAACCGCGCTACAGCGCCTTCCACCAGACCGACCTGGACACGCAACTCAAGCGATCGGGCGTGACTACCCTGATTGTCGGCGGCGTACTCACCGACGTCTGCGTGCTCACCACGGTGTTCGATGCCTTCGCCCTGGGCTACCGCATTCGCGTCATCACCGATGCATGTACCACGACCACCCTGGCTGCGCACTATTCGGCGCTCTTGATCATGGCCAACTGGGTTTACTCGCTGGAACTGCTGACTTGCGCCGAGCTGCTCCGCGCCCTTGAAGGCAAGGACTTCATCAGCTGCGCTCCAGAAAGGCCGGACCTCTTCGCCCATCAACCCCATGAGTTGGCAGGCACCATCGAGCGCCTGCAGTCCCGCCTCCAACGCCAGGCCCAGGAGTGAGCGCCATGAATGTCGAAAAAAGAAGCATCGATTTCATTCCCGAAGCCGAGCGTTATGGCAAGCCCGGCTCGCTGTTCTTCATCTGGTTCGGCGCCAACATGAACATCACGACCATTGCGTCCGGTGTGCTGCCGGTGGTGATTGGCCTGAACCTGTTCTGGAGCGCCCTGGCCATTGTGCTCGGATCGTTACTGGGCGCCATCTTCATGGCCTCGCACTCGGCCCAGGGCCCGAAGCTGGGCATTCCGCAGATGATTCAGAGCCGGGCCCAGTTCGGCGTGATCGGCGCCGTGCTGCCATTGCTGTTCGTGATGCTGATCTACCTGGGCTTCTTCGTCAGTAACACCCTGCTGGCGGCGCAGGCCGTGGCGTCGGTCAGCCCGTTGCCGGCCGATGCCAACATCTACCTGATCGGTGCGCTGTGCTTTGTCGTCGCGTTATACGGCTACCGACTGATTCACCGCCTGCAAAAGCTGCTGTCGATCCTTTCGCTGGTGGTCTTCATCGCGGCAACGCTGCTCGCGCTGAGCCTGCCGATACCTGCCGAGCAGTGGGCAGCGAGTGGCTTTTCGCTCTCGAAGTTTCTGGTGGCGGTCAGCATCGCGGTGACCTGGCAATTGTCCTATGCACCCTACGTTGCGGATTACTCGCGCTACCTGCCCACCCACACGCCGATGGCCAAGGTGTTCTGGTACAGCTACGCAGGTACCGTGACGGGCGGCGCCTGGATGATGATCCTGGGGGCGATCCTCAGCGTCGCCATCCCGGATTTCGCCAGCAACGTCGGCAGCCATGTCGCCGGGTTGTTCGGCATCGGTGCGGTGTTGCTGTTCGCCTTTATTGTCTACGGCCAGGTTTCGATCAACGTCTTCAACCTGTATGGCGCCTTCATGTCGACCATCACCGTGATCGAGCCCTTTTCCAGGCTGCGCGTCACGCCACGGGTTCGCGGGATGTTCATGCTGGTCATCAGCCTGATCGCCACGGCGTTGTGCACCATCAGTCAGGATGACTTCATCGCGTTTTTCCTGAACTTCATCTTCTTCATGAGCTACTTCCTGATTCCGTGGACGGCGATAAACCTGGTGGACTACTACTGCCTGCGCAAGGGCGACTACCAGCTTGCGGACATCTTCGACATGAACGGGATTTATGGACGGGTGAATCCGATCGCGTGCTGCAGTTTCGTCGTGGCTATCGTGCTGGAGATACCGTTCATGAATACCACCCTCTATGTCGGGCCCGTGGCCACGGCGCTCGACGGTGTGGACCTGGCGTGGGTGGTCGGGTTGCTGGTGCCGGCGCTGAGTTACTACGGCTTGATGACCCTGCGCGGTCGGAGTCGTCAGCGCAGCGTGAGTTAAGGTTTCTCTCGCCCCCTCGTTCCCACGCGCCGCAACACTAGTGTCCGGTAAAAATGAGGGGGTGGGAGTGGGATGGTATTGGCACACGGATTTGTGGGCAGATCCGGATGGTGTAGCGGCCTGACTGGCGGGTTCCGCCCTTACGGCGGGTCACTTTTGACTGGGCAAAAGTAACCAAAACCCCTGTCCCTGCATCCGGCCCTACGCTGCGCTTCGGGTCCCTTCACTCCGGCATTGCTCCCGCCGGGGCGCACCGACGGGCCGTCCCTGGCCCTTCGGTGCTTGCTCGGCTCCTGCCTCGCACCCAGCTCCGCAATACCTCCGTTCAGCCTCCTGAAGGGACGTTCGGCGGTGTCTGGACCATCGCGGAAATCAAAAGCACTCGAAGCAAAAGCAGATCCGGACTTTTGCTTTTTGCTTTTTTGCTTTTTGGCTTTGCTTCTAGATGCGCGCACTCGCAGACGACATCGATTGTCCCTTCAGGAGGCCGAGTGGAGTCATTGCGTAGTGGGGTGCGAGGCAGGAAGCCGAGCAAGCGCCGAAGGGCCAGGGGCGGCCCGTCGGCGCGTCCCCACGGGAGCAATGACGGAGCGAGGGAACCCGGAGCGCAGCGCAGGGCCGTATGCAGGGACCGGGGGTTTTGCCTACTTTTGCCCCAACAAAAGTAGGCCGCCGTAAGGGCGGAAGGGGCCAGCAAGACCACTACAGCATCTGGATCTGCCCCACAAAACCAAGTCGCAACGAGCCGAGCAAGACTCAAACCCAGACAGCGCAAGGGATAAAGAGCTTCCCCTACATTTTTAACCGGACACTAGTGACGCGCCGCAAAGGAATGCAGTGTCTGACGCTCCAGCGTCACGACGCGGTGCGTCAGGAAAGGCATTCCCACGCGAGCGTGGGAACGAGCCCCCCTGTCACGCCAATTTGAATCGACTCACCAGCGTTTGCAACTCCCCTCCCAAACGGGCCAGGTCGCTGCTCGCCGCGGAGGTTTCTTCTGTGGCCGCAGCCGACTGCTCGGCGACATCGCGAATACTCGCAACGCTACGATTGATCTCTTCGGCCACCGAACTCTGTTGTTCGGATGCCGTAGCAATCTGCTGATTCATCTGCTGGATGCTCGACACCGCGGCGTTTATCGCCACCAGCACGGCACCTGCCTGCTTGGCCGACTCCACGGTACTGCCCGCTTCGACACGGCTCTTGCCCATCAATTCCACCGCACCTTGCGCGCCACCTTGCAAGGCACCGATCAGGCCTTCGATTTGTGCAGTCGATTCCTGGGTTCGGCGGGCCAATGCACGAACCTCATCGGCAACGACGGCGAACCCACGACCGGCTTCACCGGCGCGCGCAGCTTCAATAGCGGCATTGAGTGCGAGCAGGTTGGTCTGGTCGGCAATGCTTTTGATCACATCCAGTACCGTGCCGATGTTGCTGCTGTCGTGTTTCAGGCGCTCGATGGATTGCGCCGAGTGTTCCACCGACATCGCCAGGCTTTCGATGCGCTCTATGGTCTGCTGAACCACGAAAGTCCCCTGCTGCGCCTGCTGGTCAGCCTGATCGGCCGAGTTGGCGGCGGTTTCGGCGTTGCGCGCCACATCCTGGACGGTGGCGGCCATTTCGTTCATGGCAGTGGCAACCTGTTCGGTTTCCATTCTCTGCTGGGTGATACCCGCACTGTTTTGCTCGGTCACTGCCGACATTTCCTCGGCCGCGGTGGCCAGTTGCTCGATGCTGCCGCTCAAGCGAGTGAGCAGGTTGCGCAGGCTGACGGTCATGGCCTGCATGGCTTGCATCAACATGCCCAGTTCATCCTTGCGGTCGCTACGGATGTCATCCGAGAGATCGCCGTCGGCCACTTTGCGGGCCAGGCCGACGACTCGTTGCAGGGGCGCGACAATCATCTGGGCGATCAGTACGGCCGCGACCAGACCAATCACGAACCCCACCAGTGTCGCCGCACCCAACATGGTTTTGGCTTCGCGGGCTTCGGCTTCGAGGATTTTCATCTGCAGATTCAAGGCCTCGGTAGACGCCGCGGAAACCAGTCCGGCCCGCTCGCTCATTTCATTTTCGGTATTTTTCCGGCTTTGGAAGCTTTGCTGCAGTTCGCCGAAACTCTCCTGGTAGTGTGCCAGCTGCTGGAGCGCCGCATCGATGTCGCTCTGGGCGGCAGGGTCACTGAGGTTGGCACGCAATTGCTGGCCGACCTTGTTCAGTGAGTCGAAGTGGCCGCGCAGGGTGTCGGCATACTGCTGTTCGCCGCGCAGAATGAAGTCTTTTTCGCGACGGCGTGCACTGAGCATTTCCTTGGTCAAGGCACTGGCCTGGTGAGCAAAGTCCAGGGCTCGAATGCTGCTTTCATCACCGTTGGCGCGAATCTGGCTGACCGCTGCGGCATTCAGGCGGGTCTCCAGTTCATCGAATTGTTTCAAGGCCTCCCGTGCCGCTTCTTCCATGGCTTTCTGTGTTACACGGTTTTGCACCGTCGCCTGGCTGAGCTCAACCAGTTTGGCCTGATAGCGGTTGACGTCCTGATCAACCTGCTCCATCAGGACGATGGTTTCCGGGATGCGCATGACTTTCAAGGTATCGGCTGCGATATGCCTGATCTCCTGGATTGTCTGCGTGGCGCTTTGGATGTAGCTGTCATCACCGCTGATAATGAAGTTCTTCTCGTTCTGCCGAACCTGGTAAAGCTTGGTGTCGATGTCATTGACCTTGAGCAGTGTGTCAAAGCGCTGGAGCGTGCTCTCCAGGGCGGTGAAGCTGACCCAGGCAATCAGCAGGCTGATCATCAAGACCAGGCCGAAGCCTGTGAGAAGCTTTTTGCGCACGTTCATATCAAGGAAAAAGCTGGCGAAAGAGGAAGCCATGGTCGAATCCTTTATGGGCACTTTTTTGAGTTCGTGTGTACGCGCAGGTCGCAATCAGGGCGGAGCCAGTTGCTGATAGGGAAAATGTTCAGAGATGGGAGGGAGTTGCGGCATGAGATGCGACGTCCTGTCGAGCTTGTCCTTGACCTCCGGCTGGAGGCCATATGCCACCACACTCTATACGAACAATACCGGACCAGCCATGCATGGGCCGGAAAAATTTAGTTATGATCCTATAACCTCGAGGATCGGCAAAAAGGCCTGAAGTGCGGCCTTCGCCAAGCACGTTCCTCCCCTTTCGTCAAAGCGAGATGACAGCGTCAATGACCTATTCTCCAAGCCGCCGCACCTTGCTGCTGGCCGCCGCTACGGCGCCTTTGGCCCTGGCACTCACGGCCTGCGCTACCGGGCAGGCGCCCGACACCTCGGCACAAGCGCTGTTCGCAACGCTTGAACGTACTGCCGGGGGCCGCCTCGGCGTATCAGCCCTCGACACGGCCAGCGGCATGCACATTCACTATCGGGCCGATGAACGTTTTCCCTTGTGCAGCACATTCAAGGCGATCCTAGCCGGTGCGATCCTCGCGCAGAGCACCCGTGATGCCGGTTTGCTGGAGCGGCGAGTCAGGTACGGGCAGAGTGATCTCGTCAGCTACTCGCCCATCAGCTCCCAACACCTGGATGACGGCATGACGGTTGCCGAGTTGTGCCGTGCCACGGTTCAGTACAGCGACAATACCTCCGCCAACCTGCTGATGAAGATTCTCGGAGGGCCCGCCGCGGTCACCGCGTTTACGCGTTCGATCGGCGACAGCCAATTGCGCCTCGATCGCTGGGAAACAGAACTGAACACGGCCATACCCGGAGATCCGCGCGATACCACGACGCCGGCCGCCATGACCCGCAGCCTGCAATCGCTCGCCATTGGCAATGCCCTGCCGGTGCCCCAACGCGAGCTGTTGCAGGCCTGGCTACGGGGAAACACAACGGGCGCAAAGCGCATTCGTGCCGGACTGCCGGCCGACTGGCAAGTCGGCGACAAGACGGGCACCGGCGATTATGGAACGACGAACGATATCGCCGTGCTCTGGCCGCCGGCACGCGGGCCGATTGTACTGTCGGTCTATTACACGCAACCGCAGGCAGACGCGAAGCCGCGCGATGATGTGATTGCGGCGGCGACTCGAATTGCCGTGAGCGTACTGCGCTGACGTCATGACGCGGAGCGTCGCAGGGTGCATTCCCACGCTGGTGGGAACGAGTTATGCGCAGCAGCGGACCAGGGCGCATGAATTTCAGAGCCGACCAGCCAAGGGATATTCGATCACCAATCGAAGCTGATTGGCATCGAGCTCGGCCTGCGCCTTGTTCCCCCCGATGCACAGCGTGACGGAGCGTGAAGGCCAGGCGCTTCGCCGGCCCGGACTGCACCACGTATCGGGCCTGCAGGTCGCGTTCCCAGTGTTTGCGAGCGCGGGGGAAAACGCGCCCTGCTCCGTCAATCCTGACGATAGAGCCATATCAGTTACTCACGTTATCGAGAATTCAAGAGCGCAAAGGTTACATTATAACAATGCGTTACGCGACAAGTTCGTCCATGAATACGTGGATGACGTTTTCCCGGCTACTCTGCTCAGGCACGCTGCCGATAATCGGTTATCGGCTATCGATAATCGGTAGGGCGCACGGAGAGATCAGCATGACCACCACGGAAATCGAGCGGGTCGATCCCGCCACCTTGAGAAAAGTCATCAGCGCGGCTGCCATCGGCAACTTCGTGGAGTGGTTCGACTTTGCGGTGTATGGCTTTTTAGCCACCACCATCGCCCTGCAATTCTTCCCCAGCGACGATGCCAGCGCCGCCTTGCTGAAAACCTTCGCGGTGTTTGCCGTGGCGTTCGCATTCCGCCCCTTGGGCGGGATCTTTTTTGGCATGCTCGGCGACCGGATCGGGCGCAAGAAGGCCCTGGCCACGACCATTCTATTGATGGCCGGCGCGACGACCTTGATCGGCTTGCTGCCGAGCTACGCAGCCATTGGTGTCATGGCGCCCGTGCTCTTGACCCTGATTCGCTGCGCCCAGGGCTTTTCCGCCGGTGGCGAATACGCCGGGGCCTGCGCCTACCTGATGGAGCATGCCCCGCGCACTCAGCGCGCCTGGTATGGCAGTTTCGTCCCGGTATCGACCTTTTCCGCTTTCGCCTGTGCGGCGGTGGTGGCCTACGCGCTGGAGTCGTCGCTCACGGCCGAGGCAATGAGCAGCTGGGGTTGGCGCGTGCCGTTCCTGGTGGCCGCGCCCCTGGGCATCGTCGGCTTGTACCTGCGCTGGCGGCTGGATGAAACCCCTGCGTTCAAGGCAGTTGCCAAGGAAGACGCCGTTGCCCATTCGCCTTTGCGCGAAACCCTGAGCACCCACGGCGCGGCGATTTGCTGCCTGGGGGCGTTCGTGTCCCTGACCGCCCTGTCCTTCTATATGTTCACCACCTATTTCGCCACCTACCTTCAGGTCGCCGGCGGCTTGAGCCGGGCCAGCGCCCTGTTGATCTCGGTGATCGCCCTGCTGTTCGCCGCGGCCATGTGCCCGCTGGCGGGAGCTTTCTCGGACAAGGTCGGACGCCGCGCGACCGTGGTCACGGCGTGCGTACTGCTGATGGTGGTCGTCTACCCGGCGTTTCTGATGGCCAGCTCCGGGTCGTTCGCGGCCTCGGTCATCGGCGTGTTGCTGTTGGCCGTCGGTGCAGTGCTCTGTGGCGTGGTCACGGCGGCCCTGTTGTCCGAAACATTTCCGACCCGCACGCGTTATACCGCGTCGGCCATTACCTACAACCTGGCCTATACGATCTTCGGTGGCACGGCACCGCTGATGGCGACCTGGCTGATCACCCAGACCGGCAGCAACCTGTCGCCGGCCTTTTACCTGATCGCGGTCTCGCTGTTGGCCCTGGCCGGCGGCCTGGCCTTGCCGGAGACTTCGAAAATTTCCCTGCATGGCGTTGGCGATGCAGAAACCGCCGCCACTGGGCGCGCGGCAGGGTCTACCGCTTGAGTTGAGCTAAGCTGGTGGCTAGATGCGATAGGTGGCAGGAAGCCAGGGGCTGCTTGCGCCATGACGCGTTATCCACCAGCGAGTACCCCCCATGAGCCTTGCATTCGGTTTGGCCAAGTACTTTTCGGACAAGGAAGTCACCGCAACCTCAGTGCAGTTCAATCTGCTGCGATGGTTCTCCTTGGCCAGTTTCCTGATCATCACGCTCGTGGCCCTTGGCCTGGGCTTCATCGCCACCCGCTTTGTGGTCAACGAAAGCATCCAGCGCGACGCGGTGCTGACGGCGCAATTCATTCAGTCCATGGGCGCAGCCGAAGTAGGTCATCACAACCTGCCTGGTTACCAGATGGGGGAGTTGCTCGACCCACGCGACGACATCGGGCTTTCTGCCCAGGAACAGCGCAACCGGCAAGCCGCGCGCAATGAATTTCTCGATCACATCACCCATATTGCCCGGCAGCCCGACTCGCTGTTGATCAGTATCTATGCGCCTGACGACGTCGTTATCTGGTCAAGCAATCCCGAATTGATCGGCCAGAAGTTTGCCGATGACGATGAGCTCGAAGAATCCTTCTCCAGCAAGGAGCGAATCTTTGCCGTCTATCATGAGGTGCAAAATGACCGTGAAGAGCAACAGTTTGTGCGCAGGCCAGAGAATCTCTTTATCGAGAATTACATTCCGATGCTCAATTCGGCCGGCAAGGCCGTGGCGACTGTCGAAATCTACAAGGAACCGTCCGACCTGATTGCCAGGACCCAGCGCGGTTATATGCTGATGTGGCTGGCCACCTCCCTCGGCGGCGCATTGATCTACCTGGGGCTTTACTTGATCGTTCGGCGCGCCGCCGCTCTGCTGGTTTCACAGCAAAAGCAGTTGATCGAGAACGAAACCTTCGTCGCGTTGGGCGAGATGTCCGCCGCGGTGGCCCATAGCCTGCGCAACCCCTTGGCCACGATACGCTCGAGTGCCGAGCTGGCCCAGGAGCTCGCCAATCCTCCTGTGCAGAAGAACATCAGCGACATCATTGGCCAGGTCGATCGCATGTCCAAGTGGGTGCGCGACCTGCTGCAGGCCTCCAGCCCCCATGAGGGAGCGAACGAGGAAGTCGACCCGCTGGAGGCGATTCTCGAAACCCTGCACGCCTTTGAACCGCAGATTCGCAAAGCCAACGTCCTGGTCGAATTCACGGCAACCGCCGCGCCCCCCGTGTTCGGTCAACGCATCCTGCTTTCACAGGTCCTGAACAGCCTGGTTTCCAATGCGCTCGAGGCCATGGCGCAAGGCGGTCGGTTGCGCATCGATATCCAACCCAATGCTCGCAGGACCCGGCTGCATATCACCCTGCACGACACTGGCAAGGGCATGACGGAAAACCAGCAACAAATGTTGTTCAAGCCGTTTTGCACCAGTAAACAGGGCGGGCTTGGCGTCGGGCTGGTCATGGTGAAACGAATCATGGAGCGTTTCGGCGGGCAGATCAGCCTGACCAGTCGTGAAAATGAGGGGACCCAGGTGCGATTGACGTTCCGCATTGCCAAGGGTCGATAGCGCCTGCCGGAGCCTCCCGATAGCCGTCCTGGCGCGTCCGGGCGCTCATTGATTTTGCCTTGGGCGACCAATTTCGACAAAGTGGACTTTCAGGTCAACTTTGTTCTGTCAGAATTCCGCCCTTCGCAGCATCTGGAAGGGCTTCGATATGGCCTAAGCTATCCAAGACCCTAACGACATGGGCGCTCGCGCTCAGAGGATGATCCATGTCCAACCGTGATATTTCCCGTCGCTCCTTTCTTCAGGGCGGGCTGGTCGCAGGCGTCAGCGTGACGCTGGCCCCGCTCGGCAGCCGGGCTTTCGCAGCCTTGATGGAAAACAGCGTGACCGTGCCCGCCGAGCAGTGGCTGGGCAACAATGGCCAGGCGCGCTTTCGTAACGACGCCTTGTCCAAGGTCTGTGGCAACAAGGTGTTTGCCCGCGACATCCGCGCCAGGGACATGCCCGGCTGGCCGCAGCAACAGGGCCACGCCATGTTGCTGAAAACCATTCGCGCCGACCGCCTCTACGAGGGCTACGATCTGTCCTGGCTGGGCGCCGAGCTGCAACCCGATCGCATCGTCACCGCCGAAGATCTGCAAAAGGACGGCATCGTCTTCCCCGAAGAGCACGCGCCCGACCCGCTGCTGCCGACCGGAAAGGTGCCGATGTTCATCGGCCACCCGGTGGCGATCCTGATCTGGAACGATTTCGAGCGTTACCGCCAGGCCAAGACCAGGCTCCAGTTCAACGACAAGGCCATCCGCTACGGTGCCAAGGTGCCCTACTACGAGGGTGAGCCCTATGGCAGCTTCCGCTATGTGCGTGTCGGCGGTCCGACCTCGGCAGACGAAGACGAGTTCGCCAGCCTCAAGGATTCGATCCTGTTCCCGATGATCCGTGAGCGCCGCCCGGTCTGGAACTCGCAGCCCGACCTGCATGGCAACCTGACCGAGCGCGGGCTGTTTTACGCCGAGCGCATGAAGCAGCAACTGGAAACACCACCCGAAGACTGGCTGGTGTTCGATGAACGCTATAAAACGCCCTCCATCGAGCCGGCCGCTCTGGAGCCGGACAACGGTAACGGCTGGTACGACCCGGCGACCAGGTCATTGCACTTCGTCGTGGCTACCCAGTGCCCGGTGGAGGCCGCCACCGAAACGGCGAAGATGATCGCGCCGTCGCGTTTCGGCCTGGCAAAACTCAACATGCACCCCGGCTACACGGTCGGCTACGGCTCCAAGGACCACAACATCTTTGTCTACTACGCCGCCCTGGCGGCGTTGTATGGCGCAGGTGTCCCTGTGCGCCTGGCCAATGACCGTTATGAACAGTTCCAAAGCGGCATCAAGCGCCACCCCTTCGATATCCGCTACCAACTGGCCGTGGACAAGAAGGATCACAGCTTCAAGATCTTCCGCGCCGAGATGAGTGTCGACGGTGGCGGCCGGATCAACTACAGCCCGTCGGTGGCGGCGGTCGGCGCCACAGCGGCGCAGTCGATCTATTACATGCCGCAGAACGATCTACAGGTCACCGCTTACCATTCACGCGGCGTCGAAGCGGGCTCCATGCGCGGTTACGGCACCCTGCAGACCATGGCCTCCACCGAGATGATGGTGGATGAAATTGCCGGTCGCCTGGGCATCGACCCGATCGATCTGCGCAAGAAGAACGTTTTGCTCTCGGGCATGAAGAACACCCAGGGTGCAGTGCCTGCAGGCGCCCTGCGGCTGAACGAGATCCTCGAGAAGGCGGGCGCCCACGACGTTTGGAAAAACCGCGACGCGCGCAAGCAGCAATTCGATGCGCAGGATCCGGACAACTGGTACGGCGTTGGTTTTGCGATCTGCCAGAAAGACTTCGGCACCGGCTCCGAAGCGCCGATGGCCAGCGTCGAGTTCACCGCCGACGGCCATATCACCCTGCGCCACATTGGTATCGAGATCGGTACCGGCATGTCCACCTCCCAGGCCCTGGTGGTTGCCGATTTCCTCGGCAACCCGGCCAATGAAGTGACAACCGGCGTCACCGAGTGGAACGAGCTGCAACTGACCAGCAGCGGCAACCCTTACCTCATGAGCCAGGCCGAGCAGGATGCAGTGCTGCGCAATCCGCGCTGGGTCGGCAAGATCGCTTCGGCATCGTCGGCGACCAACTCGTCGTACTACTTCAGCCACGCTACCCGAGAAGCTGCGCGTGTGCTGTTCAACCACGGCTTGTGGCCGGCGGCCCTGGGAATCTGGCGGCAAGGCCCTTACGGTGGCCAGGCCAACCCCTATGTGGTGCGCCGCGAAGATGCCCACTGGGTCGATGGCAAGCTCACGGCCAATGGCATGGAGCCGCTGCCGTTTGCCGTGCTGGCCAAGCGCGCCCATGAACGCGGTCTGGTGACCGGCGCCAGCGTGCACGGTTTCAACCGCTGGAGCTGGGCCGAGTCCGAGTTCAGTATCGATGGCGTGCGTGAGCGTCTGCCGCTCGATGGCCTGGCGGTCAAGTATGGCGACGGCGCACCGAACGTGAAAAAGGCGCAAATGAGCAGCGCCGGCTTCCATCTGCTTGATCGGCAAACCGTGACCTATCCGGACACGCAGTTGAACAACGCGGCGGTGACCTACTACAGCCCCGTGGCAACGTTGGTCGAGTTGAAGGTGAACAAGGGATCGGGCGAGGTGCAAGTACTCAACCATCACAGCTGGGTCGAGTGTGGCCGGGTGCTGGTGCCTGAGTTGGTCAAGGGCCAGATCGAGGGTGGTGTCGCCATGGGCATCGGCCATGCGCTGCTCGAAGAAATGCCGCTGTATGAAGGCGGCCCGGGGGAAGGCGACTGGAACTTCAACCGTTACCGGTTGCCGCTCGCCAAGGATGTTGCGGTCTGGAAGCAGACGTCGGAGATCCTGCCGCCGCTGTCGCCCAGCGATCCGTCCAAGGGCATCGCCGAGGTGGTGATGATCCCGGTGGTCGGCGCCATCGGCAACGCCGTGGCCCACGCCATCGGCAAGCGAATTCGCGACCTGCCTGTCACCCCCGCGCGCATCAAGGAGGCCCTCAATGGCTAATCGTCCGCTGCAACTGACCCTCAACGGTCAATCCGTCGGTCCAGTGGAGGTCCCCGATGATCTGTCGATGATCGATTACCTCCACGAGTACCGCAACCTCACCGGCTCGCGCCTGGGCTGCGGCCAGGGTATCTGCCATGCCTGCGTGGTGATCGTCGACAACCCCGACGGCACCAGCGAGCAAGTGCGCACCTGCATCACCGGCGCGCACTACTTCGAAGGCAAGAAAGTGCGCACGATCGAAGGCCACGCCAAGGTTGACGAGAGCGGCAAGGTCACCGAACTCAACCCGATCCAGCAGAAGTTCGTCGACCAGTTCAGCTTCCAGTGCAGCTACTGTGCGCCTGGTTTCGTCAATGCGGCCACGGTGCTGGTGGAAAAGCTCCAGCGCCAGCCGATCAGCAAAAGCCAGATGGAACAGGTGATCGAGGAGAGTCTTGGTCACCATATCTGCCGCTGCACCGGCTACGTGCGCTATTACACGGCCACGCGTGATGTGTTGCTCGATCTCGGCCTGGTCAAGGAGGGTTGAGCATGAAGCGACTCATTTCCCGCCTTGCCGTGGCGGTCGGGCTGGCTGTGCCTGCGTTGTTGGCCCAGGCAGCAGATCAACAGCAGATCGAGCGAGGTGAATACCTCGCCCGCGCGGCGGACTGCATGGCCTGCCATACGGCACAAGGTGGCGCGCCCTATGCGGGCGGGCTGCCGATCGTCTCGCCGTTCGGAACCATCTACGGCACCAACATCACCCCCGACAAGGAGCACGGCATTGGCCTGTACAGCGGTGAC
Source organism: Pseudomonas sp. LS1212 (assembly GCF_024741815.1). Classification (NCBI taxonomy): domain Bacteria; kingdom Pseudomonadati; phylum Pseudomonadota; class Gammaproteobacteria; order Pseudomonadales; family Pseudomonadaceae; genus Pseudomonas; species Pseudomonas sp. LS1212. The sequence goes on from NZ_CP102951.1 coordinate 3,011,087, forward strand.
GAGTTCTTCGCCGCGTTGACCCGGGGCAAACGTCGCGATGGCGCCAACCTGTACCCCGCGATGCCCTACACCTCCTATCACTTGATGCCCCGTGAGGATGCCGACGCCATCCATGCCTACCTGCAGACGGTGGAGCCGATCAACCGTGCCGCGCCCGTCACCAGCCTGAGCTTTCCGTTCAACGTGCGCCTGGGGCTCACCGGCTGGAACATGCTCTACGGCAAAAGCGTGCAACTGGCACCGGCCGATGGCAAGAGCGAAGCCTGGAAGCGCGGCCAGTACATGGTCGATGTGCTCGGTCACTGTGGCGAATGCCATACCCCACGCGGCTTGCCCGGCGCGCCGCAGCAGGACAAGCGAATGACCGGTGGGATACTCAATGGCTACCTGGCGCCGAGCCTGCTGGCCGATGATCTGGCCGCGCGCGGCTGGACCCACCAGGACCTGAGTTCGTTTCTCAAGCACGGCATGAGCGCCCAGGGCACCATGTTCAACGAAATGTTCCCGGTGTTCCATAACAGCACCCAGCGGCTCAACGACCAGGACCTGGCCGCCATGGCGACCTTCCTGCTGGGCGATCAACCGCCGCAGGCAAGGGTCCTGGTCGAGGTGCCGGTGGACAAGCTCAGCGTCAGTGCCCAGCGTGGTCGCCAGCAATACCTGAATGTGTGCGCCGGTTGCCATGGTGCTGGCGGCGAAGGCAAACCGCATATCGCCGTGGCCATGCAAGGCAATACCACCTTGCGTCTGGAAGACCCGCGCAATCTGTTGCGGGTGATCGAGGACGGCATCGGCGAGCAGAAGTTCGCCGGGTTCGAACGCATGCAACCGATGCCGGGCTTTGCCGACAAGCTCAGCAACGAGCAACTGGCCGACCTGCTCAACTACCTGCGCCAGGCTTGGGGCGGTCAACCGACCGAGCTTGCCGTCAGCCAGGTGGAGCAATTGAAAGCCGAGGCTCCCGCCGGGCACGAGGCGCGATGACATGCAGCATCTCGACCTGCAAGTGGTACGGCGGGCGCTGGCCTGGTCCGGCGCCGGCCAGTGTGTCTGGCTCTGTACGGTGCTCTGTACCTATGGTTCGGCGCCTCGTGCGCCGGGCTCGTTGTTGGCGGTGAATGATTCCGGCCAATGGATCGGTTCGTTGTCCGGCGGTTGCGTCGAAGACGACTTCCTCGCACGGGTGGCCGAGGGCGCGTTTGCCGATGCTGTCACCGTGGTGCGCTACGGCGATGGCGACGACCCGCGCTCGCAAGTACGCTTGCCCTGCGGCGGTCTGCTTGATGTGCTGGTTGAAAAGCTTTTACCCGATTGCGAGGTACAAGCGCACCTGCGCGAACTGGAATCCGCCCTGTTGGGTCAGCGCCGGCTGATCCGCGAGGTGGATCTGGCCAGCGGCGCCCGCCGTCTGGTCGCCGACCGCGAACACGGGCCGCGCGTAGAACGCGGGCCGGATCGCGTGCACCTGCGCATCGGTGCCGCCCAGCGTCTGCTGCTCGCCGGCTACTCCAGCGTGGCACAGGCCTGCGCGGAATTCGCGGTGGGCCTGGGTTTCGAGGTGATCCTCTGCGACCCGCGTGACGAAGCGCTCGAAGGCGTAATACTGGACAACGTGGAGATTCGTCGCGAACTGCCGTCGGTGTTCATTGCCCAAGGGGGTTGTCATAGCGATACGGCAGTCGTGGCGCTGACCCACGACCCGCGTATCGATGACCTGGCGATGATGGAAGCGGTGCGCACCGATGCCTTCTATATCGGGGTAATGGGGTCGCTGCAGACATCGAAAAAGCGTTTTGAGCGATTGCGCCGCATCGGCAGTTTGAGCGAGCCGGAACTGGCCCGCATCCATGCACCGATCGGCCTCAACCTGGGCAGCAAGACGCCGGCGGAGATCGCCCTGGCGGTGTTGGCCGATATTTTGCGCGTTCGCAGTGGTATTGCACGCGATCAGCTATGACATTCGGCGTATCACGGTCGGCTACATCGGTTCGCGCACCACGGTCGGCGTAGCCGCTGCCGAAGGCTGCGCTCGCGTGCGCAGCACGCGCAAGATCTCAAGATCGCCGGGGAGCCCCTTCGGGACTCCAGCGCAGCCTTCGGCAGCGGCTACAAGATGGCGAACCTCAGCACACTGTGTTTAACCGCTCACTGGTGACATTTTTTCATCTTCAATTAATAGCATATTTTTATGCTTTAATTGATTTTGTACACTCACTCACGGCAAGAGGATACCGTCATGAACATCAAGATGCTGGCTTTGCTGTTGCTCGCCTTGTGTGCCCAACCGGTCTGGAGCCAGACACCTGCCAGCCCTGCGCAACCCGTCGTGTCTGACTCTGCCGCGCTGAGCACGCGCCTGGCGCTGCGGGATTTGTGGGTGGAGCATATTTTCTGGACAAGAACCTACGCGACTGCCAACCAGTCCGGCAACAGCCAGCAAGCCACGACCGCCAGCGCTGAAGTGGTGGCCAACGCTACAACCATCGCCAACAGCCTCGCCCCGCTCTACGGACAGCCTGCAGCCGACCAGTTGCTGAAATTGCTGGCCGGGCACTGGGGGGCGGTGAAACACTACAGTGACGCCACCGTCGGCAAAAAAGCCGCGGGCAAAGAGGCTGCGGTCTCTGAACTGACCAGCAATGCCAAGGCCATTGCCACGTTCCTGGCCAAAGCCAATCCAAACCTGCCGCAGGCGTCGTTGGTGACAATACTCAGCGCCCACGGCGGCCACCATGTGGTCCAGATCGATGAATTGGCGAAAAAGGATTACGCCGCCGAAGCCAAGACCTGGGAGGCCATGCGCGAGCATATCCTGGTACTGGCCGATACCTTGACCGCGGCGCTGGTCAAGCAATTCCCGGAAAAGTTCTGAGCTGCCGTACAGGGCGCATCGCGCGCCCTGTGCCGCGTGACCGAACCGTAAGGAGATCGAATGCTTCAAGGCATGGGCCAGACCCAGCAGCAATTGTTGAGCGCGCTACTCTATCAGTCGGCGGGCATGAGTATTGATGACCTGGCCGCTGTCCTGGCAGTCACCCGTACCGCTGTGCGCCAGCATCTGGCCGCACTGGAGCGCGATGGCCTGGTCGTGCGCGGCCAGACCCGCCCCACCGGTCGCCGCCCCGAACAGCTCTACCAACTGACGCTTCGCGGCAAAGAGTTGTTTCCCCGGCAGTACCAGCTGTTGGCTGACCTGTTGATCGATGAGGTGGCGAAGATCCTCGGCCACGACGGCCTGACTGCCCTGATGCGCAGCCTGGGGCGCAAGCTGGCGGCCGGCCTGGAACAGCAGACGATCGATGAAGAGAAGATTGTCAGTCATATGAACCATGCAGGCTACGAGGCCGAAGTATTCTTCCGCTCTGGCGGCGAGCGGGAGATAGTGGCGCACAACTGCGTCTTTCATCACCTGGCCCAGGCCCATCCGCAAGTCTGCGAACTGGACCTTGCCCTGATCGGCGCCCTGGGGCACGGCGATGTCGAGCATCGGGAGTGTATGTTGCGTGGCGGCCAGGTCTGTCGCTTTCACCTCACGGCAACGCCGTCCTCGGCCGATGAAAAACCATTGGCGCAAGAAAAGGATAAGTCCGCATAACCTTACAAACGTCGCTTCATTCTTCCTGGCAAAGTTTGTAGCCCAGGCCATGCACGGTGTGAAGCAGCGGCTTGTCAAATGTTTTGTCGATCGTGCGACGCATCATGTGAATATTGCTTCTCAGGCTATCGCTGTTTGGCAAGTCGCGCCCCCACAGTGCCTCTTCGAGTTCACGCCGTTGCACAACGTGAGGGCTTCTGCGCATCGGCATCAAGCGCCTGGGACTGGAGCATGCCGCGATAATATCGCCCGGCGCCGAGCGAAACTGGTGTTACCTGTGAAAGAAGCCGCGTCCATGAAAGTAGGCAGCGAAACAGGCTGATCATTGCCAACGTTGCTTTCAAAGAAATAAAGCCCCTTGGCACCATAAAAAAATCGTCTAAAAAAATAATACCTGTCTACCCTATTTAGCGCTTTCCTAAACCCTGACTTTTTCAGAACACAACGGAGGTGCGACGATGCGCTGCATGGTAATAGTCAAGGCCACTCAGAATTCCGAAGCCGGCGTAATGCCCAGCGAAGCGTTATTGACCGCCATGGGCAAGTACAACGAAGAACTTCTGCAGGCTGGGGTTTTGCTTGCAGGCGAAGGGTTGCACCCTAGCGCCAAGGGTGCCCGTGTGCGCTTTTCCGGCCCGACCCGCAGCGTGAGTCATGGGCCGTTCTCCCCGGCGGAACAACTCGTCGCCGGATTCTGGCTTTTCCAGGTGGATTCGCTGGAACAGGCGATCGATTGGGTCAAACGTTGCCCAAACCCTTTTGAAGAGGAATGCGAGATCGAAATCCGCCCGGTATTCGAGGCCGAGGATTTCGGTGCCGAGTTGACGCCCGAACTGCGTGAACAAGAGGACCGGATGCGGGCAGCACTCGAAGCCAGGAAGCAGTAAACCATCAACCCACTACTCCAAGGAGTTGACCATGCAAATCAATCCCTATCTGATCTTCAACGGCGATTGCGAGGCGGCCTTCAAGTTCTACGAACAATGCTTGCGAGGCAAAATCGAAGCCATGATGCGCTTCGGTGAAACGCCTGCGGGCGACCACGTTCCGAAAGACTGCCACGACAAGATCATCCACACCCGTCTGGAGGTCGGCGATCAAGTCCTCATGGGCTCGGACACCACGCCAGCGCACCCCTACAAGGGCATCAGCGGCTGCTCGGTGTCCCTGAATGTCGACAGCATCGCCGAGGCAGAGCGAGTCTTCGCGGCGCTGGCGGACAAGGGCTCCGTTCAGATGCCACTGGAGAAAACTTTCTGGGCCGCGCGCTTCGGCATGTTGACCGACCGGTTCGGTGTGCCGTGGATGGTCAACTGCGAAAAAGACCAGTGACCTCGACTGGCCTGATCAAAGGCTGAAACATCATTCAGCGCCTTTATCTGTATATCCATACAGATAAAGGTTGCCTGAAGCCGCGCCACTGCGCATGCTGTGCACCCTTGAAAACCAGTAATGATTGATGGTGCCCATGCGGCTGTTTCTGTGCGAAAAACCTTCCCAAGCCAAAGACATTGCCCAGGTGCTCGGCGCCAGGCGCCGCGGTGACGGTTGCTGGGTCGGCTCGGACGTGACGGTGACCTGGTGCATCGGCCATCTGCTCGAAGCCGCACCGCCGGACACCTACGACGCCCGTTACAAACGCTGGGTGCTGGCCGACCTGCCCATCGTTCCGGGGCAATGGAAGATGCTGGTAAAGCCCAGGACGGCCGGCCAGTTCAAGGCGGTCAAGCGCCTGCTCGGCGAAGCCCGCGAACTGGTCATCGCGACCGATGCCGACCGTGAGGGCGAGATGATTGCCCGCGAGCTGGTGGACCATTGCCGGTATCGCGGGCCGATTCAACGGCTCTGGCTCTCGGCGCTGGACGATGCGTCGATCCGCAAGGCACTGGCAGCGCTCAAACCCGGAGCCGAAACCTTCAGCCTTTATCATTCGGCGCTGGGGCGCTCGCGCGCCGACTGGTTGATTGGCATGAACATGAGCCGGCTATTCACCCTGCTTGGGCGCCAGTCCGGCTATCAGGGCGTACTGCCGGTGGGCCGCGTTCAGACGCCGACCCTGCGCCTGGTCGTGGATCGCGACCGCAGCATCGCCGATTTCGTACCGGCCCCGTACTGGGCCATCGAGGTGCAGTTGATCAGCGACGGCACCTCCTTCGCTGCCCAGTGGCGCGCACCGGACGAGCAATGCGACGAACACGGACGCTGCCTGGACCAGGCGCTTGCCCAACAGGCTGCGACAGCCATGGGCAATGCCGCCAGTGCGCGGGTGGTCAAGCTGAGTACCGAGCGCATGCGCGAGTCGCCGCCGTTGCCGTTCGATCTGGGCACCTTGCAGGAGGTGTGTTCGAAAAAGCTGGGCCTTGGCGCCCAGGAAACCCTGGACATTGCCCAGGCGCTTTACGAGACTCATAAAGTCATCACCTACCCGCGCAGCGACTGCGGCTACCTGCCGCTGAGCCAGCACGGTGAAGCACCGGGCATTCTGGCTGCCCTGGGGCGCGCCGATCCTGGCTTGGCCGACCTGCTTGAACATATGCAACCACAGCGACGCTCGCGGGCCTGGAACGATGCCAAGGTCAGTGCCCACCACGGCATCATCCCGACCGCCGCGGCGATGGACCCGAGCCGCCTGTCCAACAAGCAGCGGGCCGTCTATACCCTCATACGCGCGCGCTACCTGGCGCAGTTCCTGCCCATTCACGAATACGATCGCACCCAAGCGGACTTCGACTGCGCCGGGTACTCATTGCGCGCGATGGGCAAACGGATCATCGAACCCGGCTGGCGGCGCGCCCTGCCCGAAGCCTTGACGCCGGCCAAGGGTCGCGAAGCCCCTGCGCCCCAGGCACTCCCGGCCCTGACCGAGGGCCAGGACTGCGCAATCGCAGACCTGAAACTCAAAGACCTCTGGACACAACCGCCAAAGCCCTTCACCGAAGGTGATCTGATCAAGGCCATGAAGAACGTCGCCAAACTGGTAGACGATCCGCGGCTCAAGCAGAAACTCAAGGACACCACCGGTATCGGCACCGAAGCGACGCGCGCCGGGATCATCCAGGGATTGCTCGACCGTGGCTACCTGACCAAGCAGGGCAAGGCCCTGGCCGCCACCCCGGCGGCCTTCAGCCTGATCGACGCCGTGCCCCGGGCCATTGCCGACCCGGGCACTACCGCCATCTGGGAACAGGCCCTGGACATGGTGCAGAGCGGCGAGATAAGCCTTGAGGAATTCGTTGCCAAGCAGTCCGCCTGGATGAGCAAGCAGGTCGAACGTTGCGTCGGCCTGAGCCTGACCATCACCGGGCCGGCAAGCCCGGCCGGTCGTGGCACGGCGCCCTGGAAGAAAAAGCGGACAACCGCCCCGCGCAAACCCGCCTCTCGCAAAACGGCAACCGGCAGCAAGCGCCCGGGCAAACCCACCAGCCGAGCGTGACTCAAGCGCACGCTCGGCATAAGTGTTTCATTTGGACTGCAGCACCACTGGCTGAGCGATGGTATCGATCGGTGTCACCACGTCGCTGAGGTCGATATGCTTGAAGTGTGGCTTCTCGCCCAAGCGGGCGTTGAAGCGGGTATTGAAGGTGAAGTCATCCTGGGTCGGTTGGCTGAGGGGAGTGCCATAGACCGGTTTGATGCCCGCCAGGTCATACCCCAGCAACTGCAGCAAGGTGGGGAAGATGTTGTAGTGACTGGAACGATCCTTGTTAGCCGCAAGCGCCGCCGGCCAGTCGAGGGTCTTAAGGTCAGCCCCCTGGATGACGACCAGAGGTACCAGCCCCTCCTCTGGTACCGGATCGCCCCCGCAGTGAGTGTTCAAGCCCGGGTTACCGCGCTCGTGCAGGTCCTGGCCATGGTCTGAGGTGTAGATCATCACGGCATTGCTCAGGTCTGCCTTGGCGAAGACCCGTGAAAAGAATTCACCGACATTCCACCGCAAGGTGTTCTTGTAGGCATTGCGGTACAGCGTCCAGTCATCCAGCTGCCCGCTGAAGCCGTCGCGGCTGCCGGTATCGATCACATCGTCGTACTTCCCACGCGGTAGCGCCGGCCGGTAGACCATGAAGTCGTCGGGGTATTTGTCGTGCACCGGGAAATGTGCGCCGAGCTTGTTGATGACAATCAATTGTGGCTTGCCATCATTGAGATGCTCGATCAACTGCTGCGCCGCCGCCATGTCGCGGTCGCGCACACGGGTATCGTCGAACTGGATGAACTGGTCGATGTCCTGCTTCTCGGTCTGGGTCATCAGGTTCTGCAGGTTGCCGCCCGTGCGCTGGGCATCGATGTAGACAGTGCTCAAGCCGGCCTTTTTCGCGTACTGCCAGATTGATGGCAGGGTCGAGTTGATGCGCAGGTAATCGCTGCGTGTGCCGCCGTAACGCAAGGTGATGTTGGTGTCGGCGCTGCAACTGGCGATGGAGGCGGCATAGCCGTAGTTATAGATATTCACGCCCGGGTGCGGCTGCATGAGGTTGCTGCGTACTCCATGCTCGGTACTGAGATCCAGGTAGTTGCCGGTAATGCTTTCATCGATGATCAAAACGATATCGTGGCTGACCGGCTCGGTATTGCGCGTCAGGCTGACCGCCTGACGAGGGCCCACGGTGTTATGGGCCGTCTCGTAGGCGAACAGGCTCGAATAGGCCAACGGCGTGTACATGATCGGCAGCCCCCGGGCACCTTCACCGCTACGCAGGAAGAGAATGCCTGACAGCAGCACCACACCAAGCACTGGCGCTGCGACAAGCGCGGCCCCGGGCAGGGGTAAAGACCGTTGCGGCTTGAGGGCGATCCCCACCAGCAGCAACAGCCCGCTGGCAAGTGCGCTCAGGATGATCGATTGGTATTGGTAGAAGGCTTCCTGGATAAAGCCGCCCGAGTAAACCATCGACACAAACGCGCTGTAGCTCAAATAATCGGCCGTCACGCGGGTATAGACGTCAAAAAAGACGGCGGAGGTAAAGAATAGCAACGCGAATATGTAGCGAACTAATGACTGGCGTATATACGCAGTCAACAGTAACGCAATCAGCAGAACCCCGAACAGCCCTATATACACTAGCGCCGAAGCGCTCATGCCTAACCACGATAGACGATCGAGATAATAATCATAGCTTTTGAATATATATAGAAAGATCAACAGTTCCTTCAGATAACGTGTCATCCTTTCCTCTCCTGCCTGGCTGCAGTTTCTTTTTCCGTCACGCTCGAATGCCTGTGCCAGGTACCTGGAGGGTGGACGATGCTGATCGAAACTGCCGTGTCGATGTCACGTTAGCATCACCTTTTCAAAGAGCAAGCCACCTTTTACGGGAAAGTGAAAACGCGGCATTAACAGCAATAACCCGACGTTAAAAAAGCGTCAAAAATTCGTTAAATGAGCGGACAGTTCAACAAACAATCGGTTCAGGCCTGTAACACTTTTTTGATTCGGATGGTGTTCTAAAAGTTGCCACATATACCGTTCATCGCCTCGTTACAATGATGTTCCTGGCCCCTCGTTTCTACGCAACTATCGTTCTAGAGCGGCGGATGGCATAAAGCCAAACCGCCGCATTTCTGACGCGTGAGCGAGTGATGCCGGTTCATTGACACGATGTGCCACTACTGGTCTATACCCTGATGTAACAGTCTCACCGCATTTACGTTTTTCCAATCCTGACGAGGCACGCCAACATGGACGTGAGCGTTTTTGGGACAGGTTACGTCGGCCTGGTACAAGCAGCCGCACTGGCAGATGTCGGTCACAGAGTGATGTGCGTCGACGTCGATCACAAAAAAATCCTGCAGTTACGCAGCGCGGTCTCCCCCATTCATGAACCGGGTTTGTCCGGCATGCTGGAGGACAACATCAAGGAGAACCGCCTGCTGTTCAGCACCCAGGCCAGCGACGCCGTCGCCCATGCCGAACTGATCTTTATCGCCGTAGGCACCCCGCCAGACGAGGACGGTGCGGCCGATCTGTGTCATGTGCTGGGCGTTGCCAGGGAAATCGCCAACCTGATGGAAAGCGATCGCACCCTGATCATCAAATCCACCGTGCCCGTCGGTACCGCCGACGAGGTGTTGGCCACCGCTCGCGAAGAGCTGGAACGTCTCGGCAAGGGGCATCTGCAGGTACGGATAGTCTCCAACCCGGAATTCCTCAAGGAAGGCAACGCGCTGAGCGACTGCATGCGCCCGGACCGAATCATCGTCGGCACCGACGACGAACTGGCGCAAAAGCAACTGGCCGAACTCTATGCGCCGTTCTGCCGCAACCGTGAAAAGCTGATGTTCATGGACAACCGCAGCGCCGAACTGACCAAGTACGCCGCCAACGCCATGCTGGCGACCCGTATCAGTTTCATGAACGAACTCGCCAATTTGACCGAACACCTGGGGGCCGATATCGAGGCCGTACGCAAGGGCATCGGTTCGGACCCGCGTATCGGCTACCACTTCATCTACCCTGGCTGCGGATTTGGTGGTTCGTGCTTCCCCAAGGATCTGCGGGCGCTGCTGCATATGGCGCAATACAGCGGCATGCCGATGCGCCTGTTGCAAAGCGTCAGCGAAGTGAACGACGCGCAACGCCAGATCCTTTTCAGCAAACTCGCGCCGCATTTCCCCGATGGCCTGCGCGGCAGGCACATCGCGATCTGGGGCCTGGCGTTCAAGCCCAACACCGACGACATGCGCGAGGCGCCCAGCCGCTATCTGATGGAAGCGCTGTGGCGCGAAGGCGCGACAGTGCATGCCTACGATCCCGAGGCCATGTCCGAATGTCGGCGCATCTACGGTTACCGCGATGACCTGCAACTGTGCGCCACCCGCGACGACACTCTGGAAAACGCCGATGCCCTGGTGATCTGCACGGAATGGAAGAACTTCCGCGTAGTCGATTTCGAGTACCTGGCCAAGAAGCTGCGTTCGCGCGTGGTCATCGACGGTCGCAACCTCTACAACCCCGAGCAAGTGGCAGGATTCGGGCTGCACTACACCGGCATTGGCCTGCGCCACTTCGCCCCCCAGGTGAGCGCATCATGAAAATCCTGGTCACCGGCGCGGCCGGCTTCATTGGCGCTCATTGCGTCCGGCGATTGCTGCTCGACGGCCATCAGGTCTGCGGGCTGGATAATTTCAACGACTATTACGATCCGGCCCTCAAAGAAGCGCGGGTACGCTGGGTTCAAGCCGAGGCAGGCGACTTCCCCCTCTGGCGCGTGGACCTGGCCGACAATCAAGCGATTGCCGAACTGTTCGCTCGCGAGAAACCGGACGTCGTCGTTCACCTGGCGGCCCAGGCCGGCGTGCGCTACTCGCTGGAGAACCCGCGCGCCTACCTGGACAGCAACCTGACGGGTTTCTTGAATATCCTCGAAGGCTGCCGCCACCACCCGGTGCGTCATCTGCTCTACGCGTCATCGAGCTCGGTGTACGGCGCCAACCAGCGCACGCCCTACTCCGTGCAGGATGGCGTCGACCATCCGCTTTCGTTGTACGCGGCGACCAAGAAGTCCAATGAGCTGATAGCGCACAGTTACAGCCACCTGTTCGCGATTCCCGCCACCGGCCTGCGTTTCTTCACGGTGTACGGGCCATGGGGTCGCCCGGACATGTCGCCGATGCAGTTTGCCCGGGCAATCGCCGAGGGCCGTCCGTTGAAGCTGTTCAACCATGGTCGGCACCAGCGCGACTTTACCTACATCGACGACATCATCGAAAGCCTCACCCGCCTGGTCGACCGCCCGCCCCAGGCAACGCCCGCGTGGGATCGCGAGAACCCGGACCGGGCCACCAGCATGGCCCCATGGCGTATCTACAACATCGGCGGGCATCGCCCCGTCGAGCTCATGGACTACCTCGCCCTGCTCGAGAAGCACCTGGGCCTCAAGGCTGAGGTAGAGCTGTTGCCCCTGCAGCCAGGGGATGTCCTCAACACGTGCGCCGAAGTCTCTCAACTCGAACGAGACACCGGCTTTGTTCCACGGATCGGGCTGGACGAAGGGCTTGGACGCTTTATCGCCTGGTACCGGGATTATTACTACATGCCAGTGGCCCCGGGTCCGATCGCGAATGGACTTTTGCCAACGGCAAAATCTGTAACAAAGTGGAGTGCAATATGACTGGCCCTCAAGAAGGAGCGGTACTGCAATCACTGCGGTTGGACAAGCGCCTGGACCCAGGCCACCGCATGCGCATGGATGCGGCCATCCACATGCAAGGTCGAGGCTGGATCACCGGACGCGCCGGTGGTCGGCCCTGGACCCTGTCGCGGACCAATCGGGTCGTGGCCTGCACCGGCGCGTTGATGTTGCTGGTGCTGCTCTGGCCGGTGCTGCTGGCCCTGGCGGTGATCGTCAAACTGAGTAGCCCGGGCCCTGTGCTGTTCGTGCAGAAGCGCACCGGCTATCGCGGTCGGACGTTCGGCATGTACAAGTTCCGCACCATGGTCGCCAATGCCGAAGCACTCAAGGAGTCGCTCCGGCACCTGAACAAGCACGGCGCCGATGCTATCGACTTCAAGATCGACAAGGACCCGCGCGTGACCAGGATCGGCCAGTTCCTTCGGCGCAGCAGCCTGGATGAGTTGCCCAACCTGATCAACGTAGTGCGCGGCGACATGCGCCTGGTCGGCCCTCGCCCGACTTCCTTCAACGCCTACCGCTACAAGGACCAGCACCTGGCACGACTGAGCATCTACCCGGGCATGACCGGCCTCTGGCAGATTTCCGGGCGCAGCAATATCGACTTCGACAAGCGCGTTGAGCTCGACCTGAGCTACATCGCCGAACAAAGCTTCAGTCTTGATCTGAAAATCCTGCTTAAAACCCCCTTCAAAGTTTTCAGCGGCCAAGGAGCAAGTTGAGATGGACGGTTCTACTAAGAGAAGCTTGACCATCGTGAGCCCGAGCGAGACCAACCTGGCCTCGACCGTGCTCGACCAGGAACAACAGACCCTCTTGTTGACCTCCGCCAATCCCGGCGCGGGCACCAGCACCAGCGCCATGGCTCTGGCCAATCAACTGGCGTCGATGAGCAACGGGCAAGTGTTGCTGGTCGATGCCAGCCAGTCGACGAACAACCTCAGCCAGCAATTGGGGCTGCACAGGCAACGCGGCTTTCGCGATTTGCTGTTCAACCACGACAGCCCGCCGGTGCTGGAGGACTGCATCCTGCACTTGCCCAGCCTGCCCTTCCACATGCTGCCCAATGGCCGTCAGTTGCGCAGCCAGGAACGCCTGAACCCGGAGCGGCTGCGGCCGCTGCTCAAGGAGCTCGCTGATCAATACCGCTTCGTGGTGATCGACGGCGATGCCATCTACTCGGCCAACGACACGCTGGTGCTTGGCACGTTGGTCGATGGGGTGGTGCTGGTGGTGCGCGCCGAAGATACGCGCTGGGAAGTCGCGCAGGCGGCAGCCCAGCGACTGACCCAGGCGGGCGCGAAGATGGTCGGCAGCGTCTTCAATGCGCGCAAGTACTACATGCCCAAATGGCTCTATCGCAACCTCTGAGCAGGCAAGGATGACCCGATGAAAACACAACTGTTCGCCTTGTTGTTGCTGCCACTGGCCGCCTGCACGACTCAGCAGGAAACCCAGCAGATGCCGGTACAGATCCTGACCGCCGCACCTGCCAATGCCCAGGACAGCGAATTCCAGAAGACCGAGCAAGTACTGCGTCCGCAGGATGTGCTCGATGTGATTTTCCATGTCAGCACCAGCGGCCCGCAGACTTACCGGATCCAGCCCGGCGATCAGGTCGGCCTGACCTTCACCTCGGCCAGCACCCTCAATGGCAACCAAGTGGTGCTGCCCGATGGCACCATCGAGTTGCCCGGTGCCAATACCTCGGTCAACATCGCCGGGCTGACCACCGAAGAAGCACGCCTGAAAATTCAACGTACCTACCGCAACAAAAGCCTGTTCCAGCAAAACCGCGACCAGATGTCGGTTCAGGTGCTCACCCCACTGACCAGCGAGCAGAACCTCAAAAGCACCCTCACCCACCCCAGCACCGGCTTGAGCCGGGAAATCACCGTCGGCACCGACGGCCATGCGAGCTTCCCGGAAATCGGCTCGATTCCCTTGCAGGGCATGACCGTCAACCAACTGGAAGACGAACTCAACCGACGCTATGCCGAGCTGCCCGGCCGGATGCGGGTCGATGTGCTGCTCAAGTCCACGGCAGTCAACGAAGTGTATGTACTGGGTGAAGTTGGCCAGCCCGGTGCGTACACCATCCGCCGGCCGATCTCGGTACTCGAGGCACTGACCCTGGCCCGTGGCCCCAACCTCAAGGCGCGGCTCGACTCTGTGGTGATCATGCGGCGCAATGGCAACCTGGTCGAAGCGCACAACTACGACGTCGAGCAGGCATTGAGCGGCAAAGCCCAGAAGATCGCGTTCCTGCAGCCCGAAGACATGCTCTATGTGCCCAAGACCAAGCTGGCCAATGCCGGCGAACTGGCGCGGCAACTGGCTGATGTCGTGCTGTTCCAGGGCTTCGGCTTCAGCTTCGCCTACCGTGTCGACAATAAAGACAGTAACGACTAACCATTGGCGGGTAAACATCCATGAATCCAAAAGAAAACTACCTGCATGAGTTCTTCAGGATCTTCTTCGCCAACAAGCAGTTGGTGAAACGGGTGTTCCTGGTCTTTGCAGTCATCACCTTGTTGCTTCCCCTGGTGCTCAAACAGAGTTTCGACATCACCGCCGAGGTAATCGTCCAATCGAAGAAAATCTCGCAAACCGATGCCGACACGGCGTTGGGCCATGAAACCGACAAGTTCGTTCCACCGACGCTGGCAGACATAGAGACCGAGAGCAATATCCTGCGCTCGCCCGCGCTGATCCGCCAAACCATCAGCCAACTGCGCGTCGAAGGCGACTATGCTCCGAGCCCGGGCATGCTCAAGAGGCTGGTGCTCGAGCCGCTAAGCCACCACCTGATCAACCCGTTGCGCGAGAAGGTGATAAACCCCGTGCGCAGCATGCTTGGCCTGGAAGTCGACCCGGTGCGCGACACGGTCCTGGACAGCCTTACCCAGCAAGCACTCGATGACCTCAAGATCGTGACCCTGCCCGGCTCCAACGTGATCTCGATCATCTACAGCTTCGGTGATCCGGCGGTCGGCACCCGCTTTGTCCAGCGTCTATTGGATAACTACCTGCAGAACCGCCAGAGCCTGCAATCGAACGAGCTGCCGCAGGCCTTCTACGAGCAGAAGAAGTCTCAATACCAGGTGCGTCTCGACGATCTGGAAGGCACCCGCCAGGGACTGCTCGAACAGATCAATTCCTCTGACCCCAGGGAAGAAATCACCTTTCGCCTCAACGCCATCAATACCGAAGAGCAGGCGCTGAACGTGTACCGTGACCGCCTGCTGCAAAGCCAACGCTGGCTCGACTACCTGAAAACCAACCTGCGCGCCGCCAACAGCAAAAGCACCAAATTCGAGGACTACACCTTCCCCTTCACCTTCAGCACCACCGTCGACAGCGTTGCTTTCGAGGATCGGGAGATCAAGCAACTCGGCGAGCAGTTGACCACCAGGGTCGCTCAGTACAGGGCCGACCTGGCGATTTTCCAGCCCGGCAGCGAGCCGATGACAGTGCAGCGTGAGCAGATCGGACGCGCGCGCCAGCAGTTCCTGAAAGTGGTCGACAACCGTATCCGCGAGCGTGCCAACGACCTGGCGGTCATCAGTTCAGTCATCGATCAAAAGACCAAGCGGATCAACAACTACAAAGGACGCATATACGAGCTGCAGCAAACCCAGAGCAAACTGCGCCAACTCGATACCGAGATCGACGCTTTGCACAAGGCGTTCTTCACCTACACCCAACGCTATGAAGAAAGCCGCAGCGCAGGTCTGCTCGACAACGACCTGTCCAACGCCCGCATCCTCAGCCCGCCCTACGAGCCCACCGACGCGGCCTTCCCCAAGCCTCTGCTGATCATCCCGTTTGGGTTGCTCACTGGCTTGCTGCTGGCCATTTCCCTGGTCTACGTCCGCGAGTTCTTCGACCATCGCTTCAAGCACCCGGCGCAAATCAGCCATCAACTCGGCTTGCCGGTGCTGCTCGTGATCAACTCCGAGGAAACGCAGCGGAGCAATCAGCACAGTGCCTGGTTCCTGCCGAAACTCATGCACTGGGTGCGTAATTGAACGCGCAAAACACGCCTGCCCTGCCGATCATTCACTTGATCAGCAGTGGCGGCTTCTATGGCGCCGAGCGGATGCTGCTGGACCATTGCCAGGCAACCCCGGAGCATCACCAGGTGGTGTTCCTCGATGCCCCGCCGGCACTGCTCGCGCGCTTTCGCCAAGCCGGGATCGACTGTATCGGCTGCAATGGTGCCGGGGAAACCCTGCGCCATCTGCGCAGCCGCAGGGGGGAGCGGCCCGTGCTCAACACCCATAATTTCAAGGGACTGTTGTACGGCTGGTTGGGCGCAACGCTGTTGCGCCTGCCGCTGGTCATCACCCAGCACGGTTTCACCCCGCGCAGCCCGAGGCAACGCTTCTATACCTGGCTGAGCCTGCAGCTGTGCCGCACCCCGTCGGTCAGCCGGGTGGTCTGTGTGGCGGAAAGTATCGCCATCCTGCATCGCAAGGCCAATGTACGGGCCGACAAGTTGCAGGTGATCCCCAATGGCCTGCCTGCGGCCGCCCCACCTGCCTCCAGGACGCAGAACAAACCTCGATGGCTAGCCGGCTATGTCGGCCGTTTGAGCAGCGAGAAAGGCCCGGACCTGTTCCTCGACGCATTGATCCCGCTGTGCCGGCAACACGCCGAGTTGCACGCCGTGATGCTCGGCGACGGGCCGGAACGCGAAGTGTTGCAGGCACGGATCGACGCCGCCGGCCTGCATGAGCGCATCAGCTTGCCGGGGTATCAGACCGACATGCAGCGTTGGATGGCAGAGCTGGGTGTGCTGGTGATCAGTTCGCGCACCGAAGGCACACCGATGATTCTGCTCGAGGCCATGCAGGCCGGCCTGCCGGTGGTGGCCTTCGGGGTTGGCGGGATTCCGGATGTCATCGAGCACCAATACAACGGCTTGCTGGCAACACCGGGCGACAGTACCGGTCTGGGCAATCAGATCGACATTCTGCTCGGCAGCCCTGCGCTTGCCCGTACATTGACCGAAAACGCGCGTGTGACCCAGCTCGATCGTTACCATCTGCCGGTGCTTGCCGAGCGCTGGTCAAGGCTCTATCTGAGCGCCACCAGGGAGGCCCGCGCATGATAATTCCACTCTCAGTGGTGAGTTTGTTCGGCCTGGCCTGCCTCGCCTTGCTTGCAAGCCCCTGGCCTTACCTTGCGCCTGGGGTGGTGCTGGGTCTGGTCGGTGTTGCCATCCTCTATAAGCGCCCGGCCTGGGGTTTGCTCGGCATTGTTGCGCTGGTACCGCTGGAGGGCCTGTTCAAGGGCAGCGAATTGTCCGCGGCAAAATTGCTCGGTGCTTCGCTGACAGTGATTATTGCCTTGCAGCTGGTGCTGCGGCAAATCCCCGCCGAACGCCTGCGCAGCAATTTGTGGCGCTTTCTGCGCTGGTTTTTACTGGCCTATTTGCTGAGCATACTGTGCAGCGACAACCTGGCCTTGTCCCTTGGCCATCTGCGCGAACTGAGTGTCGGCCTGCTGCTGTTCGTGATCACCCTGCTGGTTGCCCGCGAGATGAACCTGGACATGTTCTGCCGGCTGGTCAGCCTCAGTGTCGCCCTGACCTGCGCCCTGGCCATGTTTTCCAGCAAGTACCAGGACCAGGGTCGAGCCGCGGGCATGCTCGAAGACCCCAATGCCTTTGCCATGCTGATCGCCTTCGCGATTCCGCTGGCGCTGTTGCAGGTGTTGAAAAGCCCGAGCACTTTCCAGCGCCTGGGCTGGATCGCCTGCAGCCTGCTGCTGATGGCCGGCATGACCAAGACCGAATCGCGTTCGGGCCTGGTCGTACTGCTGATCAGCCTGGGCATAGGCATCTATCACTACCGCGTTCAACTGCAACGGCTGCGCCCACGCCACCTGGGCTTTGCCATGCTGGCCGTGGCTATCCTGGTTCCGACCGCAATCAGTGTGATGCCGCCGGAATATGTCGAGCGGATCAAATCCCTCAGTGTGCTCAAGGGCGGGGTCAATGCTCACAAGGACGAATCGCTCGGTCGGCGCGCTTCCTACATCCTGGTCGGCGGACAGATGATTCGCGAAAACCCGTTGCTGGGCGCAGGCCCGGGGACCTTCCCGATGCATTACTCGACCACCGGCTACGCCAAGGCGTTTTCGGCCAATCGCAAGGCTTCCGACCTGTTCCGCCATGCACACAATACCTACCTGGAAATTTTCAGTGAAGTGGGCATTCCGGGCGGGCTGCTGTTCGTCGCCATGATCGCAGCCAGCCTGTACAACATGCTCAAGGCTCGCCTTGCGTGGTTGAACCGCGGTGAAGGGGTGCAGGCGAACATCGTCACCCATTTGGGCATGGGCTTGTTGTCCTTGTCATTGTTCTTGATGTTCCTGAGCACCCCCAACCAGAAATACGTGTGGATCATGCTGGCGCTGTCCAGCGTGCTGCGCCTGCAGGCAGAACGCAGCCCGCAGGCGCAGACGCAGACGCCTGTGGAGGCGCGCACATGACCGCCATCAGCATTGTCATTCCCATGTACGACGAAGCCCGGCACATTGGCCGCACGCTGCAGGCAGCACGTCAGGCCGCGCTCGCTGCCGGCCTTGAGTGCGAACTGGTGGTGGTCGACAACGGCTCGCACGACCAGGGCCCGCAGATCGCCCGTAGCCTCGGTGCCCGGGTGCTGAGCCTGCCGGGGTTGCACATCGGTGCCCTGCGCAACCGCGGTGCCGCCGCCTCCACCGGCCAATGGCTGGCGTTTCTCGATGCCGACATTGAAGTGCCGCAGAACTGGCTCACCTTGTTGCTCGATCTTGAAGCCCATGGCCAGGCCGATGTATTGGCGCTCGATTGCGACACGCCCCGGGTGGCGCCATGGTTTGCCCGTGCCTGGCAAAGCCGCACCCTGCGCCCAAGCGTGCCAGCGGTGCACAAGGTGCAATGGCTGCCGACGCCGAACCTGTTGATGCGCCGCCCATGGTTCGATCGCGTCGGCGGTTTCGACGAGAACCTGCGCACCGGCGAAGACAAGGACCTGACCCTGCGCATGAGCCAGGCCGGTGCCCGACTTGTCAGCGTCAGCAAGCCCGCCACCCTGCACTGGGGCTACGAAGGCAGTTGGCGCGAGTGGCTGGGCAAGGAAATGTGGCGCCAGGGCAGTCATTTGCAGTTGGCGCACAAGAACGGTTTCAGCCTGCGCATGCTGCGCTTGCCCTTGTTGTCACTGACGGCCTGGCTGCTCGACTTCGTCGCCCTCGGGGCCTTGGCCAGCGGGCAACTGCGCCTGGAGTTGCTCCTGCTGCTCGTGGCGGCCTTGCCGGCGCTGGTGCTGAGCCTGCGCCAGAGCCTGAAGCACCGCAACCCGATACTGACACTGCAACTCTGGGGTCTGCACTGGATACGCCTGCACCTGGTTGGCGTGGTTTTTTTGATGAGCCTGTGTAAATGGAAAGCAAGGAGACCTGCCCGTGGCTGAATTCATTTTCTGGCTGTGCCTGGTGCTGCCGCTCTATGCCTATCTGGGTTACCCGCTGACCCTGGCTGCATTGACTCCGCTGTTTCCCCGGCGTCGGCAACCCCCTGTCACCCCCTTGTCGATCAGCGTCGTCATCGCCGCGTACAACGAAGGCCGCAATATCGGGGAAAAACTGCGGACCGTCCTGGCCCAGGACTATCAGGCGCGCGAACTGCAGATCATCGTCGCCAGCGATGGCTCGAGCGATGACACCGTGACGCGGGCGCAGAGCATCATCGATCCGCGAATCCAGGTGCTCGATTTGCCGCGCATGGGCAAGGCCGGCGCCTTGAACGCCGCCGTCTTGCAGTGCAGCGGCGACATACTGGTGTTCACCGACGCCGATAACCAGTGGGCCGGCAATACCCTCGGGCAATTGCTGGCGCCGCTGGGCGATGAGCAGGTCGGGGCTTGCGCCGGGCACATGGTGATTCCGGTACCGGGCAAGGGCCTGAGCCTGGGCGACAGCCTCTATCGCCATTATGAAGGTTGGCTGCGCCGCCTGGAGAACCGTACCGGCTGCATGGTCTCGGCCGACGGCGCCCTGCTGGCCCTGCGCCGCGAGCTCTATCAACCGATTCCGGCCCACGTCAACGATGATTTCTTTGTCAGCACCTGCGCTCCCGTGGCGGGCAAGCACATTGTTTACGTGGAGTCGGCCCAGGTCATCGACCAGGGCGTCGATGAAGCCGACAAGCAATTCCGCCGCCGCCAACGCGTCACCGTCGGCGGCTTGCAAAGCCTGGCCCAGCGCCGTGAGCTGCTCAACCCTCTGAAGCACGGCCTGTACGCAATCGCCCTGATCAGCCACAAATTGATACGTCGCCTGGCATCGGTCCTGCTGCTGCCGTTGCTGCTCGCCAACTTCTGGCTGTGGGACGCCGGCCCCTTCTACCAGCTCACCCTGCTCGCACAACTGCTCGGTTATGGCGTGGCCATGGCCGGGCTACTGGATGTTCAGCATCGCCTACCCCGCCCGTTCCGCCTGGCGGCCTTTGTACTGGTGACCCTTGCCGGCATGACCGTCGGCCTCTGGCAGTTCCTGCGCGGCCAAAGCTACGCCCAATGGAACCCCGAACAAAATCGATGAGAGCACGCCCATGCCAATCAAACAAATGTTCAAGCGCACCAGTGGCTGGCTTTATCTCAACTCGCCGGTAGGCCGCCGACAACTGCGTGGAGCCGGTGTGATCCTGATGTTGCACCGGATACTGGCCGATGACCGAAGCGCCGAACTGCCCCATCGCAACGAGTTGTGCGTCGGCCCCCAGGCCTTCGAGCAATTGTTGCGCTGGCTGAAACAGCATTTCGAATGCGTACCGTTGATGGATTTGCTGCAACAGGACGCTCCAGGCAAAACGCCTTCGCGGCCAAAAGTGGCGCTGACCTTCGACGACGGCTGGCGTGACAACGCGCTCAATGCCTTTCCGCTGTTGCAGCGCCACCAGGTGCCGGCAAGCATTTTCCTGTCTACCGACTACATTGGCAGTCACCAGCGTTTCTGGTGGGAAAGCATCGGCGAAACCCTGTGGGGGACCCATGGCACAGTGGCTCGCCAGCGCCTGGTCGAGCAACTGAAAAAAATCGGCAGGCCCTTGCCAGCCGCCTATCATATTGCCGACAACGACCAGCGCCGCAGCCTGGCGCTGGCCCATTATCTGCAAAGTTTGAAAACACTGCCGGCACATGCCTTGAGCACGCTGACCAAGCGCTGCCCGGACGAGTCACTGCCGCAAGCGCTGGACTGGCAGCAGGTGCGCGCCCTGGAAGCGTCCGGGTTGATCAGCTTCGGTCCACACGGGGCCAGCCATGCGATACTCACCGGTCTGGACGACTACCACCTGGAGCAGGAGCTCTGCCGCAGCCGTGACGCCCTGGCCAAGGGCTGCCAGCAACCCTTGCCGGTCTATTGCTACCCCAATGGCGATAACGACCTGCGGGTGCGTCAACGCCTCGCCAGCCACCGTTACTCCTATGCCCTGAGCACCCAGGCCGGTATCTGCCGCGGCAATGACGATCCACTGGCCCTGCCGCGCATTGGTGTCAGTCAGCGCAATGCCAAATGCCCTTCGCTGCTGGCCTGGCGTATCAGCCGCGGTGGCCGCGCATGAACCGTGAGCGCTACATTCGTCATCTGGTACTGAGCATGGGTACCCGCGTGGCGATGATTGCCTTGCAGTTGCTGCGAAACGTCTTGCTGGCGCGCATTCTCGGCCCCAGCGAACGCGGCCTGTTCGCCCTGCTCAGCGCCCTGCCCGACCTGATCAGCGCCGTCACCAGCGGCGGCCTGAATTCGGCGGTTGGTTACCAGGCCGCCAAAGAGCGCCCCATGGGCCTGCTGCTCAGCCAGATACTGGTCTTCGGCTGCCTGATCGCAGGTTTGCTGACACCGCTTTGCGTCCTCTTGATGCGTGAGTTCGGGACCGAACTGGATATCACCGTGCAACTCGGCCTGCTGGCCTGGCTATTGCTTCTGGCAGTGCCGTTGGCTGTGCTCAAGAGCGGGCTGTTGACCCTGCACAATGCCTCCGGCGGCGTGGTTGCCTTCAGTGCCTTGCGTCTGCTCGAGTCGCTGGCACCCTTGCTGTTGTTCCTCGGCCTGTTCTGGATGTGGCACAACGCGGCCCTCGAAGCCGCCCTGCTCAGTTGGCTGGCAGGCCTCAGCCTGGTGGTGTTGCTGGGTTTGATCTGGCTGCATCGCAACCACACCGTGAAGCTGTCCTGGGATCGCAGCAGCCAGAAAGAACTGTTGAGCTACAGCGCCAAAAGTCACCCGGAATTGCTGTTCAGGCAAGTCATGTTGCGCGCGGACTATTTGTTCATCGGCGCCATGCTCGGCAGTACCGCCCTGGGCCATTACGCCATGGCCAGCGCCGCCGCCGAACTGCTGCTGATTGTCCCGGAAGCCGTTACCACACCGCTGATGAATCGCCTGCTGCAACAGGACAGTGACATGCAGCGCGTCACCCCGCTGGCCCTGCGCCTGACAGCGACCTTGATGCTGTGCGCCTGCCTGAGCCTGGGCCTGAGCGGTGAGTGGCTGATCGTGGTGCTGTTCGGTGCCGAATACCAGCCGGCCTATCCCGCGCTGGTGGCTTTGCTGCCAGGCTTGTTTGGCCTGTGCTATGTGAGCATCCTGCGCCTGGACCTGCTGGGCAAGAACCGTCCTGGCGCCATTTCCCTGATCATGGGCTTCAGCGCGGCGCTCAACCTGGCACTCATCGTGCTGCTGATCCCTGCCTATGGCATTGTCGGCGCCGCCATTGCATCGTCGATCGCCTACCTGGCGGTGGCCTTGGCGATGCTGGTGCTGTATTGCCGGCTGAGCGGCGTGCCGCTGCTGCAGACCTTGATGATTCTGCCCAGTGATCTGCTGCCATTGCGGCAAATGCTGACAGGCAGGACTGCATGAGGTACGCCGCAGTCGCCGTTGTAGCGATCGGCCTCGCTGGCGTGGTCCAGGCCGCTCCCATGCGCTGGCCCGAGATTCGCGACGGCAGCTTTTACCTGCGCCCGGACAAGGCCGACACCCTCACCGTCAGTTGGGCCCCGGCGTGGCAGGCCGACGCCAACGAAGAGCGTATCTACCTGCTCGACGGCCAGGGGCAATTGCGTGACGAGCGGGTTATCCCGCCTACCGAGCCGCGCGGTCGGCAGGTTTGGCAACTGCCCGTCAGCGCCGCCAGTTATCGTGTGGAGATCCCGGGCTACAGCTTCCGCAACTATCGCCTCGAACATGATGGAAACACGGTCGTGCAGTTCGCCCCGGCCAAGGTGCACTTCAGTGCCAACGTCGCGGACGGCACCGAACTCTACTTCAAGGTCCGGGGCGGCGAGCAGGCCGTGCTCGCCGGCAAATTTCACGACGGCGTCAAGGCCTTGTATGCCGAGCGCCTGGCCGACGGTTTCAAGGTCGCGCTGCCGCTCAAGCCTAATCGAATCTATTGGCAGTTCGATCAGGCAGCCTTGCCTGTCACGGCCCAGGACCAGACCTGGCGACTGACCCTGGAGGGCGACGGCAAGGCCGCCTTCTGGCTGGACGGTACCGCCAATCTGTTTGCCCAGCGGCCGGAACACTTGCAACCGCTGCGTCAGGATCCGGGCCACACGCAATTGAACCTGCACGCCGAAGTGCTCGGCCCGACGCCCAATCTCGGCGTTGCCCTGCCGTATGAACTGCTGCCGCAATCAAGCCACGCGCTATTCGATGTAATCAAGCCACGCGCTGGTGGCTATTACAGTTTCGTCGACATACTGGCCGGCAGGCCACACTACGAAGATCGCTTTCGTCAGCTCTACCAGGACCGCTTCGGCATCTATCAGGACATAACCCTGCTTGCCGGCAGCAAGCGCCAGGCCGATCTCAACCCGGATGCCCAGAGCATGGCTGGCCTGGATGCCTGGCTGGCCAGCACCGTCGCACTGGGTGGCAAAGGGTTGCACTACCTGTCCTTCGCCGACGAACCCAACTACAACTACCGCGACTATGCCACCTACAAACGCTTTTTCGATGCCATGTCCCGCCAGGTCCGCGACTACCCTGGCGCACGAGAGGCGGGTGTACGCATTGCCATGCCTGCCAGTTCTCGACTGATCAATGGGCCGTTCGTTCCTGGCGGTGCCAAACGCCGAGGCATCGATTGGGCGCGACGCATGCTCAATGAGTCCGGTGAACAGATCGATGCCCTGGCCTGGCACGAATGGATGATTCGCGACCTGCTCGCCACGCGGGTTTACCGCGACAACGTGCGCCGCGCCGCGGACCTGGTCGGTCTTCAGCCAAATGGCCGCCCGCGCAAGGCACTGCTGCTGGACCAGACTAATATGTCCAGTGGCTCGAGCCTGAGCCGGTACGAACAGGACAGTCACTATGCTTCGTTGTGGTGGGCTTCGGTCGCGATCAATTCAGCCCAGGATGGACTGCTCGATATGCTCAACTGGTTTCATGCCGCCGATGAACCGGAGTACCCCAAGGGCATGGTGCGAGTGCTGGGCCCCGACCGGTACCAATTGAAACCGGTGGGCCTCGCCCAGCAATTCATCCAGGCCCATTGGCTCGACCAGGTCCAGCGCCTGGACAACAGTGCCTTCGAAGTCGATGCCCTGGCCATGTCCACCGGTCAACAACGCAGTGTGCTGGGTGTCAACAAGGGCGTACGCCTGCAACACATCAGCCTGCAAGGCACTGGCTCCACATGCCCGCTGCCGACTGCAATCCTGACCTTGTTCGGCTCCGACAGCCGTAGCCGTACAGCGCAAATCGGCTGTCAGGATGGCCGCCTGGACTTCGAAATACCTGGCGAGACGTTGTTCGCCCTGACTTGGAGCGCATCATGAGAGAGGTCACCTTCGAGTGGCGGAATTCATTGTGTACCACGGACTTCCCGTGCACGGCCTACGAAGACCTGCGTCAGCGTGTAGCCGGCAGTACACCGTTCAATACCCTGGCGTGGATGTGCGCGGCCGAACGTGCCCTGCCTGCCGGTGAACAATTGCAAGTATTGCTTGGCTGGCGAGCTGGGCAGTTGCAGTTGTGTCTGCCGCTGGTTATCGCCTGCGAGCGCTTCGGCGGCCTGCCGTTCAAGATCGTGCATCACCTCGGTTTCCCGCTCAGCGATCGTATCGCGCTACTGGCCACGCTCGAGCCCAGGCCCACCCGGCAAGCACTCAGGCAGATTCGCCGGCGCATGCCGCATGCCCTGTTGCAACTCAACGAACTGCCAGGTTCCACGGAACCGGAAACGCTGCTCAGCCAATGGGCCAGGTTCAGCTCCACCGTGGAAGACCGCCTCAGCTGCCGGGCGCCGGTGCACCTGATCAGCGACACGGACCGTCAGGAAGTGTCGGGCGACCCACGCTACAAACTGCGTCGCGCGCGCAAACGTATCGCCGCCTGCGGCGCCCAGGTGCGCAGGCTCACCCCGGATGCGACCAGCATGGGGCCGTTGCTCGACGCCATCCGCGAAGTCGAGGCGGTCAGCTGGAAGGGCGACGAAGGCGTGGGCATATTTGCCGACGCCCGCCGCCAGCAGTGGATGCGCGAAGCCTTTATCGCCCTCGCAGGCGAAGGCCGGGTGCGGGTGGTGACCCTGGAACTCGAGGGCCGCTGTATCAGCTATCGCCTCGGGCTGTTCGAGCAAGGCCGGATCTACGACTACAATTTGGCCTTCGTGCCGCAATACGCCGATCTGGGCAGCGGCCGGGTACTGCTCGAGGAGTGGATTCATTGGGGGCTCGACGAGGGCTGGAGCTGGATCGATGCCTCCCGGGTCAGCCTGGAAAACTCCAGCCATCAACTGCACGAACGCATGACCGGGCTGCTCGAACACCGTCGCTGGAGCTTCTATTCCTGGCGCCCCAGCGGCCTGTGCCTGGGCCTGGGCCTGCGCTTGTGGCAGTATCTGAAACCCCGTCTGCAAGCACTTCGGGCCAAACGCGCGGCAGCACGGGCCAGGCTTGCCGTCACTACCGACACACCTCTGGAGGGTCGCGATGCCGTACCAAGTCATAGTCAACGCTGACGATTTCGGCCTCAGTGGCAATGAAAACGCGGTGATCCTGCGGGCCTTTCAAACCGGCATGATCAGTTCGGCCACGATCATGGCCAATATGCCGGCCTTCACCACGGCCTGCGTGTTGGCACAGCAGCCTTTGTTGCAGGGGCGGATCGGCCTGCATTTCAACCTCACCTACGGCCGCCCGTTGAGCGAGGCGATCCTGGCGCAACCACAGTTCTGTAACAGCAACGGCGAATTCGACCTCGACCTGCCCCGCCATCAACTGTGGCTGGGACGAAAGGCTCGCCAGGCCGTGCGCGCAGAACTGCACGCGCAATGGCAACGTTGCCTGGACCACGACCTGCTGCCCAGCCATCTGGACTCCCACCAGCATGTGCACAATATCTGGCCGATCGGCGAGATAGTCGCGCGTTTTGCCGCCGAGAAAGGCGTGGCCGTGCGCCTGGCGCGCAACATCGGCAAGAACATCGGGCCGGCCAAATGGCTGTTCAAGACACTGCTCAATAGAAGGCTGCACCAACTCTGCGGGGCAACAGCCGGGTACGTCTGCACCCCGGCCGACCTGCGCAATCTCGAACCACCGACACAAGGCGTGCTGGAAATCGTTACCCATCCGAGCCGGCTCGGTACCGATTTCGGCGATGCCTACCTGGAGACCGGAGAGTCGCTCAAGACGTTGCTGGACCAGCGACTGTCGAATGTACCGCGGGTGGGTTACCGGGTGCTGGGCAAGGCGCCGGCCTGACGGCACCGTTCGGCGGCCATTTCATTGCTCGGGATTGACTTATCCGAAATACTGTATATATATACATACAACCAATCGCCGAGTCTGCTGTCCATTGATTGGTAAGACCCAACAAGCCAGCAGGGATTTTCATACGGCTTGTACGGTGAGTCATCACCCAAAAAGGAGGATAGGAAAATGGCCGTCAAACCCATACCCGAAGGTCAGCACAGCATCACCCCGTACCTGGGGATCGAAGGTGCCGGCGAAGCCATCGAGTTCTACAAGAAAGCCTTCGGCGCCATCGAAATGTTCAGGCTCCCCACCCCCGACGGCAAGGTCGGGCACGCGGAGTTGAAGATCGGCGACTCCACGATCATGCTCGCCGACCCTTGCGACCAGGGCGTGCTGCGCAGTTCTCAATCGCAAACCAATGGTGCTTCTGTCGCCCTGCATCTGTACGTCAACGATGTGGATGCGCAGTTCGCCCAGGCAATCAAGGCCGGCGGTACCCAGATCGAGCCAGTAAAGGACCAGTTCTACGGTGATCGTACCGGTTCCCTGAGGGATCCCTTCGGCAACGTCTGGTTCCTTGCCACGCACAAGGAAGACCTCTCGGTCGAAGAGATCAACCGGCGTGCGGCCGAGTTGTTCGGTGGTCAAAAAGGCTGATCGAAACCCACGGCCCACCGTGAGCAGCGGCGGGCCGTTTACCGCATTACATCCCGAGTGACTCTTCTCGCCATTTGTCTTACCGTGCCAGTACTCAATCGCAAGGCGTAGTGGCCGGGATCGCCCATGAGAATCATCGAAAAGAACGGCACCCTGGTGCGCACCCTGACCCCCGCCGAGGAAGTCCTGGCCCGTGGCTTTGCCGACGGCAGCCTGGAAGGCCATCGCCTGCTGCAAGTCAATCAGTTGCTGATGAAAATCCGCAGCAACGGCCAGTGGCTGGCCTGCGATTGCCGGCCCGATGTGCTGCCGGTGATGAACGTCACCCTCAACAGCAGTACCGGTACCCTGTTTCTGAAGAACAACCCCGGAACCCCGGAACACGCCGTGGACTGCGTGTTCATCAAGGATGAACGTGAAGCGGGAGCGCCGGGCAGCGATCGGGATGAACCGCCGGCCGCCTGGCTGGCGCCGGACATGCCGTTGAAACTGATCGGGGACTTTCGCAACAGCCCGGACAGCGAT
Organism: Pseudomonas sp. LS1212; assembly: GCF_024741815.1. Classification (NCBI taxonomy): domain Bacteria; kingdom Pseudomonadati; phylum Pseudomonadota; class Gammaproteobacteria; order Pseudomonadales; family Pseudomonadaceae; genus Pseudomonas; species Pseudomonas sp. LS1212. The sequence goes on from NZ_CP102951.1 coordinate 3,038,755, forward strand.
ACCGAACGCCCTGGCGTGCAGGGCCTGGGCAAAAAGGAGCAGCATCGGCTGCTTTCGCTACTGGTCACCCTGATCGAAGCCAGTGGCCTGAATGTCTACGCCACGCACCTGAAGCAGGACCTGACCCAGCAGTTCGGCGAATTGCGCAGCGTCGCCACCCGTTACCCTTTGGTGGAGCGCGTTCCGGCCAGCAATTACCTGGAAACGCGCATCGACATGAAACACATGATGATGCTCAAGTCGCGCCTGCGTGAGTCCAGTGCGTTCGGCAACCACCGCCGCTATGGGCTTTTGCTCGACTGCATCGGTGACGTCAAGGCACGCAAGTTGTTCAACGACCGCAGCGACAACGGTTTCGATTTCCAGGGCCATCATCTGCTCTGGGGCGGCGCGAAAACCAGCGGCCCCCTGCTCGCCCTGGCCATTTACTCGCCGACCACGGCAGGTAGTCACTTCTACGAGATGATCCACGTCGCGACCCTGCCAGTGTTATCCCGGGCCCACCTGTTCCCGGTGTACCGGGACGAAGAACGCGAGCCGCTGAAAATGCTCGTATCGCTGATCGACTGGATGGCCGGCAAAGGCGTCAAGGTGATCATGCGTCGCCCGGTGATCGGCGGCGCGGTAATGGATGAACTGGTACTGAGCTCGGACCTGGACCGCGTCTTGTCGGTGTCCCTGATGAACGCGCCGCTGGGGCCGGAGCCCAGCTCCGATACCTTCAAGCGCTTTGCCGACTTCAAGAGCCTGGACACCTTCCGCAAATACGTGGCCGGGTTCTTCATGCGCGAGCGGGACTGACACATCCCGCCCGTTCCCGCGCGCGGGAACGAGGAAAGCCCTTATTCCTAACAGTTTTTAACACATGTCCTACACGACTTGGCTGTTATTGGAACCTCGAGTGCCTTAGCATGCCGGGGTCTATTATGGAAGATTCGCATGTCTACTCCCGCCCGACTCTACGCGCTTGCGCCCATCCTTGCGTTGTTCCTCACCGTCGCCGCTTGCGATTCAAAGAGCCCCCCCGAAGAAAAAAGCCCCCCGAGCAAGGTGGCCGTCGAAACCGTAAAGGTGCAGCCACTGGCGATCAGCAGTGAACTGAGCGGGCGCATTCTGGCCCCGCGCATCGCCGAGGTGCGCGCACGGGTGGCCGGCGTGGTGCTGCAGCGGGTGTTTCGCGAAGGCAGCGACGTCAAACAGGGCGATGTCCTGTTTCGCATTGATCCGGCGCCTTTCCAGGCCGATTACGACAGTGCCCGGGCCAGCCTGGCAAAAGCCACGGCCAACCGTTTCCAGGCTCGCCTGCAGGAACAACGCTACAGCGAGCTGATCGGCATCAACGCCGTCAGCCGCCAGGACTACGACAATGCCCGCGCCAGCGCACAACAGGCCGATGCCGACGTGGCCTCGGCCAAGGCCGCGGTGCAAAGGGCTCGCCTGAATCTGGGGTATGCCACCGTCACCGCGCCTATTTCCGGGCGTATCGGGCGGGCGTTGGTGACCGAGGGTGCGCTGGTCGGTCAAAACGAATCCACGCCATTGGCGACCATCCAGCAACTCGATCCGATCCATGCCGACCTGACCCAGTCGACCCGCGAACTCAATGCCTTGCGCCGGGCCTTTCGCGCCGGCGCGTTGCAGCAGGTCGGCCAGGACCAGGCCCGCGCCACATTGATCCAGGACGACGGCACACCCTACCCGCTACCGGGTAAATTGCTGTTCTCCGATATCAGCGTCGAACCGAGCACCGGCCAGATCATTCTGCGCAGCGAGTTCCCTAACCCGGACCTCGACCTGCTGCCGGGCAGTTTCATCCGCGTGCGCCTGGAGCAGGCAGTCAACCAGCAAGGCATCAGCGTGCCGCAACGGGCGGTCCTGCGCGACAGCGCAGGCTTGCCACATGTTCTGCTGGTCGATGGGCAGCAACGCATCAACGAGCGCCCGGTGCAACTGGGCGGCGTCCAGCAGGACCGCTGGATCGTGACCGAGGGCCTGGCGCCCGGTGATCAAGTGGTGGTCGAAGGCGTGCAGCACGTGCGTGTCGGTGACCAGGTGCAGATCGATGATCCGTCCCCGTCCAAGGCAACGCTCCCTATCGTCCAGACCACCGGCCAGTGAGGCCCTGACCCATGCCGCAGTTTTTCATTGACCGCCCGGTCTTCGCCTGGGTGATTGCACTGTTTATCCTGCTTGCCGGCGCCATGTCGATCCCGCAGTTGTCGGTGGAGCAGTACCCCAACGTGGCGCCCCCACAGGTGGAGATCTATGCCACCTACCCTGGCGCCTCCGCGCAGACCCTGGACGAAAGCGTCGTCAGCCTGATCGAACAGGAGCTCAACGGCGCCGACAACCTGTTGTACTTCCAGTCCCAAAGTAGCCTGGGCAGCGCCACCATCACGGCCACCTTCGCCCCTGGTACCCATCCGGACCTGGCTCAGGTCGATGTGCAGAACCGCCTCAAAATGGTCGAGTCGAGATTGCCGCAAGCCGTCATCCAGCAAGGTCTGCAGGTGGAAAAGACCTCTGCCGGGTTCCTCTTGCTGGTGACCTTGACTTCCGAGGACGGTCGTCTCGATGAAGTCAGCCTGAGCGACTACCTGGCGCGCAACGTGATGAACGAGATCAAGCGCCTCAAGGGTGTCGGCAAGGCCCAAGTGTATGGCTCTGAACGCGCCATGCGGATCTGGATCGACCCACAGAAGCTGATTGGCTTCAACCTCACGCCCGGCGACGTGAATGCCGCCATTGCCGCACAGAATGCCCAGGTAGCGGCCGGCAGCATTGGCGACCTGCCAGGCCGCTCGACCCAGGAAATCACCGCCAGCGTGGTGGTCAAGGGCCAGTTGTCGACGCCACAGGAGTTTGCCGACATCGTCCTGCGTGCCAACCTCGATGGCTCGAAAGTGAAGATCGGCGATGTCGCCCGGGTCGAGATCGGTAGCGAGGAATATCAGTACGGTACGCGCCTCAATGGCAAGCCCTCGACCGCCTTCAGCGTGCAACTGGCCCCCGGGGCCAACGCCCTTGAGACTGCAACGCTGATTCGCGTCAAGATGGACGAACTGTCGCGGTATTTCCCGGCCGGGGCCAAATACGACATTCCCTACGACACCGCTCCCTTCGTCAAAGTCTCGATCAGTCAGGTGATCTATACCCTGGCCGAAGCGATGGTGCTGGTGTTCGCGGTGATGTACCTGTTTTTGCAGAACATCCGCTACACCCTGATCCCGACCCTGGTCGTGCCCGTGGCGCTGATGGGTACGTTCGCGGTGATGCTGGCGCTGGGTTTCTCGATCAACGTGCTTACCCTGTTCGGCATGGTTCTGGCCATTGGCATTCTGGTGGACGATGCGATCGTGGTGGTGGAGAACGTCGAACGGATCATGGCCGAGGAAGGCCTGTCGCCCCGCGATGCGACCCGCAAGGCGATGAGCCAGATCAGCGGCGCGATCGTCGGTATCACCCTGGTGCTGGTGGCCGTGTTCATCCCGATGGCCTTCATGCAGGGTTCGGTCGGGGTGATTTACCAGCAGTTCTCGCTGTCGATGGCGACCTCCATCCTGTTTTCGGCATTTCTTGCCCTGACCCTGACGCCTGCCCTGTGCGCCTCGCTGCTCAAGCCGATCACCCCGGGCGAGCATCAGCAAAAGCGCGGCTTCTTCGGCGGGTTCAACCGCCGTTTCGAGGCGTTGACCCAGGGTTATCAGCGCTGGGTGGTGCAAGCGCTCAAGCACAGTGGCCGTTATCTGTTGATTTACGGGGTGCTGCTGATCGGCCTTGGCCTGTGCTTCAGTCGCCTGCCGTCCTCCTTCCTGCCGGTGGAAGACCAGGGCTATACCATCACCGACATCCAGCTCCCGCCAGGCGCAAGCAAGAACCGCACACTCCAGGTCGTCGAGCAGATCGAGGCGCATAATGCGCAGGAAGCGGCGGCAGCGAACAGTACGGTGCTGCTGGGCTTCAGCTTCTCCGGGAGCGGCCAGAATGCAGCGCTGGCCTTCACCACGCTCAAGGACTGGTCCGAACGGGCCACGGAGGACTCGGCCGCCGCTCTGGCTGAACGGGCCAACACAGCTTTTGGCGCCATCAAGGAAGCGATCGCCTACTCGGTCCTGCCGCCTCCGCTCGATGGCCTGGGCACCTCAAGCGGATTCGAGTTCCGCCTGCAGGATCGCGCAGGCCTTGGCCACGCGACCTTGATGGCCTCCCGCGACCAGTTTCTTGCGGCCGCGAAAAAAAGTCAGGTGCTGGTCAATGTGCGTGAAAGCGCCCTGGCCGAAAGCCCGCAAATCCAACTGGAAGTGGACCGCAGCCAAGCCAACGCCCTGGGCGTGGCCTTTGCCGATATCGGTACGGTGCTGTCCACTGCGGTCGGTTCTGCCTACGTCAATGACTTCCCCAACCAGGGCCGTATGCAGCGGGTCATTGTCCAGGCCGAAGGTGACCAGCGCAGCCAGATCGAAGACCTGCTCAAGATCCATGTGCGCAATGACAGTCGCAGGATGGTGCCGATTTCGGCCTTCACCCGGGCACACTGGACTCAAGGCCCGGTACAACTGACCCGCTACAACGGCTACCCGGCCATTGCCGTATCCGGCGAGCCTGCGCCTGGCTACAGTTCGGGCGAGGCGATGAGCGAAATCCAGCGGCTGATCGATCAATTGCCGGTGGGCATGGGCCTGGAATGGACCGGCTTGTCGTTGCAGGAACGCATGTCCGGAGATCAGGCGCCGATGCTGCTGGGCTTGTCGCTGTTGATCGTGTTCCTGTGTCTGGCGGCCCTCTATGAGAGCTGGTCGATACCGACATCGGTGCTGTTGGTGGTTCCGCTCGGCGTGCTGGGTGCGGTATTGGCGGTCACCTTGCGCGGGATGCCCAACGATGTGTTCTTCAAGGTCGGGCTGATTACCCTGATCGGGCTGTCGGCCAAGAACGCGATTCTGATCATCGAGTTCGCCAAAAGCCTGGTCGATGAAGGGCACGATCTGATCGACGCCACTGTCCAGGCTTCGCGCCTGCGCCTGCGGCCGATTGTCATGACCTCCCTGGCATTCATCCTGGGCGTGGTCCCGCTGGCCATCGCCACCGGCGCCAGTTCCGCCAGCCAACAGGCCATCGGTACCGGTGTGGTCGGCGGCATGCTCAGCGCGACCCTGGCAGTGGTGTTCGTACCGGTGTTTTTCGTGGTGGTGATGCGGTTGGCCGGGAAAGGCAAACCGGTGCAGCGCACGGCTGTTGATTCGCTGTAAACACCGCCAGGGGAGCCCTGCGGGACTCCAGCGCAGCCTGGCGGCAGCTGCTACATTTCGCCTTCACCCTGAGCGTGGCGGTGCAGACAGCCGATGTCGGTGTCGCCAGCCTGTTCGACTAAGCTCAACAGGTGTCCCATGCGTTGAAAAAGCCGCAAAAATCCTGTGACGAACGCAACGGGTTTGACTCCGGCCGTCACCTGACCGAAGCTGAGGCCCTTTTCGCGGCTCGGATTCACGCATGCCCAAGGCTCCACGTTATTCGACCATCAGCCTGATACTGCTCGTCATCCTGGGCGTGGGCTGGTATGTCCTGCGCGATGATGCGCCAGAACCACCCCAGACGCTCAAGCACAGTTACACCAAGGCTCTGGAGCAGGCACACAATGGCCTGCCTGGCGCTGCACGCGTGCTGTACCAGCAACTGGCCCGCAGCGATCTTTCGGACGTGCGCCGCGCCAGCCTGCACGCCGAGCTACCCAACTACCCCAGCCCGCAAGCCTTGAAGCTGGCCGATGCGGACTTGCAGCACCCCTCGCCACTGGTCCGCCAGGCTGCGATCGACAGCGTGGTCGGCCTGGTACCAGGACCGCAACGCAGCCTGTTGCTCGGCCCGTTACTGAGCGACGACGACCACAGGATACGCTTTGCCGCCGCCAAGGCCATGCTCGGCCTTGGCCCCGATGAACTCGGGTTGTATTACGGGCCGCTGCAGACGGTGCTGGATGAATATGTTCGAGTCCTCCAGGCCGAGCTCGACGACGGCCCCGCGCAACTGCTGCTGGCGCGGCTGTACCTGCATGACGGTGCCTACCCCGAGGCCCTGGCTGCTCTGCAGCGTTGCCTGACGCTCACGCCTGACGACCTCGATGCAGTGGCGCTCCAGGTCCAGGTCCTGGAACGCCAGGGGCAAACCGACCAGTCGCGGCAAGTATTGGCCGATCAACTGATCCGCCACCCGGACTCGGCGTTCCTGCAACACGAGCTGGGCCTCTGGTTGCTGCGCCACGGGCAAAGCGAGTACGCCTTGCTTGCCTTTGCCAGGGCGCTGGAGCTTGAGCCGGACAACTCCCAGTATCGCTACACCCTGGCTACCAGCCTGCACGACCTGGAACAAGTCGAGGCCGCCCAGAAACAGCTCGAAGCCATCCTTGCGCAACAACCCGCCAACCGCAAGGCACGGCTGCTGCTGATCAGCTATTGGAAGGAAACCGGGCAACTGCAGAATGTGCAGGTACTGCTGGCCCAACTGGAGCAGCAGAACCCTGACGATCCGATCCTGCAACAAGGGCTCTGAATCCGAAGTTGAACCGCCCGCAACGGGCGTGGTCCAGTGATAGAGAGCTGTTTGTTGGCCAATGCCGCCTGTCGTCACCTTTCCCCTGACCCGCGAGGGCGGGCGCTGATGACCGCCAGTGGCAAACAGGCTCAACGGCCGGTTACCAGCCCTGGCGCGCAACTGGGCAATGTGATGCTCCTGGAACGGCCCTTCCCTCCCGCTACGCTGATCAGTCTGGTAGGATTCTCCCGCCGCCAGTCGCTCGACTCAAAACCTGTGGAGCTGAACCCGTTGGTCACGGCCATGGCCGAGTTTCTGCAGGGAAGCCTCAATGAATGCATCGAGCTCCAGCTGGACCTGGGCCAGGATTTGTGGGTAGCCGAAGCCGACCCTCATCAAGTGGAAAGTGCCCTGCTCAACCTAGTGATCAACGCCCGTGACGCCATGCCCAACGGCGGGCAGCTGCGAATCCAGACATGCAATCAATACCTGGACGAGCGCTTACCCGTAACCAACACAACCTGGCGGTCGGTGACTATGTGGTCCTGAGCGTGAGCGACAACGGTTGTGGCATGCCGCAGAGCATCATCAATCGCGCGTTCGACCCATTTTTCACCACCAAGCCCATTGGCCAGGGCACGGGCCTGGGGCTTTCGATGATCTACGGTTTCTGCAAGCAATCGCAGGGGCATGCAGCGATCAAAAGCCAGGTTGGCAAGGGAACCACCGTCAGTGTGTATTTACCGCGCCATAGCGGTCAGCAAGCGATTGCCGAGCCTGCCCTGCCCCACGAGGCGCAGGATCAGGCCAACAGCTTCTGAATCTCTTCTTGCAGGATATCCAGATCAAACGGCTTGGCCAGGATCGGCGCCGTGCGCGCGATCGGGCTGCCAGATTCAAGAATCTCCTGCGGATAACCACTGATGAATATCACCTTCAAGTCCGGGCGTAGCTTCACGGCAGGCTCGGCGATCATCAATCCGGAAATCCCTCCCGGCAAACGATAGTCGGTAATCATCAAATCCAGGTTCGGTTTGCTCGCAAGAATCTCGAACGCTTGCTCACCGTTTTCTGCCTGCAGGACCCGATAGCCCTCGCCTGATAGATAGGCGGCGAGCACCATTAGAATCGCGGGCTCGTCCTCAACGATCAGGACGACATCTTCTGCATCTTCACTCATGGAAAGCCTATGTTGTCTCTATCTGCCCATACGACCATGCCAACTGAAGGAGGTTGCCTGGTCGCGGGACTTTATCAGGCCTAGCTTACAGTATTATTCGACAAGGGCAGGCTGACATGGAACAACGCCCCTTCACCGACCGCACTCTGCACGCTGATGGTTCCGCCATGGGCGGCCACGATCTGCTCGGAAATGTACAGCCCCAACCCCAGCCCGGCACTGATATGACTGGCCGAAACCCGCTCGAACTGCTGGAAAATGCGCTTCTGGTTTTCTACGCTGATGCCAATACCCTGGTCGGATACGTCGACACAGGCCATGCCCTTGTCGACGTAGACCCTGACATGAATCGGGCTCTTGGCACCGTAGCGCAAGGCATTGGTCAGCAGGTTGGCGATAACCTGCTCGATGCGGAACTCGTCCCAGGTTCCGAGCACGGGGTACGGTGCATCCAGGCTCAATGACGCATCGGCATCCGCCACCTGTGGGGCGAAGTTTTCCAGCATTCTGGCGACCAGTTTCGTCAGGTCGAAACCTGTAGGCCGGATCGACAGCTTGCCGGTGCGAATGCGCGAGGCGTCGAGCATGTCTTCGATCAAACGGATCAGGCTCTTGATCTGCCGCTCATCGCGATCGACCATGGCACGCATTTTGTCGAGGGTAAACGCATCGGCGTTGCCCCGATCCAGGTGCAACTTGCGCAACTGGGTTTCCAGGATCAACCCGTTCAGGGGCGTACGCACTTCGTGCGAGACGATGGACATGAAGTCATCGCGCATGCGCACCGCATGCTCGAGTTCTTCCTGGGTCACCTGGAGGCGCTCGAGCAGCACCTCTTGCTCCCGGCGGCTGCATTCCAACGCTTCGACTTGTCGATTGATGGCCTTGCGCTGGCGGTAGAGGTCGACAAACACACTGACCTTGCTCTTGACCGCATGGATATCCAGCGGCTTGTGCAGGAAATCCACCGCGCCGCTTTCATAGCCCTTGAAGGTGTAGTTCATTTCCCGGCCTGCGGCACTGACGAAGACAATGGGAATGCTCTTGGTCTTTGCCGTGCTGCGCATCAGCTCGGCCAATTCAAAGCCGTTCATCCCGGGCATCTGGACATCGAGAATGGCCATGGCGAATTCATGTTGCAGCAGGAGGGAAAGGGCTTCGTCGGCAGACAAGGCCTTGTAGACGGCGCGATCCTCCCCCCTGATCAGCGCCTCCAGCGCCAACAGCTTCTCTGGCAGGTCGTCGACGATCAGCAATTTCGCTTCGATGTTGCTTGGCATGGGGTTTTTTCCAGCTCGGCGAGCAAATGCCCTATGCCGTTCAATGGGAGAATGAAATCAGGCGCATGCAGCTTGAGGGCTGCCCGCGGGCACCGATGACAATCGCTTCGGGCCTGTTCATGATTTGCGGAAGATCCTTTCCTTCCTGGCCAATGCTTCGAACTGATCGGCATAGGCAGAGAAGTCCAGCGTTTCCTTGCTGCCAAGCATCAGAAAACCGCGGTGGCACAACGATTCATGGAACAGGCCGAAGGCCCGGTCCTGCAATTTCTTGTTGAAGTAGATCAGCACGTTGCGGCATGAAATCAGCTGGGTTTCGGAGAACACACTGTCGGTCGCCAGGCTGTGGTCGGCGAACGTCACGTTCTCACGCAGGCGGCTGTCGAAGATCGCGTTGCCATAGGCGGCCGTGTAATAGTCGGCGAACGAGCATCGACCACCGGCTTTCTGGTAATTCCCCGTATAGGCGCGAACGCTGTGCATCGAATAGATTCCTTGCTTGGCCTTTTCCAGTGAGCTCGGATTGATATCGGTAGCATAGATAATGGTGCGATCGAGCAAACCTTCCTCGCGCAACAGGATGGCCATGGAATAGACCTCCTCGCCCGTGCTGCAACCGGCGATCCAGACTTTGATCGAGGGGTAGGTCTTGAGCAGCGGTACCACTTCGCGACGTATCGCCAGGAAGTGCATGGGGTCGCGAAACATCTCGCTGACCGGTATGGTCAGGTACTGCAGCAATTGCCTCAACGTCGTGGGGTCGTGCAGCACCCGCTCCTGCAAGGCCGACACGGTATTGCATTGCAGTTGGTGCAGCGCATACAGGACACGGCGCTTGATCGAGGACCCGCAATAGTCGCGAAAATCGTAGCTGTACTTGAGGTAGATGGCCTCCATCAGCAGATGAATCTCGATATCGGTATTGCGCTCCGTTGCCATGTCCCTAGATTCGCTCCATTTGCGGTAACCACACCCGGATCAAAGAAAACAGCCGGTTCAGGTCGATGGGTTTGGCCAGGTAATCGTTGGCGCCGGCCTGCAGGCAACGCTCCTGGTCGTCCTTCATGGCCTTGGCCTTGGCCGTGACGGCGATGATCGGCAGCTTGCGCCAGCGCGGTTCCAGGCGGATCAGCCGGGTCGCTTCAAAGCCGTCCATTTCCGGCATCATCACATCCATCAGCACCAGATCAATGTCCTCCACTGCATTGAGTTTCTCAATGGCTTCGCGACCGTTGCGACCTATTTCGACAGTCGCCCCCTTATGCTCCAGGGCGCTGGTCAGTGCGAAAATATTGCGCACATCGTCATCGACCAGGAGGATCTTGCGCCCTTCGAAGACCTTGTCACGACTGCGCGCGGTCTTGAGCATTTTCTGGCGTTCGTGGGACAACTTCGATTCGACCTGGTGCAGAAACAGCGTCACTTCATCGAGCAGGCGCTCTGGCGAACGCGCGCCCTTGATGATGATCGAGCGCGAATACTTGAACAGCTCCGCCTCTTCCTCGCGGGTCATGTTGCGACCGGTATAGATGATCACCGGCGGGAACGAACGGATCTCCTCGCTGGACATGCGCTTGAGCAGATCGTTGCCCTGCATGTCCGGCAACTTGAGGTCGATGATCATGCAGTCGTAGACGTTCGCGCGCAGCAGATCGAGTGCTTCCTGGGCCAGGCCTACGGCGGTGATTTCGATGTCCTCGTCGCCGATCAGGCGGGCGATGCTGTCGCGTTGCAGGTCATCGTCCTCCACCAGCAAAATGTGCTTGAGCTTCTGCGTCAGCCTGGCTTCGAGGCGAGAGAAGACTTCCTTGAGTTGTTCGCGGCTGGTCGGTTTCAACGCATAGCCGACGGCCCCCATGTGCATGGCAGCCTCGACACGGTCCTCGACCGAAATTACATGGACCGGGATGTGCCGAGTGGCCGGCAGCTCCTTGAGCCGCTGCAGCACGGTCAGGCCGGAATGGTCCGGCAGGCGCATATCGAGCAGGACTGCGTCGGGAACAAAGCGCTCGGCCAGGTCGAAGCCTTCGTCGGCGGCTTGGGCGACCAGGCAGCTGTAGCCCAGCTCGTGGGCCAGGTCAAAGAGGATCCGGGCAAAATTCGGTTCGTCCTCGATCACCAGGATGCAACGATTGGCAAACGGGGCGAGCCCCCGGTCATCGGGGAACGCGGCGGCCGGCTCGGTCGCCTCGACGCTGTCGGGAACGACATCGAGCGGAGGACTGAGCGACGAAACCGGCGCTTCATCCGCTGGCGCTGGCTGATAATGTTCCGGCAACTCCAGGGTAAAGGTGCTGCCCTGCCCCAGTTCGCTGCTGACGGTGATCCGCCCGCCCAGCAGCAGCGCCAGGTCACGCGAGATCGACAGGCCAAGGCCGGTGCCGCCGTAGCGGCGGTTGGTGGTGCCGTCGGCCTGACGGAAGGCTTCGAAAATGCTCTGTTGTTGATCGTCGGCGATACCAATGCCGCTGTCGTGCACGGCAAAGGCGATGCCACCGGCAGGCAGACGAGAGACGCGCAAGCCGACATTGCCGTGCTCGGTGAACTTATGCGCATTGGACAGCAGGTTCTTGAGAATCTGCTCGACGCGCTGGCGGTCGGTGTAGAGCATTTGCGGGACGTCGGGCTCGATTTCCAGCGTGAACGTCAGCTGTTTTTGCGCCACCAAGGGTTGGAACATGCCGCGCAAGCCTTCGGCCAGGCGCACCACGCTGGTGTTTTCCGGACGCATGTCGAGCTTGCCGGCCTCGACCTTGGAAATATCGAGAATATCGTTGATCAGGTTCAGCAGGTCATTACCGGCCGAATAGATCGACTCGCTGAACCTGACCTGCTCCTCACTGAGGTTGCCCTGTGGGTTCTCGGCCAGCAGTTTGGCCAGGATCAGCGAACTGTTGAGCGGTGTGCGCAGCTCGTGGGACATGTTGGCCAGAAACTCGGACTTGTACTTGCTTGAGCGCTGCAGTTCATCGGCGCGGTCCTGGAGCAGTGCCTGGACCTCCTTCAAGTCGGCATTGCGGCGGTTCAGTGCATCGCGCTGTTCGGCCAGCGCTTCGGTACGCTCGGCCAGTTGCTCGTTGGTCTGCTCCAGTTCCGCCTGCTGCGCTTCCAGGTGCGCCTGGGACTCCTTGAGCACGCATGACTGCTCTTCGAGCTCTTCGTTGGCGGTCTTGAGTTCTTCCTGCTGCACCTGCAACTCTTCATTGAGCTGCTGGGTCTCGGCAAGGACTTCCTGCAGGCGCTGGCGATAGCGCGCTGCCTCGATCGAGGTACCCAGGTTACTGGCCAGCAGCTCCAGCAGTTCGATATCACGCTCGGCCAACTCACGCAAAAAGCCCAGCTCCACCACCCCGTTGATCTGCTCATCGTTGGTGGTCGGCACCACCAGCACACTGCGTGGCGAGCCTTCGCCCAGGCCCGAACTGAACTTGAAGTAGTCGCCCGGCACGTCGTCCAGGCGCAGCAGCCGCGCCTGCTGGACCGCCTGGCCGACGATGCCTTCGCCACTTTGCAGGGTTTGCTCCTGGGCCTCCTGCTCGCCGGAGAAACCATAGGAGGCAACCCTGCGCAGGCCGCCATGCTCATCGCGCACATAGACCGCCGCCACGACGCTGCCCAGGTAGCGGGCAAAAAACTCCAGGATGTTGCGCCCCAGCATCTGCAGGGACAGCTGGCCCAGCACCTGGTCGGCCAGTTCGGTCTGGCCGGTACGTAGCCAGGCTTGTTGTTGCAAGCGCCTGGCACTGTTCTGTTGGGACACCAGGCTGGCTGAGTAGCTATTCGACAGCTCGAGCAGATCCCGTCGGCCGAAAAAGGCCAGCAGGCAGCTGAGAACCACTACAAACAACAGGTACATCGCGCTGGCCAGGACGGTGGTGCGGCTGACATCTTCATTGCGTGCAACCCGCAGTTGCTGCTCCATCGAGACGAACTGATCGTACTCCTTGCGGATTTCATCGGTCAGGCGCTTGCCCTGGCCGGCCCGGACTGCTGCGGGGTAGTCGCCATTGCCACGGCGCAACGCAATCATCTGCCGGGCGAAGCTGTCCCATTCATTCTGCAGGGCCTGCAACCGGGCCACCCGGTCGACCTGCTGCGGGTTGTCCGCCACTCGGTCCCTGAGCGACGACAGCTCGGCAGTGATGCGCGGCCTGGCGACTTCGTAGGGATCGAGAAACTGCTCATCGCCCGTGATCAGGTAACCGCGCATGCCGGTTTCCATGTCGATGGAGAGCTTCAGCGCTTCATTGGCGTTGGTGATGACCCGGTCAGTGTGTTCCACCCATTGGATGACCGAGAGCAAGTAGCTGATGACGGCGGCGAATACCATCGCGCTCAACAGGCCTACCCCCAGGGGCAGGGACACGTTGCGGCTCAGAAGCTTGCGGAAACTGCGCTCATCAATAGCAGGAGGCTGGATCATCTTCAAAGGCCTGGACGATGTGACGATGACTGGAGTGTGCCGCACGCTGGAGCAAAAGGTGTGATGTACCGGCAAATGATCAGCTGTTCCTTACTGATTTTCTGCGGTGTCACTAGGGTTTCTAGAAGGGTATGACACTAATTGCCAGTCATTGGGCCGCAGACCGTGCTAAAAATTCCGTAGCGGTCCTTGTGCAGGCTCCTGCACAGCGCATCAGGATTTCACAAGGCCATGGGAACTTAACGGCCACCCAGGCGTATTGATAATTAACCGCCTGTCCCAGGCGTCACAATTACCTGAGCGGGATACCCAAGATGTCCGACAGCATCATACTCGTCGTCGAAGACGACGCCATTGTGCGCATGCTGATAGTCGACGTGCTTGAGGAGCTTGCGTTCACAGTACTGGAAGCTGACGGCAGTGATTCAGCGCTGAGAATAATCGAGGACCAGGGCCAGGCCATCGATCTGATGATGACGGACGTTGGCCTGCCTGGAATGGATGGCATGGCGTTGGCCACCAGAGCTCGGGAAATTCGTCCACGTCTGCCGGTGCTCTTTGCCAGTGGCTATGCTGAAAATATCGAGGTGCCGCAGGGCATGCACGTGATCGGCAAGCCCTTCTCGATCGACCAGCTGCGCGACAAGGTCAAATCGATATTGGTACCCTGACCCGGCTCAGCTCTTCTTGCGGATCTCGTTGAGACCGCTGGCCACCTTCAGGTGCCGGTAGAGCAAGGTCGACGCCCATTCCCGATCGCCCTGCTCCAGCGCATCGAGTATCTCCAGGTGCTCGCGGCAGGAGGTGCGCACCCGTTCGATATTCGACACCGTATGAAATTCCGTAAGGCGGCGCAGCCGGTTCTGCTGTTGTACGGTCTGCAGGATGAACGAGTTGCCCGAGGCGCTGGCCAGCAACTCATGGAACTCGGCGTTGGCCTCGAAGAAGCTGAGGCTGTCCGGCGTTCCCTCGAGCAGCGCCAGTTGACGCTCACGGCAACGCTGCAAGCGTTCCTTTGGCAGGTGATAAGTCGGCTCAAGCAGCCCGGCGGGCTCCAGCAGCATACGAAAGCGGTAACTCTCGAAACGCTTGGCCGGTGAGCTCAAGGTCGGCAGGAACATCCAGCCGTGGCCATGCTTGCGCTGCATCACTCCTTCGTCGGACAGGCGCAGCAAGCAACGGCGCAACACCGCCTTGCCAACCCCATAGCGCCGCAGCAGATCACTTTCCATGACCTGGTCGGGCAACGCCTGGGCAAGCCGATCATCGATCAGGCGCTGATACAAGTCTTCATCTTCACCTACCGGCAGGCTGACCTTGGCCTGTTCGGCGCTGACCGGCTGGGCGCGCACCCCGTAGCCCTGTGCCGGCAGGGGTTCGATCAAGTCTTGCGAAGCCAGGTAAGCCAGTGCGCCACGCACCGGAGAACGGGACACGCCGAAACGCTCGGCCAGTTCGACTTCCTTGAGATGGCTGCCAGGGGCCAACTCGCCGGACTGGATTGCCGTGAGGATCTCGCTGGCGACTTTAACCTGTAGCGCAGTGGGTTGAATCATTGAAACGAGTCCTTATCGACGCCGGCCTTGGCGTCAGCAGCGGAACGCTAACGCAAGCGCAGGCAAAGTTCCAGTCAATTGGCGCCACAGGCGGCGCCTGCCGGCCTTTAACGACCTTCTGTCGACTCGAAGCAGCACGAACTTGCACAGAGGGCTTGCATACACAATATTATGGTATACCATCATACAGCACGCTTACCCCCACTCTCATATGGAGCAGGTCATGAGTTTCGAAATTCGCAAAATCGTCAGCTATGTCGAAGAAACCTTCATCGAGGGCGGCAAGGCCGCCGACAAGCCCGTGACCATGGTTGGCCTGGCCGTCGTGATCAAGAACCCATGGATAGGCGGCTTCGTCGAAGACCTCAAGCCGCAAATCCGTGAAAACTGCTCAGGCCTGGGTGCCCTGATGGTCGAGCGTCTGGTCGGCATCATCGGCGGCGCCGAGAAGATCGAAGCCTATGGCAAGGCCGCCGTGGTCGGTGCCGATGGCGAGATCGAGCACGCCTCGGCGGTGATCCATACCCTGCGCTTCGGCAACCACTACCGCGAAGCGGTCAAGGCCAAGAGCTACCTGAGCTTTACCAACAAGCGCGGCGGTCCTGGCACCTCGATCCAGATCCCGATGATGCACAAGGATGACGAAGGCCTGCGCTCGCACTACATCACCCTGGAAATGCAGATCGAAGACGCGCCGCGTGCCGACGAAATCGTCGTCGTGCTGGGTTGCGCCGACGGTGGCCGCCTGCACCCGCGCATCGGCAACCGTTACATCGACCTGGAAGAACTGGCTGCAGAAAAAGCCCAACAACAATAATCGGGCGTGTCACCAAGGAGCGACCCATGATTCGGCTCACCGCTGAACGCACCCCGGCCGGCACCAGTTACCTGGCGACCGGCCAAGGCCAACCCGTGGTACTGATCCACGGCGTGGGCTTGAACAAAGAGATGTGGGGCGGCCAGATCGTTGGTCTCGCTGCGCACTACCGCGTCATTGCCTATGACATGCTCGGCCATGGCGCCAGCCCGCGCCCGGCCTCGGGCACCGGGCTGCTCGGCTATGCCGACCAACTGCTCGAATTGCTCGAACACTTGCAGCTGCCCAAGGCAACGGTTATCGGCTTTTCCATGGGCGGCCTGGTGGCACGGGCCTTCGCCCTGCACTACCCGCAGCACCTGGAGGGGCTGGTGGTCTTGAACAGCGTGTTCAACCGCACGCCCGAACAGCGTGCCGGGGTGATCGAGCGTACTGCCCAGGCCGCCGAACATGGCCCGGACGCCAATGCCGAAGCCGCCCTGTCACGCTGGTTCAGCCGCGAATACCAGGCGGCCAACCCGGCGCAGATCGCCGCGATCCGCCAGACCCTGGCCAGCAATGACCCCCAGGGTTACCTGACCACCTATGAGCTGTTCGCAACCCAGGACATGTACCGCGCCGACGACCTGGGCAATATCCAGGCACCAACCCTGATCGCCACCGGCGAACTGGACCCGGGCTCCACCCCGGAAATGGCCCGGCAACTGGCCGAGCGCATTCCCGGTGCGCAGGTTGCCGTGCTCGCCGAACAACGGCACATGATGCCGGTAGAGTCGCCGCGCCTGGTCAACCAGGTGCTGCTGGACTTTCTCAACAACGCACAAACCCTTCAGAACTCAGCAAAGGGGATAGTTGCATGACACTCGCACGTTTCCAGATGTGCATCGACGGCCAATGGGTCGATGCGCTGTCCGGCAAGACCTTCGAAAGCCTCAACCCAGCCCTGGCGCAAGCCTGGGCCGAACTGCCCGATGCCGACGAAGCCGATGTGGAGCGCGCCGTCCAGGCCGCCCAGAAAGCCTTCGAGAACCCGGCCTGGCGTGGCCTCAGCGCCACCGCCCGGGGCAAGCTGTTGCGCCGCCTGGGTGACCTGATCGGTGAGAACAAGGAGCACCTGGCGCAGCTGGAAAGCCGCGACAACGGCAAGCTGATCCGCGAGACCCGTGGCCAGGTCAACTACCTGCCGGAGTTCTTCCACTACACCGCGGGCCTGGCCGACAAGCTCGAAGGCGGCACCTTGCCGCTGGACAAGCCCGACCTGTTCGCCTACACAGTGCACGAGCCGATCGGCGTGGTCGCCGGGATCATCCCCTGGAACAGCCCGCTGTACCTGACCGCGATCAAACTGGCGCCAGCCCTGGCGGCGGGCAACACCATCGTGCTCAAGCCGTCGGAACACGCTTCGGCAACCATTCTCGAGCTGGCGCGCCTGGCCCTGGAAGCCGGCATTCCTCCAGGTGTGGTCAACGTCGTCACCGGTTATGGCCCGAGCACCGGCGCTGCACTCACCCGCCATCCGCTGGTGCGCAAGATCGCCTTCACCGGCGGCGCGGCCACGGCTCGCCATGTGGTGCGCAGCAGCGCCGAGAACTTCGCCAAGCTGTCGCTGGAACTGGGTGGCAAGTCGCCGAACATCATCTTCGCCGACGCCGATCTGGACAGCGCCATCAACGGCGCCGTGGCCGGCATCTACGCCGCCTCCGGGCAGAGCTGCGTATCCGGTTCGCGCCTGCTGGTGCAAGATGAAATCTACGACGAGTTCGTCGAACGCCTGATCGCCCGGGCCAAGCGCATCCGCATCGGCAACCCACAGGACGAAACCAGCGAAATGGGCCCCATGGCCACCGCCCAGCAACTGGCGGTGGTCGAAGGCCTGGTCGCCGACGCGATCGCCGAAGGTGCGCGCCTGCGCCTGGGCGGCAAGCGTCCGCAAATGGACAGCGCGGGCTGGTACTACGAGCCGACCCTGTTCGAATGCGATCACAACTCGATGAAGATCATGCAGGAAGAAGTCTTCGGACCGGTCGCCTCGGTGATCCGCTTCAAGGACGAGGCCGAGGCCCTGGCCATCGCCAACGACTCGCAGTTCGGCCTGGCCGCCGGGATCTGGACTCGCGACCTGGGCCGTGCCCACCGCCTGGCTCGCGATGTGCGCTCCGGGATCATCTGGGTCAACACCTACCGCGCGGTCTCGGCCATGGCGCCGATCGGCGGTTTCAAGAACAGCGGCTACGGTCGCGAGAGCGGCATCGATTCGGTGCTGGCCTATACCGAGCTGAAAACGGTATGGATCAACCTCTCGCAAGCGCCGATGCCCGACCCTTTCGTGATGCGTTAAGAGGTGGCCTGACATGATCGAACCCGGCATTTACAAAGAGGTGATGGGCTCATTCCCATCCGGTGTGACCGTGGTCACCACGCTCGACGCGCAAGGCGAGATTGTCGGCATTACCGCCAGCGCCTTCAGCGCCCTGTCGATCGACCCGGCGCTGGTGCTGTTTTGCCCCAACTACGGCTCCGACACTTACCCGGTGCTGCACCAGAGCAAACAGTTCGCCATTCATTTGCTGTCCGCTGACCAGCAAGCCGAAGCCTACGCCTTTGCCGGCAAGGGCAAGGACAAGGCCGCCGGCATCGAGTGGCACCTGAGCGAGCTGGGCAACCCGCTGCTGAGCAAGGCCACGGCGATCATCGAGTGCGAACTGTGGCGTGAATACGATGGCGGCGACCACGCCATCATCGTCGGCGCGGTGAAGAACCTGATCCTGCCCGAAGCACCGGTGACGCCGATGGTTTACCACAAAGGCAAGCTGGGCGCCTTGCCCACCCTCGCCTGACGCTTTTCTTCAGGGCCGCGCACTACCCCACACTCGGTAGCGGCCCCTTTTTATTCAACACGCCCGGAGCCGGCATGACCCCAGCAGCCTTGCAACTGTTCCGCCAGCAGGCCTATCTCGATGGCCAATGGCGCGATGCGTCCGATGGCACACGCCAGGACATCTTCAACCCCGCCACCGGCCAATGCATCGGCCAGGTGCCGAACCTTGGCGCCGTTGAAGCCCGTGAAGCCATCGCCGCCGCCAACGCCGCCTGGCCCGCCTGGCGCGCACGCACGGCCAAGGAGCGCAGCAGCCTACTCAAGCGCTGGCATGCGCTGATGCTGGAGAACGCCGAGGCCCTGGCCGAAATCCTCACCCTGGAACAAGGCAAGCCGCTGAGTGAGGCCCGTGGCGAGATTCTCTATGCCGCCAGCTTCATCGAATGGTTCGCCGAAGAAGCCAAGCGCATCTATGGCGACACCATCCCCAGCCACAAGCCCGATGCCCGTATCGTGGTCAGCAAGGAGCCGATCGGTGTGGTCGCGGCCATCACCCCGTGGAATTTCCCGGCGGCAATGATCACCCGCAAGGCCGGGCCCGCCCTGGCTGCTGGCTGCCCGGTCATCGTCAAGCCGGCGCCGGAAACGCCGTTCTCGGCCCTGGCCATGGCCGCCCTGGCGGAGCAAGCCGGTATTCCAGCCGGCATTTTCAACGTCATCACCGGCGATGCCGTGGCCATCGGCGGCGAACTGACCGCCAGCCCCGTGGTGCGCAAGCTGTCCTTCACCGGCTCCACCGCCATCGGCAAGTTGCTGATGGCCCAGTGCGCGCCGACCTTGAAGAAAGTCTCGCTGGAACTGGGCGGCAACGCGCCCTTTATCGTCTTCGACGATGCCGACCTGGAGCGCGCCGTCGAAGGCGCGCTGATCGCCAAATTCCGCAACGCCGGCCAGACCTGCGTGTGCGTCAACCGCTTCCTGGTGCAGGACGGCATCCATGACGCCTTCGTCACGCGCCTGGCCGAACGGGTGTGTGAGCTCAACGTCGGCAACGGCTTCGATGAGGGTGTCAGCCAGGGGCCGTTGATCAACGAACGCGCCGTGGCCAAGGTCCAGGAACATGTCGAGGATGCCCTGGAACAAGGCGCACGACTGCTCTGCGGCGGCGAACGGCATGCCCTGGGCCATGGTTTCTTCCAGCCTACCGTGCTGGCCGAGCTCACCACGCAAATGAAGGTCGCCCGCGAGGAAACCTTCGGGCCACTGGCGGCGGTGTTCCGCTTCAGCGACGAAGCCCAGGCCGTGCACATGGCCAACGACACCGAGTTCGGCCTGGCCGCCTACTGCTACACCCGCGACCTGGGCCGGGCCTGGCGCATGAGCGAGGCGCTGGAGTACGGCATGGTCGGGATCAACGAAGGGCTGATTTCCACGGAAGTCGCGCCCTTTGGCGGTATCAAGTCTTCCGGCCTTGGCCGCGAGGGCTCCAGGTACGGCATCGACGATTACCTTGAGATCAAATACACCCTCATGGGTGGACTGTAACGCGGCAGGAGGATCAGCACATGAGCAATGAAAAATACGAAAAGGGCCTGGCCATTCGCACCCAGGTGCTGGGCGAGGCGTACGTGAACAAGTCGATCGAGAATGCCGACGACTTCAACCGCCCTCTGCAGGAGATGGTCACCGAGTACTGCTGGGGCCACGTCTGGGGCCGCGAGGGTTTATCGCTCAAGGAACGCAGCATGATAAACTTGGCGATGATTTCGGCGCTCAATCGCCCCCATGAACTCAAGCTCCATGTACGCGGCGCCTTGCGTAACGGCCTGAGTCGTGAACAAATACGTGAAATTCTGCTTCAGGTCGGTATCTATTGCGGTGTACCCGCGGCCGTAGACAGTTTCCGTCTCGCTCGCGAAGCCTTCGCCGAGGCCGACGCTGAGGCATCCAGTTAACGAATGGCTGTTTGAACATCCGGCAGCATCTGCGACAGCCATTATTAGAGCGGACCCAATGAAACGCCAGCCACTCGACGACAGCTTCAAGGTCAATCGCAACCCCGTCACCCTGCGCGAAATCGTGCTGGACAAGCTGCGCAGCGCCATCATGAGCTTTCAATTGCTCCCGGGCGATCGCCTGGTCGAGCGCGACCTTTGCGACCGTCTGGGCGTGAGCCGGACCTCGGTTCGCGAAGCCCTGCGCCATCTGGAATCCGAAGGGCTGGTGGAATTCGCCGATGCCAAGGGCCCGCGGGTCGCCATCATCACCCTGGAGAATGCCCGGGATATCTACGAGCTGCGTTGCGTGCTCGAAGGCCTGATCGTCCAGCTGTTTACCCTCAACGCCAAGGCCAAGGACATTCGTGCCCTGGAAAAGGCCCTCGAGGAGAACCGCAAGGCCCTCGAGGAGGGCGAACTGCAACAGGTGCTCGAATCGGTGCAGGGTTTCTACGACGTGTTGCTCGAAGGTTCGGGCAATGACGTCGCTGCCCAGCAACTGCGCCAGCTACAGGCACGCATCAGCTACCTGCGCGCCACGTCCGTGTCCCAGGAAAACCGTCGTGGCGCCAGCAACCAGGAAATGGTCCGCATCGTCGAAGCGATCAAGAGCGGCGACCCGCTGGCCGCGCACCAGGCCTCGGTCGACCACGTGCGCTCCGCCGCCAAGGTGGCACTGGAATACCTGCGCCAGAAGCAGAATGAAACCGGCAAGGTGCGCGACATCGCCTTGCCAATCGCCCTCAAAGAACCTCGCATAGGCCACTGATCATGCCCAGCCCGCGCTTTTGTCCGCAATGTGGTGGCGGTGAGCTGGTCAATCGCCAGCCCCAGGGCGATACCCATGAGCGCCTGATGTGCGAAGGCTGTGGCTACATCCATTACATCAACCCGAAGATCATTGCCGGCTGCATCATCGAGCAGGACGGCAAGTACCTCTTGTGCCAGCGCGCCATCCCCCCGCGCCCCGGCACCTGGACGTTGCCGGCAGGCTTCATGGAAAGCGGCGAGAGCACCGAACAGGCGGCCTTGCGCGAGGTCTGGGAAGAAAGCGGCGTACGCGCCGAGATCCTCTCGCCCTACTCCATCTTCAGCGTGCCGAAGATCAGCGAGGTGTACATCATCTTCCGCGCCGTCGCCCTGGAAATCACCGGCCAGTATGGGCCCGAGACCCTGGACTACCGGTTCTTCGCGCCTGAGGAGATTCCCTGGGAGAGCATCTACTACCCGGCGATCCGGCAGATTCTCGAGCGGTATATCGAGGAGCGGCAGGCGGGGGTTTACGGGATTTACATGGGCAATGATGATACCGGGAAGGTGCATTTCATCCGTTAATGTTGTGTTGGATTTACCGGCCTCATCGCGGGCAAGCCCGCTCCCACAGGGACTGCGCCGAACTCTGTGGGAGCGGGCTTGCCCGCGATGAGGCCCGCACAGCCACCATCAGGCCTCAAATCCCTCGACAATGATCACCTCCGCCCGCGCCACCCCCTGCCGATACCGGCACGCCTCCTGATACTCCGCCGACCGATAACACGCCACCGCCTGCTCATACGACTCGAACTCGATCACCACACTGCGCTGTGGCGTAGGCCTGCCTTCCATCGCCTGCGAACGCCCAGCCCGGGCCAGCACCTTACCGCCGTACAGGGCGAACGCGGCCGGTGCACGCTGGGTGTATTGCTGGTATTGCTCGGGGTCGGTGACGTCTACGTGAGCGATCCAGTAAGCCTTCATGTGCAACCTCGCTGATTCGTCGATAATTGGTATTATGGTATACCAAATATCTCGTCTCTCGTCATCAATCTCCGCTGCGCGCCTGCGGTCGCGCACGACCCGGAAGGACCGCCATGGCGGTCCGATCAGAAATTCGCAGGCGTGTTCGCACTGATGATCTCGGCCTCGTCCTGGCCGATATTGCGGAAGCGATGGGGCAAGGTGGTCGGAAAATAGTAACCGTCGCCGGCATTGAGCACGCTGACTTGCCCGTCGACCGTCAGCTCGATGGTCCCGCGCGTCACCAGACCGCACTCCTCGCCTTCGGTATGCACGATGGGTTCCTCGCCGGAGCTGGCGCCCGGTGCGTACTGTTCGCGCAGAAAACGCATCTGCCGGCCCGGTATCGGCGCACCCACGAGCAGCAGGCGCAGGCCATGGCGGCCCAGGTCGGGCTGCTCGTTGGAGCGGAATACGTAGCGATCTTCCCGAGGGGGTTCATCGAAGGTGAAGAAATCCGATAACGACATCGGAAAGCCTTCGAGCAGCTTCTTCAGCGAACTGACTGAAGGGCTCACGCGATTCTGTTCAATCAAGGAGATTGTGGCATTCGTAACGCCGCTACGCCTGGCCAGCTCGCGCTGGGACAGCTTGTAGTTTTCGCGTACGAGTTTGAGACGAGTCCCCGTGTCCATGGCAGCCTTATGTGAAAGATACTTGAAGGAATTGGGAGTGGTTCACAGACGATGACGTCATTGCCCCCCATTTTCCCCGACCCAGTGGCTTGGGCGTCAAGTATTAAATCACGTTTGCTCTCACAGCTGCGCCAATTGCACGAACGAGGGGCAAAAAGAGCGGCGGCCAGCACCAGGCTGGCCGCCAAGTGAGGTAAATCGAATGGATTTAAAGCTTGATCCAGGTCGCCTTGAGCTCAGTGTATTTGTCGAACGCGTGCAACGATTTATCCCGACCGTTGCCCGACTGCTTGAAACCACCGAAGGGTGCGGTCATGTCGCCACCGTCGTATTGGTTGACCCAGACACTGCCTGCACGCAGGCCGCGGGCAAAGGTGTGCGCCTTGCTCAAATCGCGCGTCCAGACGCCGGCAGCCAGACCGAAGATGCTGTCGTTGGCGATTTCCAGCGCTTGTTCAGCCGTGTCGAAGGTGATGACCGAGAGCACCGGGCCAAAGATCTCTTCGCGCGCGATCGTCATCGCATTGGTCACGCCATCGAAAATCGCCGGTTCCACATAGAGGCCACCGGTGTCCTCGAGGGTACGGCTGCCGCCGGCGATCAACTGAGCGCCCTGCTCCTGGCCGACCTGAACGTAACGCAGCACCGATTCGAGCTGGCGGGAATCGACGACGGCACCCACGGTGGTCGCCGGGTCCAGCGCGTGGCCTGGTTTCCAGGCCTTCAGCGCCTCGACCAGCATCGGCATGAACTGATCCTTGACCGAGCGTTCGATCAGCAGGCGCGAACCCGCGGTGCAGACTTCACCCTGGTTGAAGGCAATGGCACCGGCAGCCGCCTGGGCGGCGGCCTGCAAGTCCGGCGCATCGGCGAACACGACGTTGGCGCTCTTGCCGCCCGCCTCCGCCCAAACGCGTTTCATGTTGCTTTGCCCGGCATAGATCATCAGCTGTTTGGCAATAGCGGTCGAACCGGTAAAGGCCAATACATCGACATCGGCATGCAAGGCCAGCGCCTTGCCGACCGTGTGACCAAAACCTGGCAGCACGTTGAAGACGCCTTTCGGGATCCCCGCGTCCAGTGCCAGCTGGGCCAGGCGGATCGCCGTGAGCGGCGACTTTTCAGACGGCTTGAGAATGAACGAGTTACCCACTGCCAGCGCCGGTGCGAATTTCCAGCTGGCCATGATCATCGGGAAGTTCCACGGCACGATGGCCGCGACTACGCCCACCGGTTCGCGGGTGACGAGACCCAGCTGGTCCTGCGGAGTCGGCGCGACTTCGTCGTAGATCTTGTCGATCGCCTCGGCGGTCCAGCGGATCGCATTGGCGGTCGCCGGCACGTCGATGGCCAGCGAGTCGCTGATCGGCTTGCCCATGTCCAGCGTTTCGAGCAGGGCGAGCTCCTCTTTGTGCTCAAGAATCAGATCGGCGAAGGCAATCAGGATGCGCTTGCGCTCTGCCGGGGCAAGGCCGGACCAGACGCCGGAGTTGAACGTCTGGCGGGCGACCTGGACCGCTGCCTCGGCATCGGCAGCATCGGTACTGGCGACCTTGGCAAGCAAGCGTCCGTCGACCGGGCTGATGCAATCGAACGTAGCGCCGTCGGCTGCCGGGCAGTATTGGCCGTCGATGAATGCCCGACCTTCAATTTCGAGGGACTGGAAGCTCTGCTCCCAGTCGTTGCGATTTTTAGCCATGAAATAAACTCAACGCAGGTAATGGGGTCGGTCGTCAGACCGTGTGCAAGTACCAGTTGTACTCAAGGTCCGAAATGGAGTTTTCAAACTCGGCGAGTTCGCTTTCCTTGCAGGCGACAAAGACATCGATGTACTCGGGATCGATATAACGCGCCATGATTTCGCTGTCGTCCAACTCGCGCAGGGCATCGCGCAGGTTGTTCGGCAGGCTCTGCTCATTCTGCTCGTAGGAGTTGCCTTCTACCGGCGCACCAGGCTCGATCTTGTTGGTCAGGCCGTGGTGCACGCCTGCCAGCACCGAAGCCATCAACAGGTACGGGTTGGCATCGGCACCGGCGACGCGGTGTTCGATGCGCACCGAGTCCGCGGAACCGGTCGGCACCCGCACCGCGACGGTACGGTTGTCGATACCCCAGCTCGGCGAGTTGGGCACGTAGAACTGTGCGCCGAAACGGCGGTAGGAGTTGACGTTCGGGCAGAGGAAGGCCATCTGCGCCGGCAGGGTCTCGAGCACACCGCCGATTGCATGGCGCAATGCGGCGTTCTGCTCGGGATCCTCACTGGAGAAGATGTTATTGCCGGCTTTGTCGAGTATCGAGATGTGCACGTGCAGGCCATTGCCGGCCTGGCCCGGGTAAGGCTTGGCCATGAAGGTGGTGTCCATCTCATGGTCGTAGGCGATGTTCTTGATCAGACGCTTGAGCAGTACCGCGTAATCGCAGGCCTTGATCGGGTCGGCAACGTGATGCAGGTTGACTTCGAACTGCGCCGGCGCACTTTCCTTGACGATGGCGTCGGCCGGGATGCCCTGCTCCTTGGCGCCTTCGAGGATGTCTTGCAGGCAGTCGACGTATTCGTCGAGGTCGTCGATCAGGTAGACCTGGGTCGATTGCGGACGCTTGCCGGAGATCGGCGAACGTGGCGACTGCGGACGACCGTTCACGTTGTCCTGGTCGATCAGGTAGAACTCCAGCTCGAAGGCGGCGCAGATGGTCAGGCCCAGCTCATCGAACTTGCTGACCACCCGGCGCAACACTTCGCGCGGGTCGGCAAAGAAAGGGTCACCTTCCAGTTCATGCATGGTCATCAGCAATTGCGCGGTTGGACGTTTTTGCCAGGGTTCCACGCAGAGGGTGGTGGGGATCGGATAACAGATTCGGTCAGCGTCACCGATGTCCAGGCCCAGGCCGGTGCTTTCCACCGTCGAACCGTTGATATCCAGGGCGAATAGGGAGGCCGGCAGGTTAATGCCTTTCTCGTAGACCTTGTGGAGACTGGTGCGCTCGATGCGTTTGCCACGCACCACGCCGTTCATATCCGCAATCAGAAGGTCAACGTACAGAACCTCAGGATGTTTCTTAAGGAATGCGTTCGCTTCGTTAAGCTGAACGGCACGCAGAGGTACCGACATGATGCAACACCTTTGTTGTTAAAAATAATATGCACTGCCCTTTCACTAATTCAGTCAATCCGAAAGCCCTGAGGAAGTCAATAGCGGCCAAAACTGCAATATATTGGATTTTTTTGTCGCATTGAA